>JBKECB010000077.1:0-29443 GCA_047974165.1 Lactovum sp.
AGTTAATATATTTTCCTTTTTTATAAATAAAAATTGCTAAAGAAACTGAAAAAATTGAAGCAAGTAAAATCGTTGTCAAAACAATTGTTAAATGCTCTATTGTTAAATTAAAAACTTCCTGCATCTGATTTCCTCAAATCTTCAATCTCTAAAATCTTCCCTTGAGATAAATTTACTAATTGATGACTATATTTCCTCGCTTGATATTCATCATGAGTAATATACAAAACACTTATTTTATTTGAGTTTACTAGAGCTAATACCAGCTCTGAAATACTTTCTTTATTTTTCTTATCTAAAGCACTCATTGATTCATCTAAAATTAATAATTTTGCATTGGTTAATAATGCACGCGCCAGATCAATTCTCTGGCGTTCACCTCCACTTAATTGAAAAGGATACTTTTCTAAATCACTTTTAGATAAACTTACTTTCTCTAAAGCTTTTATCATCTGCCCTTCCTCATAAAAATCTTTAATCCTTAAATTTTCTTTTACTGTCAAGTGATTAAAAGTTGTTCCTTTTTGAGAAATATAAAGAATCTCTTCTTCTTTAATTTTATAGCTAATTTCTCCTTTATCAGCCTTTATAAGATTTGAAATGAGTTTAATCAAAGTACTTTTTCCTGTTCCACTTGGGCCAATAATAGAAATAAATTCTCCTCTATTAATCTGAAAATTTATAGGACCCAAATGAAAATGAGGATAACTTTTTTCAATATTATTTAATTCAATCATTTTTCCTCCAATATAATTGTAAAAATAATTGTTACAAATATAATATAACATAACTTTAAAAATTTGTAAATATCATTATTACAAAAAAAAGTATTTCAATTAAGAAATACTTTTACTGAACTAAAGGTCCTACCAAAGGTCGAGTCAGATAGGATTCTTCTAAATATTGAATATCTTCAGGACTTAATTGAAAATCAAAAGCAGTCAAAGCGTCATCAATATATCTTTCTTTTGAAGCACCAACAATTGGAGCAATAACTGCTTCTTTACTGTAAAGCCAAGCAAGAGATATTGTAGACATGCTGACTTGATACTTTTGACTTAGCTCTTCTACTCGATTTATAATTATTTGATCAGATTTAAAACCATGCTCATACTTTTGAATTGCAATCTTATCTCTTTCAGACCTTTTAGTGATGGCAGCAAAAGGTCTAGCTAAGCGTCCAGCAGCAAGTGGACTATAGGGAGTTAATGCAATAGATTGGTCCACACAAAGAGGCTGCATTTCACGCTCTTCTTCTCGATATAAAAGATTCATATGATTTTGCATTGAAATAAATACTGTCCATCCATTTCTCTTTGCAATTTCTTGTGCTTTTGCAAATTGCCAAGCAAGCATTGATGAAGCTCCAATATATCTTACTTTTCCAGATTCTACTAAATCATGTAAAGCTTTCATTGTCTCTTCAATAGGGGTCTGATAATCCCAACGATGAATAATATATAAGTCGATATAATCAGTTCCTAAACGTTTTAGTGATTGATCAATTTCATGTATAATTGCCTTTCTAGAAAGTCCACCACTGTTAGGATTTTTGTCATTCATTGGCATAAATAATTTTGTAGCAAGAACAACTTCATGTCGATGAACATATTTCTTAATTGCTTTTCCCAGTATACGCTCACTTTCTCCCTTAGAGTAGATATTTGCAGTATCAAAAAAATTAATCCCTTTATCTAATGCATATTTTATAATTTCATGACTTCTTTCTTCTTTTAGGACCCAATCATGTATCCAATTATCAGGATTTCCAAAAGACATACAACCTAAAGCGACTGGTGAAACTTTAAGGCTACTTTTTCCTAAATTAATATATTTCATAAATTTCCTCTTTTCTTATGGTTAGTTTAATTATAACAAGTTAGAGTTACTCCATGTCAAGAGATATAAAAAACTAAGTTTAAAAACTTAGTTTATCGATACATTTTAAATTCTAAGAATTTATCGTTATAAAAACTGAGCCATTCTGAACCTAAATTTTGATATACTTCTAAATTTTCAAGTGTTTCTTCTTTAGGATAAAACTGTGTATCAGAGGTAATTTTAGGATCGATCAAAGGTATCGATTTTTCATTTGGAGTTGCATATCCAATATATTCTGCATTTTGAGCTGCATTTTCAGGCTCAAGCATAAAGTTGATAAAGGCATAAGCAAGTTCAGGATTTTTTGAAGTTTTTGGAATGACAAGATTATCAAACCAAAGATTTCCTCCTTCAGAAGGAACAACGTACTTGATGTCCTCATTTTCCCAAACCATTTCAGCTGCTTCACCTGAAAAAGTAACAGCTACTGCAGCTTCGCCTGAAATCATATACTGCTTTATCTCGTCTGCAACAATTGCTTTAACATTAGGACTTAATAGTTTTAAATGTTCATAAGCAGCATTAATTTCTTCCTTATTAGTTGAATTGGTAGATGCTCCTTGTGTATTAAGCCCAAAACCTATCACTTCACGAACACCATCAATTAACATAATATCATTTTTTAAGTCAGGATTCCATAAATCTTCCCAATGCTCAATTTCTTGATCTACCATTTTTGTATTATAAGCAATCCCTAATGTCCCCCAAAAATAGGGAATAGAATAATCATTATTTTTATCAAATGAAAGATTTAAAAATTTAGAATCAATATTTTCTAAACCATTAATTTTATGATGATCTAACTTGATTAAAAGATTTTCTTCTTTCATTTTTTCAATCATATATTCTGAAGGAACAGCAATATCATAAGCTGTACCTGCCTGCTTTATTTTTGTATACATAGCTTCATTACTATCAAAAGTCATATAACTAACTTTATAGCCTGTTTCTTCTGTAAACTTGTCTAAGAGTTCAGGATCAATGTAATCTCCCCAATTATAAATAACCAAAGTTTGATCATTTGTAGTGGTCCCAGACTGAGCAGAAAATTTCCAATTTATTCCAGCTAATATAAAGATAATAATGAGAAGACTCATCAGCATTGTCATTAATCTTTTCATTTTAAATCTCCTTTACTTTTGACTCACGGTTGATAAAGTAATAAGCAATAACTAAAATAATAGAAAATAAGAAAATTAGTGCCGATAAGGCATTTATTTCTAAAGAAATCCCCTGTCTTGCGCGTGAGTATATCTCTACTGCCAAAGTTGAAAAGCCATTCCCTGTTACAAAAAAAGTAACTGCAAAATCATCCATAGAGTAAGTAAAAGCCATAAAAAATCCGGCTAGAATTCCTGGAGTTAAAAAAGGGAGGATAACTTCTTTTAAGATTTGCCAACGATTTGCCCCTAAATCTTCAGCCGCATCTATTAAAGAACGATCCATTTCTTTATAGCGAGGTAAAACCATCAGGACAACAATAGGGATTGAAAAGGCAATATGAGAAATTAAAACACTAAAAAATCCAAGCTGCAAGCCTATCATTGTAAATAAAATCAGGAAACTTGCCCCAATAATAACATCAGGTGACACAAGTAAAATATTATTAAAACTTAATAAACTGTTATGAACTTTTTTACTGCTTTCTTGCAAGTACATTGCTCCCATCGTACCAATAATCGTAGCAAATAAAGAACTTAAAAAGGCAAGTAAAAATGTTTGAACAACAATCAACATTAGTCGACTATCTGAAAAGAGTGTTATAAAATGCTCCAAAGTAAAACTTTCAAAAGACTGCATCGTTCCAGACGAATTAAAAGAATAAAAAATCAGGTAAAAAATCGGCCAATAAATTAAAATTAAAATGACTGCAAGATAAAGTCTTGAACTTAAGCCAAGCTTCTTCATTTATATCTGCTTCCTTTCTTTTTCTCTTGTTAAATACATCACACCAATCATCGCAATAATTAAAATAACACCAATTGTTGATCCCAATCCCCAATTTTGAGTCACAAGAAAATGTTCTTGAACTGCTGTTCCTAGAGTAATTACACGATTTCCTCCAATCAAACGAACAATCATAAAAAGTGAAAGACTGGGAATAAATACCGCTTGAACTCCTGAACGAACACCATCCATAGATAAAGGGAAAACAATATGAAGAAAAGTTTGACGCCGACTTGCTCCTAAATCAAGACTTGCATCAATCAAACGCTCATCCATCTCAATCAAGGCATTATAAATTGGTAAAATCATAAAAGGGAGATTAATATAACTTGCAACTAAAATAAAACTAAGATTTGTAAATAAGATTTGCTGAGGTGCAAAACCAAATAAACTAATAAATTGATTAATTGTCCCTCCATGCCCTAAAATCCCCATAAATGCATAAGCTTTTAATAGTAAATTAATCCAAGTAGGTAAAATAATTAACATTAGCCAAATCTCTCGCATCTTTAACCGAGAAATAATATAAGCCATTGGATACGAAATGAGAAGAGAGACAAGAGTAATCAATCCCGCGTATAAGACTGAGTTTAACGTCATTTTTAAATAAACAGAACTTGTAAAATAACTCTTATAATTTTCCAGCGTCAAACTTCCATCTAAAGACTGAAAAGATTGCCAAAGAAGCAACAGTAAGGGAGCAATAACAAATAAAGCAATCCAAATATAGTAAGGGATAGAATAAAATTTACGCATTTATATCCTCTCCTTCTTCAGCCTCAAGTGCCTGTAAAATCCCTTCTACTTGCTCTTCTTCTTCAACATACTCTTCGATACGAGCATCAAATTCTTCTTCACTTTCATTAAGACGCATAATATGAATTGCTTCTGCTTCAAAGTTAATTCCTACTGTTTCACCTAAAATAGCCTTCTGTGTTGAATGAATAAGCCACTCATTTCCAAAATCATCATAAGCTACAATTTCATAATGAACACCTCGAAAAAGTTGAGTATCAATCTTTACATTAAACTTTCCTTCATCTGGCAAGGTGAACTCTAAATCTTCAGGTCGAATCACAAGCTCAATTGCTTCATTTTCACGCATTCCTCCATCAACAGCTTCAAATTCTTGATTATTAAATTTTACTAAATAATCTTTAATCATTATTCCATTTAAAATATTTGATTCACCAATAAAATCTGCAACAAAATGATTAATCGGCTCATCATAAATATCTGTTGGACTTCCTGATTGCACAATCTCACCATCCTTCATAACAAATATCCAATCAGACATTGCTAAAGCTTCTTCTTGATCATGTGTCACAAAAACAAAGGTTAATCCTAACTCTTGCTGTAATTCTCTAAGCTCATATTGCATTTCTTTTCTAAGCTTTAAATCTAGAGCAGATAAAGGTTCATCTAATAGAACAACCTTGGGCCTATCAATAATTGCACGAGCAATGGCAACACGCTGTCTTTGTCCCCCAGAAAGTTTTGCAATATTACGATGACCATAACCTTCTAATTGAACAAGTTTCAAAGTTTCTTCTACTCGCCTTTTAATATCATCTTTAGGGATTTTACGTATTTTCAAAGCAAAAGCTACATTTTCAGCCACTGTCATATTAGGAAAAAGAGCATAAGATTGGAAAACTGTATGAATATTACGTTTATTTGTTGGGACATCATTAATACATTTCCCGTCAAGTATAATATCACCAGTTGTTGCTTCTAAAAGACCAGCCAAAATATTTAAAATTGTTGACTTCCCAGAACCTGAAGCTCCTAATAGTGTATAAAATTTTCCAGCTTCCAACTCAAAACTAATATCTGATAATACCTTTTGACCATTATCTTCATATGTTTTAGAAACATTTTTAAATTCAATTAATGCTGACATATTTTTCTCCTAACCATTATTTTAATATAAAAAACTCCAAGAAGAAATCTGGAGTTTATCAATATACGTCTAAAAAAGCAAGAGACTTTCTCTTGGACGGTTCAGAGTCTATATAGTAGTGTCTACTTTTACTACTCTTATTGATCACTCTCAAGTGTTTCTTGGGTGGGGCCGGACGCCCCAGCACTTAAAAAAAGTGCCATCAATAGGGAAATTTATATTTCCAATCGGCAGTTGACCCGGCTGTCCGTATGGCCTTAGCAATCAAGTAATACACTTGATGCGGTCAATGCTCCTGCTAGACTTGCAGAACCGTTTATCATTGTAACATAAAAATATGAAAAGTGCAAAATTAAAATAAAAACAGCCAAATATAAATTTGACTGTTTCCTCTCACTTATTAAGAGATTATTTAAGCTCAACTGATCCGCCAGCTTCTTCGATTTTAGCTTTAATTTCTTCAGCTTCATCTTTTGAAGCTCCTTCTTTAACTGGAGCAGGTGCGCCGTCAACAAGACCTTTAGCTTCTTTAAGTCCAAGACCTGTGATTTCACGAACCACCTTGATAACTCCAACTTTCTTATCTCCTGCTGAAGTCAAGACAACATCAAAGCTATCTTTTTCTTCAGCTGCCGCTGCACCAGCACCTGCTACAGCTACAGGAGCTGCTGCTGATACGTCAAATTTCTCTTCGATAGCTTTTACAAGCTCAGAAAGCTCAAGGATTGTAGCTCCTTCAAGCTCAGTAATAATGTTTTCAATATTCAATGCCATGATTGATATCTCCTTTTTATATTTTAATAAATAATAATCTTAAAGTGAATAAGTTCTCAAAGAGAAAATTATGCCACTTCTTCTTCTTCTTTTGCATCTGCCACTGCTTTAACAGCATAAGCCACGTTACGTACAGGTGCTTGAAGCACACTAAGTAGCATTGAAAGCAAGCCTTCACGACTTGGCAATGCAGCGATTGCTTTTATTTCATCTTCTGATGATACTTTACCTTCGATCACACCAGCTTTAATTTCAAGCTTATCAGCTTTTTTTGCAAAATCAGCAATAATTTTTGCTGGAGCAATTGCGTCTTCATTTGAAAATGCAATAACTGATGGACCTACAAAGTTTTCATTCAAAGCTTCTAAACCAGCTTTTTCAGCTGCACGGCGTAAGATTGAATTTTTAACAACTTTCAATTCTACACCAGCTTCACGCAATTGCTTACGAAGTTCTGTATCTTGTGATACACTTAATCCACGTGAGTTTGCAACAACGATTGAAGTTGCATCTTCAAATTTCTTAGTATAAAAGCTAACAAGCTCTTCTTTTTTAGCAATGGTAGCTTCATTTACTTTATAATCGTTCATAAATACCTCCTATTTTATTTTGGGCAGGAAATAAAATAACTCCCTGCAACCAAAAGACACAGAGAGTTTTAATAATCAATATTATTTACTCACCTCGGTAGGAAATTTATGAGTCAAGCTCCCCTACTGTCTTCGGTCATTCTATAAAGAACTTTAATTAGTTTAACAAATAAAATAAACTTTGTCAAATATAAGCTATCGTTAGAATTTTTAAGCTAGATTAAATAGCTCTATTTTATATGAAATATGAAATAAAAATGATTATACAATATACTTCTTTCCATTTTAAACAATTAAACAAATAATTATTTAATTTTTAGATTGACTCAAATTTCTAACATGTATAAACTTTCAATAAATTATTTTTTTCTAATGCTAAAAATACAAGTCCAAAAACAATTGTAAAAATGGCACCTTGGATAAGATTAAAAGGTAAGACTCCTATTAAAAGATAAGATTTAACTCCTCCTTCAAATACTGTGGCAATATCAAAATTTGCAAATTTTGAATAAAGTGGGATTGCATACACAATATTAGCCGCTATCATTATCAGAGTAAAAGCTAGAGTTGCTATCATACCTGAAGCTAAAAGTCTTTTTACTGTGAACTTATTTTTTAAGAAATAATAAAGAATAAGAATAAATATACTCATTGCCAAATAATTCATCGGTAGTCCAATGATTGTCGAAGGTCCACTATTAAAAAATAAAAGCCAAAGTAAAGTTCTAATTGTCAAAACAATAAAAGCTGAACGAATACCTAAACTAAAAACTGCAATAAGAATAGGAATTATCGTCAAATCAACTTGTAAGAATTCAACAACTGGTAATATTGAAAATCGCAAAAATGGTGCAGCGAGTAGTGTGGAAATAGCTGAAAGCATTGCTATCTGCGTTATTTTCCGTGTTTTAGACATAAAAAAGTCCTCCAAAATTTGAATTTCTTCATTTTTTGAAGGGAGTTTTTAGTTATGCAAAAAATCATGAACAAAAATTGCTCACTATCCATGATATAATAACTTCTTCTCCCATCCTGACTATACAGTCGGTTTCAGAATCACACTGAATCAGCTTTCGCTCGCGGACTTATAGAAAATCTATACACCGCCGATCGGGAATTTCACCCTGCCCTGAAGATAAGTTAATTATATCACAAGTTTAAGTAAATAAAAAATTTAATACTTTTAAAAGATCATAAAACATAATTTAATTTACGACTACATGTTATTACTTTATTTCATAGTAGAAAGAATTAAAAATTACGTAATTCAAATTACGTAATCTTCAATTTAAAGATTTTTACGTAAATGAAATTATGTATCTTTATTTGTTGCTTCTTTCTTTAATTCATCTACTTCTTTTTTCTTAAGTTCACGCCACTGTCCTGAATCAACAGAATCTAAGGTTAAACTACCAATTTTTATTCTGGAGAGTTTAATCACTGGAAGTCCTACTGCTTCAAACATTTTTTTCACCTGATGATTTTGCCCCTCATGTATAGTCAACTCAACAATTGAAGCATTTTTCTTAGCTTCTGTTTTAATAATTTTATATCGAGCAGGACTTATTTTCTGCCCCTCTATTTTCATTCCTAAAGTTAGAGGACGAAGGTTGATTTTATTTGCCTGTCCTTCAACTTTTGCGATATAAACTTTTTCAATTTGATGACTTGGATGCATCATGAGATTAGCAAAGTCACCATCATTAGTTAAAAGTAAAAGACCACTTGTATCCCAATCAAGGCGTCCAACTGGATAAATTCTTTCACTAACTGAAGAAAATAAATCTAATACTGTTTTTCGATTCTTTTCATCTGATACTGAAGAAATCATTCCACGAGGTTTATTGAGTAAATAATAAACTTTTTCTTCTTCAAAAATAGCTTGTCCATTAACATGAACAACATCTTCTGATTTTACTTGATAGCTAAGATCTATCATTTTTATTCCGTTAACTTTAACTTTCCCATTCTTAATTAATTCTTCTGCCTTCCGACGGCTTGTAATACCTGCATGAGCAATATATTGGTTAATTCTCATTATTTTCTACCTTTCCAAAAAGAGATGATTCTGACTCTTCATTTTCAACTTCAACAATAGGGGGTAAGTCTTCTAAAGAGTTGATTCCTATATAATCCAAAAAAAAGGAGGTTGTTGAATATAGGGAGGGACGACCTGGACTTTCAACTTGTCCAGAAACTTCTATAAGTCCAAAAGTTCTAAGGGTTGTAAGTACACCTGTCGAAGATAAGCCACGATAATTATCGATTTCAAGTCTTGTTACAGGTTGCTTATAAGCAATAATTGCCAGTACATCTTGTGCCGACTTTGAGAGCGATTGGTTAACTGCAGACTTTGCATAATCTTTTAATAGTTCTTCAAAATCGTTCTTAGTTGTAAGACGATATCGCTCTGCTGTTTTAATAATTGTAAAAGCAGACTGACTATTTTGCTCATAAGACTGTTTAAGTTTTAAAATTTGTTCTTGACAGGCTGAGGCAGCTAATTCTGTTAAATTTACAATATCAGAAAGTAAAAGTCCTTCCTCACCTGCAATAAAGAGAAGAGCTTCAATTTTTGATCTAATTTCTATTTCTTTCTTAATAAGATTTCTCCAAAACTTTCTTCTTGTCTTAATAAGATTTGGTTTGACTTAACCATTTCTAAAAGAGCAAGGAATATTGTGATTAATTCATCACGACTACTAATATATTCAAAAATTTCTATAAAATTAAGTTCTTTATTTTCAGTTAAAAGTTGGTTAAGTTCTTTTATTTTATCTTCAATCGTATAACTTTCAGCTTCAATAATGGTATGATTTTCTCTCTCCTCTATTTTCTTTTGCTTTAAAATCTGTGAAAAAACAAGAAAAAGATCAATACTTGTTAAATTTCTGGCCAAATGAACTTCTGATGATACAATTTCTGTTCTTTGTTTTGAATAGTGTTTGGCACGATGAGAATGAAGGTTTAATAAATCATCTGATACATTTTTAATTTGCTGATAGTCTATAATTTGAGCCAATAAATCCTGCTCAAGCATCTCTGTTTCTTCAACAAACACTTCACTTACAGTTGGAAGAAGACGCCGTGATTTTATCAGCATTAACTGACTGGTCATCAACATGTACTCTCCTGCCAGTTCTAAATTTAAGCTTTTCATTGTAGATAGATAAGCTAAATACTGCTCAATAACTGAAAGAAGAGAAACTTCAAAAATATCAACTTTATAAGATTGAACTAGGTGTAAAAGTAAATCAAGTGGTCCTTCAAACGGATTAACTTCTTCCTCAGATAACTTTAGCTTAAATTCTTCATCTACCATTAATTTACTTTTTCCTTATAGTATTTCTCAAGAGTTAATGTTGTTTTTAATCCTAAAATTTCTGCTAACTCATATATAGAAAGACCATTTTGAACTTTTTTTAAAATAAACTGTTCGCGTAACTCACGTGCAGTATAGTCTGTATATTTCTTAAGTTCTTTATGGATTGATTGACGAGTTTTTGAAAATAATTCATCCGCATTTCTAATAATTTTTGCACGCACTGAAAATTTATTCTGAAGTGCAATTACTCGCTGAATCCCTTTTTGCTCAATTTGTAACACATTAAAACGCCAGTTAAAATTTTCCCATTTTAATTGACAAATTTCAGAAGGAGTTAAGCCAGTTTCTAAAATTAAAAGTGCAATAAACTGACCGGGAGATTCAATCTTTTTATAAAAACTTGAAAAGTCACGCATATGTGGAATTTCTACAGAATTTGCTTCTATAAGTTTTACTTTTTTTAGTTGCAAAAAATGTGGCATCTTTTCTTGTTCATAAAGGAAATATAAAAACTGATTTATCGCTGAAATTTTTCTCTTTTGAGCTGAAATAGCCATAGAACTTAAAGATTCCTGATAAAGTAAAAGACTTTCTTTACTTATTTGACGCTGCTCAAAAAACTGTACAAACTGTTGGAGATCGTAGCGATAACTATTTCTCGAGTTTGTAGATAATTTCTTCATCTTTAAAAATTTATGTATTTCGTTTTCTAATGTCATAATCTTTTGTGAAACTGTGAATCATTGCATTTACAGCTTTTAATACTTCTTGTCGTGTGATAATTCCTGTAAAAATTTCCCCTCTTAAAACAGGAATAAAAGGGTCTTTAACTAGCTTATTTAAAATCTCTTCAATTTTAAAATCCTCTTGAACACTTTTAAAATTGGAATTAACAATCTCAGAAATTTTTGTCTGATGTGATTTTTCTTCATAAAAATCTGTGGACATCTCAAATTCAATAATTTCATTTAAACCAATAACACCGATAAAATGTTTTTCTTTATCAATAACTGGTACTTTTGAATACTTATATTGACTTAAGAGGAGTTTAGCATGTGCAACATTATGATCACTCATTAAAATTGCAATATTTTTTGCCGACTTTACAAAAGTTGAACGGTGAAGAGATAAAAAATCTTCCATTTCAGAGATAATCATTTCTTTATCTCCAATTTTATTTGTAAGTCTTCAATTGCTTTATGATCCAATGTACGATAAGAAAGTTTAAAAATCCTTTTCTCTTCACTTTCTTCTATATCTAGCAAAAGATACATTTTATCTGGCCAATTACCTCGAGGTTGAGAAAGAGAGCCAGGATTTAAATAAAGAGTCTGATTTTGTATCTCCGCAATCGGACGATGAATATGTCCAAAACACACAATATCAGCTGAGTATTCTCTTGCTAATTCATGCAAGTTCCCTAATCTTGAAGGAGACACAAACTGTAAGTGACCATGTGTAATTAAAATATTAAGGTCTTTTACCTTAATTATTTTCATCGGAGCATAACCACTATCATAATCACAATTCCCTGCAACCACGTGGACTCCTTCCCAAATATTACTTTGACTTGAAAGCTCTGAATCACCACAATGAATAAAAACCTCTGCTTTTTGAGAATATTGATTTTTTATTTCCTCAATTATCTTAGACTCTACATGTGAATCACTCATAATAACAATCATTTATAACTCCTTTCAACCCACTGAGGGAATTCTTTTATCAGTTTTTTTATTGCCTGTCCTCGGTGAGAAATCTTATTCTTTTCTTCTCTCATTAATTCTGCAGCTGTTTTCCCTGTTTCAGCTACGAGAAATAAAGGATCATAACCAAATCCAGACTTTCCTTCAAGTTGTTTTGCAATATAACCGTCCCATCTCCCTTCAACGGATAATTTTTTTCCTTCAGGACTTATAAGAACTAAACTACAATGGAAATAAGCTTTTCTTTTTTCTTTATCTTTAAATTCTGAAAGCACCTTTAATAACTTTTCATTATTTTCTTCATCTGTTGCTTTTTCTCCAGCATATCTACGACTAAAGATACCAGGTGCTCCCTCTAAAGCTTCCACACAAAGACCTGAATCATCTGCTAAGACTAAGCGTTTTGTTAATTTTGATATCGTCTCTGCTTTAAGTATTGCATTTTCCTCAAAAGTTTTTCCTGTCTCTTCTACATCATCTAAGTCAGGATAATCCAATAAACTTTCAATTTGATAACCTAAGGAATTAAAAATCTTTTGAAATTCTTTAATTTTTCCTTGATTTTTACTTGCAATTAAAAGCTTCTTTTCTAAACTCACTGAATTTACCTCTATTTTCTTAGCCAAAATATCCTCAGCTTGTTTTTTAAATATTTCAGGACTAGCAGTGCTATAGTAGATATCTTCTATCTTATCAGAAGAGTCATGCCTAAGACCAAGCTCATTTAATAAAAGTGAGAGTTGATTCATCATCTCCTCAGCTGGATCAATTAAATGAACCTTATTTGTCATTACTTTTTCTATTGATTTTTTTAGAAGGGGATAATGGGTACAAGCTAAAATCAAACTCTCAACCTTTCCAACTAAAGGTTCAAGTGTTTTCTCTACACAAGCTAGAGCTTCTGGCCCTTGATAATTTCCTGATTCTACTAAAGGAACAAAATCAGGACAAGCTAATACTTGAATTTTTGTAGATGGCAATAAAACTCTGTTTAAAGCTTTTTGATAGCTTTTCGACCTAACTGTCGCCTCTGTCGCAATCAAGCCAATCTGATTCAAATTAGAGCTTTTTAAAAGGCCTTTTACTGCTGAGTCAATAATTCCAAGAATAGGAACTTTTACTTCTTTTTGAATTTCTTCTAAAGCAATTGCTGTTGCAGTATTACAGGCAAAAATAATTAACTTTACATCCTTAGTTAATAAAAAATCAACCATTTCACGAGTAAATTTTAAAATTTCAGCCTCAGACTTAGAACCATATGGCATTCGTGCAGTATCTGCAATATAAATAAGATTTTCTTCAGGAAAGCAATGAAAAAATTGACGAACTACTGTAAGTCCGCCAAGGCCTGAATCTAAAAAACCAATCGGGCGATTATCCATTTTGCCTTCTTATTTTTTCTTTTTATCTTTAGATGATTTTGCATTTGCTACAATCTGACGAAATGTTTGATGAACTTGAGCTTCAGAAGGTTTTCTTCCCATATTACTCATGATAACACGTACTGCATCCTCATTAAGAATAGGATTTTTTTCAATCTCTTTTTCTATATTACGACGTGTGATATAGGCTCCAGCAAAAAATGCTCCAGTTGCTACAATGATAACGATTAATATAACGACACTTATACTCATTTCTTCTCCTCTAATTCTAGAAATTTTTCTTTTTAAATTATGAGCTAGGCTCAATATCTTTCTTATTATAACAAAATTTAAGTTAAAAGTCAGTTTAGTCACTTAAAGTCTCATGAAATTGCTGCTTTACCTTATTTACTGTTTCAAGAGAAATTTTAGTAATTTTAGTTACTTTATTTTTTTCTCCATGAACATTAATTTTATCAATTTTTAAAGAGTCACGATAATTAAATGCAATATCCTTAAAATCTTCCAAAGTAATGTTGGTCTTTATAACATCCGGGAACACCTTTACAATTTGACTATAGTGAAGGATTAATACTTTAGGGTCTTTTATTTTTTCAAAAAGAGCTATCGCAACATCATGTTGTCTGGAAAGAGCTTTTTTACTATCTGTTGGTGTTAACGTTGTCATATAAGCTTGAGTTTCGTTTTGATTTTGTAAGTAAATTGTTCCCTGTGCAAATTGATAGCCTTCAGCAAAAAAAACAGCTTCATTTTGTATAGAAATTCCTCCAACTGCTTCCACTAAGCTACCAATTTTATCAAAATCCATTTCAACCACTTTATTAATTGGAGCTTCTAATAGACTTGCAACTTTAGTTTCAACTGCCTCTGCTCCGGATAGCTTATATAAATCCGCTAAAATAGTTGTATCTGGAAGCATATAAGTCGGTGTAAAGTTAATAACTGTTGTTTTTTTTATTGATGGATTAATCGATAACATATCTATGGTAGAGAGGTTTTTCTCTTCATTCAACGTACTTGTCCCAATAATAAGAGTTGTAAATACTTCATAGTCTTTTAAAGAAACAGCAACAATATTTGAACTTGGAGAAATTTGTGCCTCCTTAATAGCTGAAGTTGCATCTAAATAAAGTTTCCCAATAAGTAAAAACAATAAAATAAAACTTACTAAAAAAAAGCGAGAAATACTTTTTACTCTCATTTTCCTATGCTTTTTTTTTATACCAATATTTTTATCTAATTGCCTGATTTGTGAACTTTTTGGCATTTTATTTCTCCATTAATTATTATTTTTATTCATAATTTGATTAATCAAATTAATCACACGATTTAAAGATTGTCCATCTTTATATTGGTAAGTTTTTTCAATAAACTTTTGTCTTTTTTCTTTATACTTCTCTAAGTCTGGCTGTTTGATTGCTTTCAATAGATCCTCTTCATTAAAACAAACTGGACCAGGAAATTCTTCTAAATAATTAAAGACAAAACCAGGAGCTTGATTATATTTTTCAAAATCAGGAGCAAATGAAATCACTGGCTTATCAAAAATCATCCAATCAATCGTCAAGGCAGAGTAATCTGTCACTAAAATATCTGTAATACAAAAAAGCCATGAAGTTAGTTCTTCTTCAATAAATAAAATATTTGGATCATTTGCATACCTTGAATTTGAAATTAAAGGGTGACTTTTATAAATTAAAATATAATCCTCTGAGAGTCTTTCTTTTAGCCATTGAAAGTTAATATCAATCTCTTTAAACTGCTTACTAATTCGTCCACGAAAAGTAGGAGCATAAGTTAAAACTTTCTTCTCTTGTAAAATCGGATATCTCTCATAAAGCATCTCTTTGGCTTCTTTTTTAAAATCTAAATCAAATAACTGATCATTTAAGGGAATCCCTGTTATCGATATTTGATTCTTAGGAATATTAAAAGAACTGGAATAAACTTCTTGATAAAATTCTGAAGCAACAATTGTATAATCATAGTTTTGTATTTTATAATCACGACTGACACTATTCCCAAACTTTTTAATCGCTCCTGTCGCATGCCATATCTGAAGAATTTTTACTCTCTTTCGATGTTTAAATCTAGAAATAACAAAATTATTGTAATCAATAATAATTAAGCGAGAATTATTAAGTGCAAATATCTGACGAATACAAGTTAAACCATATTTTATATTTCCTATCAAACCTGGTTTAAATTTAAAAAGAAGAGTTTTTACTTCGTACTTTCCTTCTTGAACTAATTTATCATAAATGAGCTTAAAATCTTTAGATAAATTATCATGCTCTAAAGAAATAAAAGTCACACGATTTTTATGAAATTTTGAAATTAAAGATAGAGGATAGAAAAAAGAAAGAAAAACTGTCAACACTAAAGCTTTAATTTTCATTAAATATCCTCCTTATAATTTTTTTACTTGCATTTCCATCATTCCATAAATTAAAACGATAATTAAATTCTTTTAAACGTTCAAAATCAAAACTTTTGCTTAAAATTTGATTTAATAATTCATCTTCTGTTTTTGAAATATCTTGAGGTAAATCTTTAGGTATATTAAGATAAAATCCTCGCAACTCTTGACCGTACTCTTCAATATCATACATATAAAAATAAATTGGTCGATTTAAACAAGCAAAATCAAAGAAAACGCTCGAATAATCTGTCACTAAGACATCTGACATAAGATAGGCATCATTAATATCAGCCTTTGCTTCCATCAAATAAACAAAATCTTCTAAATACTCTAAATGATGATAACTACTAGAAATTAAATAATGAGGTTTAAATAAAACAATATAATCTTCAGCTAGCTTGTCTTTCCAAAGCTTAAAATCAACTTTCAAATCAAAAGTATATCCTGATTTTTTAAAGGAGTTATCACGCCAAGTTGGAGCATATAAGATAACTTTTTTATCTAAAGGAAGATGATATCTTTTCTTTAACTCTATCGCTTCTTCTTGCGTCGTATTTATTAAACGATCTACTCTTGGATAACCTGTCTCCAACATTTTCTCTTTTGGAAATTTAAAGGCAGAGGAAAATGCTTCACTTGAAAATGAGTTGGCTGTCACTAAAAAATCCCAGTGTCTTGAATCATTATCGTAACTTTTAGTCATTTTTTTATAGCTTATCTGACTACGATAATATCCTATTCCTGTATCTTTAATATCGTGTGCTAAATGCTTGAGTGGTGTTCCATGCCAAGTTTGTAGATATACTTGCTCCTTACGTTTATAATAGTATGGAGGCATCTTTGCATTAAAAATCCAATACTTCGCTTTTGCGAGTAAATAATAATGTTTTAATGAATTATATCGGACAACTTCTCCTCCATCAACCTCTGTCTCTGTTTTCATTGCCCAAATAAAACGGTAACCTGAAAAATTTTTATCTTCTTTCATCTCTTCAAATAAAGCTCGAGGATTATCAGAAATATTACGTCCTGTAAATGATGAAAATATAATGATTTTAGAATCTACTTTGGTAAAAAGAACAAAAAAACGAAAAAGAAGAGTCAAACTTATTCTAAGAATATTATGAACTATTTTATAAAAAAAACTCATATCTTTCTTTACTCCCTCTTTTCAATTACTTTAATTTGAAAATTCTTTTAAATCTTTTTTTATCTGAGTTGAAGATTTTTTCCCTCTTGGAAAATACATAATTTTAAGATTAGGAAACTGCTCTTTAAGATGATCAAACTTCCCTTGCCAGTCATCTCCCATAGCAAAAATATCTATATCAAACATGTCAATATACAAGGACTTATCTTCCCAAGATTGTTCTGGGATTACTAAATCTACCCATCGAACTGCCTCAAGAACATACTTTCTTGTACTATAATCTTGATAAGATTTTTTTCCTTTGACTTCATTAAACTTATCTGTTGAAAGCATCACAATCAACTTATCCCCAAGATTTCTTGAGTTCTTAAGCATATCAATATGACTTTCATGTAAAATATCAAAGGTACCTGCAACAAGTACAATTTTTTCTTTTTCTTTCATAACTCTCCCTTATACTTATATTATATCTTTGAAGTGGCTTATTGTAAAACAATATAATCACTAACTGCTCGATCATCTTGACTAAAATAAAGGGTTTCTCCATTGATAGACATCTGACTGGAGCCACCTCCATCTAATACAACTACATTTTCTAAAGAAAGCGATGTCAAAGTCTGTATAATTAAATTATAGCCGACACTCGTATCAGAAATAATTAAGTATAGATTATTATCTTTATCATTTCCAATAAAAGAATGAATCATCCAGTTAACTGAGCCATCATTAGCTTGAACAACGCCATCACGAATTAAAATAGAGCCAAAACTAAAACTCATTGCTGCACCATCAGTCATCACTGTTGACGCTGGAATAGATGAATCATAAATTTTTGATGAGCCATCTTTCATGATAACAAAAGCATTATTCGCTCGTTTATCTGTTCCCCAATCTTTAAAAAGTTGCCCATTATTAATCTGAAAGCCTGTAATTGTATTTGATGACATATCAAATCCTGATGCATTCATAATAAGACTATTAGGATATTTAGTTATCACATCGTTCATTGAAAGAATAGGTGAGTCAATAGAATAAGTTGTTTTTAATATCTTAGGACTATGTGCTTTATAGATAGTAAACATACCCTCTGATAGATTTGTAAATTTTTCATCTTCTCCTTGAGAAACAACCTGTATCCACTCTGGAGAACCTGTATTTAAAACCGGTTCAGTAGATATAATTTCAGCCTTACTTACTGAACTATATCCATTTGTTTGATTTGTTTTTGTTACACCTGTACTCTTTTTTTCTATTGAAAATTTAAAAGCTATAAATAAACTTAGAATAATTAAAAAGATGAAAAATAAAATAATATAAATAATATTTTTATTATCTTTCTGTTTCTTTTCTTTTATAGTGGCTGAAGCCTTCATGTATACTATATAACTCCTCTAAGTTTAGAAATTTGTTCTATTACTATTAATAGAAACAACTTTTTCTATTATACTAAAAATTATTGTATTTGTCTTATCTTATCCTAATTTTTATGAAAAATTTTTTTTATTTACTTGTAGTTCTCAATTTTTTTAATTTCCAATTTATAAATTATAATTTTTTACCTCTTTTTTGTTCTTTAGACTTTACAAATCTAAAGCTTTACTGTATAATTAATCAGTACAAATTTTGGAAAGTTATTTTATAAATTTGAAAGCAAATTATTGAAAGGATGACTCATGGCTAATATTAAATCTGCAATCAAACGTGCCGAACTTAACACGATTCAAAATGAGCGTAACTCTGCACAGCGTGCAGCAATGCGTACAGCAATTAAGAAATTTGAAGCTGATGCAAATCAAGAAAACTTGAACACTGCTCATTCTGCAATTGACAGTGCAAAAGCTAAAGGCTTAATCAAAGCAAATAAGGCTACACGTGATAAATCACGTCTTGCACATCAACTCGTAAAATAAACGCATTCTTGCGTTTTTTTATTTTCATTAATTAAAAAAGATGAAGTGAACTTCATCTTTTTAATATTATTTAGATTTGATATAGTTTACCCCATCTGCTTTAGGTGCAACTGCTTTTCCAAAGAAGAGAGATAAGACAATAATTGTAATTAAATAAGGTGCCATTGATAATAAAGTTGGTGGAATTTCTTTAATAATTGGAATCCAAGGTCCTGTAATAGAAAGTGACATTGCAAAACCAAAGAATAAAGAAGCTAACATTGCACCAATTGGATTCCATCGACCAAAAATCATTGCAGCCATTGAGATAAATCCTTGTCCAGCAATTGTAGTCACTGAAAAGTTATTAGAAATAGATTGGGCAAGTACAGCACCTCCAACAGCTCCAAAGATACCTGATAAAATAACACCAGAATAACGCATCAGATAAACATTAATTCCCAATGTATCTGCTGCCTGTGGATGTTCACCTACAGAACGAAGACGTAAACCAAATCGTGTCTTAAAAATAACATACCAAGAAATAAAGGCAATAATAATTGCTAAAAACCCTGGTGCACTTGTTTGGCTAAAGAATATCTTACCAATAAATGGAATTTTTGACAAAATTGGAATGTCAAAATTTCCAAAATTCTGTGTAATCGTCTGAGAAGAGCCTGTTCCATAAAGAGTTGTCAAGAGAAAAACTCCCAAAGCAGGTGCCATTAAATTAATAACAGTACCTGAAATAATATGATCTGCACGTAATGTAATTGTTGCCAAGGCATGAAGAGAAGCGAAAACAGCTCCAACTATTGCCGCAACTAAGAGTGCTAACCAAGGTGTTGCTTTTCCTAAACTTTCAGCAAAAGTTAGATTAAAAACAATTGAGCTGAAAGCTCCCATTGTCATAATTCCTTCCAAACCAACGTTAACAATCCCAGATCGTTCTGAGAAAACTCCACCAATTGAGGTAAAAATTAAGGGAGTAGAGTAAACAAGAGCTGATGAAATAATCAAGTGTAACATTGTTTCTAAATTCATTCTTCTTCTCCTTTCTTTTTCACTGAAATATTTTCTATCTTTTTTGCTTTAGGTAAGAGTGTTTCAATTACAAACTTAATTGCAATAAATAAGATAATTGAAGCAGTTACAATGCTTACAATTTCAGGAGGTGTATTTGCTATCATCATGCCTGAACGTCCAATTTGTAAAATAGCAAATAATAATGCTGAGAAAAGAATACCAATTGGATTATTTTGCCCTAGAAGAGCTACAGCCATTCCATCAAATCCTATTGCCATTGAGCCATGTTGCATTGCAAAATATTGCATGGTACCAATCCCATACACAACACCACCCAAACCAGATAGAGCTCCTGAAATCATCATAGATAAAATAACAATACGTTTAGATGAGATTCCCGCATATTCAGAAGCTGAAGGGTTTAAACCAACTGCTTTTATTTCAAAGCCTAACGTTGTCTTTGAAAAAATAATCGCCATTACAATAAGAGCAACAATTGCAACAAATAAACCAATATTTAAAGTTGAACCATTTGTTAAATTAGAAAGCCATTCCATTCTAAAACTTGCATTTTCACCAACTAAATGAGTATTGTCTGTCGCTGCAGGTTGGATGATATCTTTTGAAAAGACTTCTTTCAGTAAAAAAGTTGACCCATATAAAATAACATAGTTCATCATAATTGTCACAATAACTTCAGATGTCCCAAGAAAAGCTTTAAGTATCCCTGGTATTACTCCCATCAATAATCCTGAGAACATTCCAACAATTAAAATTAAAGGAATTAAGATAAAACTTGGTAAATCTGGAAATGAAAGAGCAAACCAAATAGAACTAATCCATCCTGCAAGAGCTTGTCCTGACATTCCGATATTAAACAATCCCGCCTTCATCGCAACTGCAAAAGATAAGGCAGTTAAAATAAGAGGGGCTGCTGTAGAGATTGTTTCACCAATTGAACGTGAATCTCCTAAGGCAGCATAAAATAATTCTGTATAACTTACAATTGGATTAAAACCAGCGATCAACATAATAATCGCTCCTAAAACAAATCCCGATAAAACTGCAATAACAGGGACAAGTATATTCTTAAGCTTCGGATTCATTAACTTTTCCTCCTACCATCATGATACCAAGTTCATTTTTACTTGTTTCTTTAGGACTAACTTCACCTTGAATGCGGCCATCATGAATAACTGCAATACGATCCGAAACATTTAAAATTTCATCTAATTCAAAAGAAACTACTAGAACTGCTTTCCCTGCATCTCTTGCCATCACCAAACGTTTATGGATATACTCAATAGCTCCAACATCTAAACCACGAGTTGGCTGACTCACAATTAGTAAATCTGGGTCTCGGTCCATTTCACGAGCAATAATTGCCTTTTGTTGATTTCCACCTGATAAAGCACTGACCTCAACAAACTCACCAGCACCACGAACATCAAATTCTTCCATTAACTCACGAGCATGTTGATTAATATTTTTATAATTTAAAAGACCATTTTTACTCATAGGCTCTTGGTAATAAGTTTGTAAAGCAATATTTTCTGCCACTGTCATCTCGAGAACTAAACCATCTCTATGTCGGTCTTCTGGAACATGACCAACTGACATTTCTGTAATCTTACGCGGACGGAGATTTGTAACATCTTGACCTTTAAGTCTTATTGTTCCAGACTCTACCTTCATCAAGCCTGTCAATGCTTTGATTAATTCAGACTGTCCATTACCATCAATTCCTGCCAGCCCAACAATCTCACCCGCACGAACATTTAATGACAACCCTTTAACTGCTTCTGCACCTCTGGACTCTTTTACGACAAGATTATCAACTTCTAAAACAACTTCTTTAGGATGTGCTTCTTCTTTTTCAGTAATAAATGAAACACTATGTCCAACCATCATTTCGGCAAGTTCCTGATTGGTTTTTCCAGCAACTTCTACAGTTTCTATAGACTGTCCTCGACGAATAACTGTTACACGATCTGCCACTGCTCTAATTTCATCTAACTTATGTGTGATTAAGAGAATAGACTTTCCTTCTTTTGTTAAGTTGCGTAAAATATCCATCAACTCTGTAATTTCTGCTGGAGTTAAAACCGCAGTCGGTTCATCAAAAATTAAGATATCTGCTCCACGATAAAGTGTCTTTAAAATTTCCACACGTTGTTGCATTCCAACATTAATATCACGAACTAAAGAATTTAGGTCTACAGTCAGTCCATACTTTTCAGAAAGTTCAGAAATTACTTTACTTACTGTTTTTATATCTAAAGACAGTCCTTTCGTTACTTCAGAACCCAAAATAATATTCTCAACAACAGTAAAAGCATCTACTAACATGAAATGTTGATGCACCATTCCAATCCCAAGCTTACTTGCCTTTGAAGGACTATCAATCATTTCAATTTTATCGTTGACTTTTATCGTCCCTTCTGTAGGTTGTAAGATTCCTGAAAGTTGATTCATAAGGGTTGATTTTCCTGCACCATTTTCTCCTAAAAGGGCATGAATTTCACCTTTTTTTAGCTTAAGATTGATGTGATCATTTGCCACAAAGCTACCAAAGCGCTTCGTAACATCAATCATTTCAATAACATTTTCAGCCATTTATTTTTCCTTTCATTACTCGTTTTTAAAAAAACGTCTGTTAACTATTTTACCATATTTTTTCTTATTTCCTTAATTTTTAGTATACGCTTTCAAATATAGATATAAATTAAAAAAAACTGGAAAAACTCCAGTTTTTTTTAACTTATTTTTCTGGAACAACAACATCACCAGATTTAATTGCTGCTTTTGCATCTTCAACAGCTTTTTTAGCATCATCTGAAAGTTTATCTAATGTTAAGTCAACCCCTTCATTTTTTAAGTTATAAACGATATGTTCTCCACCAGGAAACTCATCATTTGCTGCTTTAGTTGAAAGATCTTGAACAACTGCACCTACACCTTTAAGTGTTGAAGCAAGAACAAAGTTTGATTCTTTTCCATCTTTAGATGTATAAACGCCTTCATCTACTTGGTCACGATCAACACCGATAACCCAAACTTTATCTGCTTCATTTGCTGCTTCATTTAAAGCTTTTGCTTGAGCAAATACACCTGCACCTACACCACCAGCTGCTTGATAGATAACATCTGCACCTGAAGCATACATTGATTGAGCAAGAGTTTTACCCTTACCTGCATCTGTAAATGAGTTAGCAAGTTCAGAATCAATCTTGATTGAAGGATCAACGGATTTTACACCGGCAGCAAAACCAACGCTGAAACGTGTAATAACATCTGAATCCATACCACCAATAAATCCAACATGCTTTGTCTTTGTTGTTTTAGCTGCAGCAACACCGGCAAGATAAGCAGCTTCATTATCAGCAAATGTCGCTGATACAACGTTGTCTTGACCTTCGATTACAGAGTCAATGATAACAAAGTTATTGTCTGAATTTGCTTTAGCTGCTTCTTCTGTTGAAGTTTGAAGGGCAAAGCCTACTCCAAATACAAGTTTATAATCTCCCTTCACTGCTGAAGTAAAGTTATTTGCATAATCTGCTTCAGAAGTTGATTGGAAGTAGTTAATACCTCCTGAATCTTTTGATAAACCATTTTCTTCACCCCAAGCTGTCAAGCCTTCCCAAGCTGACTGGTTAAATGACTTATCGTTAACACCACCTGTATCTGTGATGATAGCAACTTTAAGATCTGTCTTCTTGTCTCCAGATGAAGTATCTGACGTGTTAGCACGACAAGCTGAAAGAACTGCGATTGCAGTGAGCGCAATTGCTCCTGCACTGATCATTTTTCTAATTTTCATAGAATGACCATACCTCCAAAATTTTTTTTATAAGTACTCTTAATAATTTAGAGCTCCTTAACTTATTTTAGTTTCTTTTTCCTTAATTTTCAACTCTAAATACTTAGATTTTAAGGAAAAACATTAAATGTTCGTATTTAAATCTTCTGATTTAAAATGATAAGGTAAAAGTGCACCTACTGATGTTTCTTTAACTTCTAAGTTTTTTGAAATTAAATAAACTGGCATCTTATCCTCACAAAATTCTACTAGTACTTGGCGGCAAGCTCCACAAGGGCTAATCGGCTGATCTGTTTCACCATAAATATAAATTTCTAAAAAGTCTAACTCTTTCTCAGAAACTGCCTTAAAAATAGCTGTTCTTTCTGCACAATTCGTCAATCCAAAACTTGCATTTTCAATATTACAGCCTTCGTAAACCTTGCCAGATTTTGAAATTAAAATAGCACCAACAGGAAAGTGAGAATAAGGAACATAAGCATTTTCTGATGCTTCTTTTACTTGTTCAACATACTTCTTATCCATCTTAGTAATCTTGACTACTTTCAAAGCCTTGCATAATTTCAACTCCAGATGAACATCCTAAACGTGATGCTCCTGCTTCAATCATTGCTTGAGCATCTTTAAGATTACGAACTCCGCCACTCGCTTTTACTCCAACTTCTTCGCCTACAGTTTCACGCATTAACTTTACATCTTCGACGCTTGCTCCTGCTGTTGAAAATCCTGTTGAAGTCTTTACAAAATCTGCACCAGCACGAACTGCTGCCTGACAAGCTTTTACTTTTTCTTCATCTGTTAAAAGACTTGTCTCAATGATAACTTTAAGTAATTTATTACCTTTAACATCATTTACAGCTTTAATATCTGATTCTACAAAATCCCAATTCCCCTCTTTTGCAGCTGCAATATTAATCACCATATCAATTTCATCAGCACCATCAATAATTGCTTTTTGTGCTTCAAATGCTTTGACTTCACTTGTGTTTGCACCTAAAGGAAAGCCAATAACTGTACATACCTTTACGTTACTATCACTCAACTCTGCACTTACAAAATTAACCCAAGTTGGGTTAATACATACTGATGCAAATTTATATTTTTTTGCTTCTGTACATACCTCTTGAACTTTTTCTTTTGTTGTGTCAGCTTTTAATACTGTATGATCAATATATTGATTAACTTCTGTCATTTTTTACTCTTTTCTTTCTTATTTAATAATTTCTATAATTTCTTTAGGATGAATTTCTTTATCTGAGATTTTAATCGCTGCTTTAAAATCCTTAATATAGTCAGCTGTAATTTCTTTATTACTATAAAGTTTTGCAATTACATCTGTTTCTTTTACAGAATCACCAACCTTCTTACAAAGATTAATTCCTGCTTCAAAATCAATCTGGTCTGCTTTTGTTGCACGTCCTGCTCCAAGTTTCATCGCAACAAGTCCTATCTCAAGTGCATTCATTTCTTCTAAATAACCCTGACTCTCTGCTTGAATATCTACTTGATATTTTGTATCAAGAGCTCGACTAATATCAGAAGCATCGCCCCCTTGAATCTTAACCATTTCTAAAAATTTTTCATAAGCTTTACCGTTATCAAAATGACTTAAAATCTCTTCTAAAGACTTTTCAACTCCAGCAAGCTGTAACATCAACTGAGCAAGCTCAGCAATATATTCTCTAAACTCTTTTGTCGAGCCCGCTGTAAGAACCTCGATGGCTTCAGCAATTTCATTTCGATTACCAATCGCATATCCCAAAGGTTGATTCATATCTGTAATAACTGCGATCGTCTTTCGTCCTACTTGATTTCCAAGACTAACCATGGCTTTTGCAAGTTCACGTGCTTCATCAATATTCTTCATAAAGGCACCTGTACCTACTGTCACATCAAGCAAAATCGCATCTGCACCACTGGCAATTTTTTTCGACATAATAGAGCTTGCAATCAATGGAATCTGATCTACTGTTGCAGTCACATCACGAAGTCCATAAAGTAACTTGTCTGCCTTTACCAGATCATCTGACTGACCAATAATGGCTAATCCATGATCTTTTACCTGCTCTTTAAATTCTTCAATTGTCTTTTCAATCTTAAATCCTGGAATCGATTCTAACTTATCTAAAGTTCCACCTGTATGTCCTAAGCCTCGACCAGACATTTTTGCAACAGGAACTCCAAAACTAGCAACCAGAGGAACTAAAATAATTGAAACCTTATCTCCCACACCACCAGTTGAGTGTTTATCTACCTTTACACCAGGAATATCTGACAAATCAATCTGTTTTCCAGAGGCAACCATCGCCATCGTCAAATCAGCAACTTCTTCTTCTGTCATTCCTTTAAAGTAAGTTGCCATCGCAAAAGCCGACATCTGATAATCAGGAATCCCTTTTTCAGGTCCTAAAATATATTTTCCAATCATCCAATCAATTTCAGCTTTTGTCAAAGTCTTACCATCTCTCTTTTTTTGGATGAGATCAACCATTCTATAGGTCATAGTTCTCCTTTCAATTTGAACACGTCCTGTCTTACTATTATAAAAGAAAGATGCTATTTATGCAAGCGCTATAATTCTTTCAAGCTATAAGGGACTTCCTACAAGTATCGATAAATCTAAATGTATTGACTTAATTTCCTTATTAATTGTTTCAGCTCTTAAATTTAACTGCTGAGTCAAAGGAGTCATCAATAAAAAATCATCCAGTAACTCTTTTGTTATTTTAAAATCTTGTTCAATAATTTTTACTAATTTTAGTTTATAATTTTCTTCAAAATGATACCGTACTTCTTCATTTGAATACTCCTCTTGCTGAGTGTATTCACGTAACTCTATCAGGTAATTTTTATTTGGAATTACTTTAATCAGTAAGCCATCTTTTTTTAACACTCGGGAAAACTCCTGATAATTGGCAGGTGATAAAATATTTAAAATAATATCCAAAGAATGATTAGCTATGGGAAGCTGTGCCAAATCAGAGACAAGCCAAGAAATATCAGCTTCATGCTGACTCGATAATTCAATCCCTTCTTTTGAAATATCAATTCCCAGATAATAATTATTCTCATTTTTCAAAGTTTCAGTTATTTTTTTCAAATGCGAGCCCTCACCAGAGCCAGCATCCAAAAGAGTTAAAGATTTTTTATCTCTAAACTCTTCTTTGATTATTTGACAAATTTCTGTAATTAAAAAATTATAAAATCCTTGCTCACAAATATTTTTACGTGCTTCAAATAATTGGCGAGGATATTTTTGACTTTTTCCATTTACCTTTAAATTCAGATAACCCTTCTTTGAAAAGTCAAAACTATGCCCCTGCTCACAGTAAAATTGATTTTCCACTATAATCTGACTTTTACATATTGGGCATCTAAAGAGTTGACTCTTCTTTTGGAAACGTCTCTTTGCAAGATTAATTTTTTTAATCTTAACAAGACTTTCAGTCTTCATTTTTCACACTCCTCAAAATATAATAGCCTTTATCTTTTACAACAACTTCTACATTTCCAAAAACTTCTTGCATTTTTTTTTGAGCTGAAGCTGCACCCTGCTTTTTTTGAATGACAATCCATAACTGACCTGCAGAATTAAGATAATTTAAAGCTCCTTCAATAATTTCATGAACTACTTTTTTTCCAGCACGAATAGGTGGGTTAGAAATAATACTATCAAAAGTTTCTGTTATCTTATCATAAATATCAGAAGGAAGGATTTCTACCTCAACTTTATTTTTTCTTGCATTTTTTTGTGCCAAGTCTAAAGCACGTAAATTAACATCTGTCAGAGTTGCTTTAAGCCCATACTTTTTAACCAAGACTAGACTTAGAGCACCATAACCACAGCCTAAATCTAGTAAGCTAAAACCTTGAGGCTTAAAGTTTTTAATTAAGACTCTTGTCCCATAATCAATCGCATTTTTTGAAAAAACTCCTGAATCTGTTTCAAAAATCATCTTTTCCCCTAATAAGATAGTTTTAATTTCATTAATTTTATGTGAGAGATCTGAATTATCTTCATAGTACATATTTGTCTTTGACATAAGTTATATTTTACCAAAAATTTAAAAGAATAACTTTTTTAGGAATTACAGTAAAGAGATAAGACTATATATGATATAAAGTGCATAAATGAATTTTTAAATGAAAATGCAGTAAGATAGGGACTTTTCAGCCCCTTGAAAAGTTAAGAAAAAGTATAATTTAGTGCAAAAAGTACAATGGAAGTGCAATCTATTCAGACAAAAAAACTTAATCACTCAGTAAAAGGCAACAGGATTTAACGCTATCTTGTTGCTTTTTTATTTAAAAAATTAAATAATTCAAAGAAAGAAGGAAATCCAATATGATGAAAAAAATATCAAAACTGACAAGAGGTCTGTTAGTGCTAGTTACAGTTGTGGCTAGCTTTTTTAATACAAGCAAGACCGCTTATGCGTCGAACATGACAATGGATAAGACAGGATACAGTTATACCATGAAAAGTAGTATCGCGGGACAACAGATGAATGACTTTTATTGGAAGCTCAATATTGATGGGAAGCGTGTCTTTTGTGTCGAGCTAGGCGTTTATGCTTACAATGGCGAAGGTTATACAGGCTCTGAGTTTACATCGAGTAAAAAAGCCTTACTCTCTAAAATCGCTTATTACGGTTATACACAGACAAGCAAGACAGATTATGACTATGCTGTCACACAAACGATGATTTGGGAGGAAGTGGGGAATCAATATTTGTCTTCCATGCTTCCGAATTATGCGCAACGAAAGGCTGAGATTATGAAAGCTGTCAATGCGCACGATCAATTACCTTCTTGGGCGAATGAGAGCTATGCGCTACGTACAGATGAAGTCTTGACCTTAGAGGACACTAACGGCGTTTTAAGCGCACTGAAGCTAGTTTCTAACACAACGAGTATGACGCCAGCACAAAATGGCAACAGCTTGACGCTAACGCCTGAGTCAACATCTACTGGTGGAACATTAACCTTCAAGAAGTTTTCAGATGATCTGATCGGGACATCAATTATTTACAAGAAACCTAATGAACAAAGCGTGGTGGAATTTCATTTGGAAGAAAATGTCACAGCTCAAGTGAACGTCAAGGTTATTCAGTTGGGGGATTTGGAAGTCTCTAAAAATGAAGAACTGACAGACAAGACCATCAATATTGAAATGCGAATGGCGAAAGTCACAAGTCGTGAAATTCTAAAACAACTCGACCTCTTGTATCGGGAGGCGAAAAAACAAGGTGTCAGCTTCTCTCACTATTTGAACCATCAAGTGAAAAGCAATGCCCTGAACTAATGTCAAATATTAAGACATTAAATTAAGTTTTTGTTTTGAAAAAAGTGTGTTTCTTTTTGATTAGGAGTGAGTTGCTGATTTGCCTGGTGTGGTCGATAGTCATTGTAGAATTTATCGATATACTGGAAACAAGCCAAACGAACTTCTTCAGTTGATGAGAATGAGGTGCTATTGGCACAATGTAATTTAAAGTACTTGAAAAAAGCCTCCGTTACAGAATTATCATAAGGATAACCCGGCTGTGAATAGGAGGCGAGTATATTGAGTTGATCCAGTTTCTTTCTAAAGCGTTTAGACGTGTACTGAGTTCCTTTATCAGAATG
>JBKECB010000087.1:0-27504 GCA_047974165.1 Lactovum sp.
ATCTTTTGCTAATACTTGTACCATCTGGATAGCTGATAGATAAGGTTCTATAGTTGTCATCATAGCTATAAGTTATAACATTCCCATTGGCATCTGTTATGACTGTCTGCTCTTCACTGTAAACTAGCGTTGAAACATCTCCTATATCATCTATTTGCTTGGTCACACATCCTTTATGATGTAGACATTGTTAACAATAACTTTTATGTCATTACCATCATACTAAGCAGCAAACCTTTTTCGTTATACTCGTAAGCGATTTTTGTACCCATTGTATCTGTATAACTTATCAAGTAGCCCAAAGCATCATAGTCATAAAAGAGACTCACACCATTTAGCAGTCAATCACACTGATGTAGCCCACTTCATTCATCGTCAAGTTGTAGACAAGACCTGTCAGCGATATGATTTTTATCAGCTTCGCGTTGTCGTTAGTTTATCTCTTTCAGCATTAAAATTTACCTCTCGATAATGCCCACCGTAGTCACGAGACAAAGCCTCTATCTGAGAAACATAAGTCTCTAACTTACCTTTTTCTCCTAAGGCAAAGCTGTGGTACAAATGGTCATCTGTATAAGAATAGGCTGCAAAAAGTCGTAGTCATATCCTCCATCTGATATATCCACCCTCACAGTCTTATAGCCATCAAATATCTTTTGATCTGCAAAATTTTCCTGACTTTCAAACATCACACCCTCTTAAATAGCGTGTCCATAGACAATTGTCACATCATCCTGAAATATTTTTGTATTCACACACTCAGTGAAAATTACACCATAATAGGTTACCTAATACTCAAATCATATGTCGGATGTTGCATAACTAGATGATCAATTTTTGTCTCTACAACTGACAGTCAAGTATAAATATTTGGATTTTCATGAAACTTTACCTCCAATTATTTTTTTCTATTTACTTCTGTTTTAATACTTCTGTTAAGATAGTCTTGTCCATAGTACAAATCAGAAACTAGTATGATTAAGAAAGCAATAAAGATAAATATTTGCTTAATTTTTTCCAATTTTTAACTCCTAATTTCTATATTATAATCAAAAACGTTTTATCTTTTCTTTTAATTTACCATTTTTTAAATTTAAGTTAATTTTAAGCTAACCGAATATTCAATTATTTTAAAAATATATAAACTTAGGTTTTTTAAAAATAAAAAGCATCATTTTGATGCTTCTTATTTTACTTTTTAATACTAAACTCCAGATTTTTTCTTGTCTTCAAGAAAGTCCAGATGATATTTTTTTAATAAGGATGAAATGGCTTGTCCAATCTTTGTATAATCAGATTTATTTAAGTTTGCCAATGAGACTCTAAAGCCTCCTTTAGATGCTGAAAAATCTGTTGCTGGAAGTAAAACAACACCTGCATCATTCGCCAAATCAAAAAGAGCACTTTCTTGGTTAATATTTTTTTCAACCCACTGTGAAAACTCTTTATCATAAAGCTTTTCAGCGATCTTTTCAATCTCTACAATATCATAATAACCCACTGTATTTTCATCTTCTTTAGAAGCCATTCCCATATACTTATAAAGAGATCTCTCACGAGAACGCATCAATCCCTTCATAGAATTTTTATAAATATCTCTCATATCCATCAGAGAAAATAAACAGAAAAATACCATTTGTACTTGTGCTGGTGTTGCTAAACCAGCCACATGATTGAGCGATACAGTTCGACTGTCAGCAACAATACGATCTATAAATTTTAAATATTGAGGATGTGAAGTCACTGAAGCATAACGCTTGTTCAGTTTTTTTCTAATTTCCTTAGGATGATTTTTTAACTTCTCATCAAAAATATTTTCTTCTGCTGTTGCAATCAAACCTAAACGCCAACCTGTTGCTCCAAAATATTTTGAAAATGAGTAAACTAAGATTGTATTTTTAGGACAAACTGTAAATATCGATTTAAAATTATCAGCAAAAGTTGCATAGACATCATCTGTCAAGACAATTAAATCAGGACGTTTTTTTATAATTTCTTTTAAATGCTCCAAGTTTTCATCTGACATTTTTACTGAAGCTGGATTACTTGGATTTACCAAGAAAAAGGCTTTCACCTTAGGATCTAACAGTTGGTCTAAGTCTTCTGATGAGTACTGCCATTGATTATCTGACTTTGCTTCTGCCTTTACTTGAACAAAACTATATTCTTCTAATTCTGGAATTTCTAAATAAGGAGTAAAAATTGGCGTTCCCATCGCCACACAATCTCCTTTATTTAATAGATGGTTTTTCTCAAGAGTATTAAAAATATAACTCATCGCTGCAGCACCACCTTCGGTCGCAAAAAGTTCAAAAGAGCGATCAAAAGGTTGGCCCCCTGTTAATTCTTTTCGGATATATTTTTTTACAATTTTTTCAGAAAGACTCAACATCCGATCTGGAACAGGATAGTCGCCTCCTAAAATTGCTTTTGTAATCTCATAAATAAACTCTTCTGGATCATAACCCATCTGATCTCGAACATAAGAAATTGCATCTTTAATAAACTGAGCACCCTCATCTGTTTTATCATATAAAAAATTATCTAAGCGACCTTCTATCCCTTCTTTTTTAGCCAATCCTCCAAGACCAATTCCTAAATAAGAAAAACTTCGCTCTGATTCTTTCATTGCGAAGTTTCCCCATTCAAAGAAACCTTTTCTAGGAATTGTCGTCAAGAAGTTGGGATTTCCACGTCCAGCATCAAGCATCTCTTTACCTTTTGTTGCTCGAGCAGCTTTGAGTAATTCTGCCTGAATCTCTGAAGGACGTGTTTCAATCGCAGCTTTAATTAATTCATCTTTAAGCTCAAATGGGCTTAACTTTGAACGCTCTTGATCTAACATTTTTATCTCCAAACTATTTTTTATAAGTTTAAATTTCTTAAAAGTTCATCTATTTTATTACCATAAGCAACTGACTCATCTTTTTTAAAGAAGAGTTCCGGAACTTTATACATCGTCATACGATGAGCAAGTTCACGCCGCATTAAACCTTTTGCCTTTTCCAAGCCTTTCTCTGCTTTTTGAGCATCACTGGCTAGATCTGACAAAATAGAGTAATAAATTGTTGCCTGACTTAAGTCACCTGTTACTTGAACGTCCATTACATTTACTTGAGTTACACGTGGATCAGCCACCTCATCACGTAAAATCTTACTAATTTCACGTTGAATCTCTACTGCTACACGTTCTGAGCGCTGATTGGCCATAGTTCTCCTTTAATTACGTTTAATTTCAACCTTCTTATAAACTTCAAAGGTATCATCAATCTCAATATCATTAAATTCTTCAATCATGAGTCCACCTTCCTGAGCATTTCCTACTTCTTTCACATCATCTTTAAAATGCTTCAATGATGCAATCGGTCCATCATGTAAGACAACTCCTGCACGAATAACACGAACAGAGGCATCACGCTGAACTTTTCCACGTGTTACTAAGAAACCAGCAATTGTTCCAACTTTAGCCACTGTAAAGATTTCACGAACCATTGCTTCACCCACAATTTCCTCTTTATATTCTGGGTCAAGAAGGCCTTTCATAGCTGTCTCTACCTCATCAATCACATTATAAATAATGCTATGAAGACGAATGTCTACCTCTTCACGCTCAGCAACATCACGTGCATCTGGTGTCGGACGGACATTAAATCCAATAACGATTGCATTTGATGCCGTTGCCAAAGAAATATCTGATTCTGTAATTGCGCCAACTGCTGAATGAACAATCTCAACCTTAACACCCTCTACTGTAATCTTATGAAGGCTAGCAGCAAGAGCTTCCGCAGAACCTTGAACATCTGCTTTTATAATAATATTAACTGTTTTTAATTGACCTTCTTTTAAAGTATCAAAGAGATTTTCAACAGATACACGACGTGTATTTTGACGTTGAATCAGCTGTGCACGTTTAAAGCGTTCTTCACCTGCACTACGTGCTGACTTCTCATCTTCAAAGACTGCAAAATGATCTCCAGCTTGAGGCACATCATTAAGACCCGTAATCTCCACTGCCGAAGAAGGATCTGCTACTTTTTCACGTCGTCCATAGTCATTTACCATTGAACGGACACGACCAAAGGTATTTCCCACAACAATAGGATCTTGTATACGTAAAGTTCCTTGTTGGACCAACACAGTTGCAATTGCACCCTTTCCTTTATCCAGACGTGCTTCAATAACTGTACCAATTGCTCGAACTGTTGGATCAGCCTTTAATTCTTGCATTTCAGCCACAAGAAGAACAGTTTCTAATAAACTATCAATATTTTTATCAAACTTAGCTGAAATTTCTACAAACTCTGAATCTCCGCCCCAAGCAGTTGATAAGATATTATGTTCTGCCAATTCATTAATAACTTTTTGAGGATTTGCTCCTTGCTTATCAATCTTATTGATTGCTACAATTACAGGAACGCCTGCAGCTTTAGAGTGATTAATAGCTTCAACTGTTTGTGGCATTACTCCATCATCAGCAGCAACTACAAGGATTGTAATATCTGTTACTGAAGCACCACGCGCACGCATGCTTGTAAAGGCTTCATGTCCTGGCGTATCTAAGAAAGTAATCTTTTTACCCTCAACATCAATCTGATAAGCTCCAATATGCTGAGTGATTCCACCAGCTTCGCCTTCGACAATATTTGCACGTGAGGCACGTAAATGGTCAAGCAAGGTTGTTTTTCCATGATCAACGTGTCCCATAATTGTGACAACAGGTGGACGAGTCGTCATTTCTTCTTCACTTAAATAACCCTCTTCCACAAATAAACGTTCGATATCTGACTTATCTTCTGTAATTTTCTTCTCAGGAGTAATTCCATAATCCATTAAGAGGAGCTCAATCGTATCTTCATCTAAGGATTGATTTTGAGTCGCCATAATCCCCATCATAAATAAACGTTTTACGATTTCAGCTGTTTCACGGTGAATACGTTTTGCAATTTCAGCAATTGTCATCCCTTCGCTATATTCTAACTTTTCTGGTAACTCAATAAACTTACGCTCTGTAGTAGGGATTGGTTGATTTTTTCCACGCTTACGCCCTGCATTCCAGTTTGAATTCCTTGCATTACGTACTTGATTACGATTATCATTTACTCGAAGTGGTCCTCCACCAAAACGGTTATTATCTCTTGTTTCAGTACGGTTATTATCTTTATTCTTATTATTTTTACGATTGCCACGGTTATTTCGTGCATCTATTGAAGGAGCAAACTCTGTTTTTTGAACTTTATTTACCTGCCCTTGTTGATTTTGCTTATTTTGAAATGAACGTTGTCCTTGGCTCGAACGCACTGACTTTCCAGAATTTTGTGCTGATTTTACTGTACTTGCCTCTTTTTTCAATCGATCTTTTAATGGACGCTCTGAAAACTTAGGTTGCTCTTCCGCACGCTTTACAACTTTTATATTAATTTTAGGACGATTAGATTTTATTTTATTTTCTGATTTAACTTTCGTGTTATTTTTTTCCTCTTCTTTTACTTTATTACTCTCAACTTTTTTTAGAGACTTTTCTGACAAAGTCTCCTCCTTCTTTTCTTCTACTTTAACAACAGATACTTTAGTTTCTACTTTTTCTTCTATCTTTTCAACCTTATTCTCTACAGAATTTTTATTGGCACGAGCCAAGATAGCAGGGTCAATCACAACCGTTTTTCCTTGAAATGTTAAAGGCTTATCTAAATCTTCCTGCTTTTTAGAAACTTTTTTTTCTTTCCCTTCAGAAGGCACTTCCGTCTTTTCTTTAAAGCTCTTCATTGATTTTATAAGTATTTCAGCTTCCTTTTCCACTAAAGAACTTGAGTGTGCTGTCACTTCAAATCCTAATTCCTTTGCTTTCATTACTAAATCTTTATTGCTAAAGCCTGTTTCCTTTGCGATTTCATTTATTCGTTTTTTTTCAGACATTATTTAAGTCCTTTCATATTTATTATTGCATCAGTAAATTCTCCATCTTCTTTGCGAATCCTTCATCTAGTATTGCAATGACTTTTCGGTTAGAGCCTATTGCTTTAGACAATTCTTCTTGATTATATCTTTGTGAAGTTTTAATGTGATAACTATTTGTTTTGTCAGTAATTTTTTTTGTTAGATTATCCGAAGCATCATTAGCTAAAAACACAAGTTTTGCAGTTGATCTTTGAATTGACTTTACAACCAATTCCTCACCTGTAACTATTTTTCCAGCACGCTTCGCAAGCCCTATCATATTTAATATTTTATTCATCATCTGAGATCATATCTGCCTGATAAACTTTTCCTAATAACTCTTTACGTTTCACTTGATAAGTTACATAGTCAATTAATTCATCATAAAAGCTCGAGGGAATTTCTGCTGAAAAAGCACGGTTAAAAATTTTCTTTTCTTTTGCTAAATTAGCCTCTTCAATACTTAAGGCAATATAAGCACCTCGTCCATGAGCTTTTCCAATAGAATCAATCGAGATTTCTCCTTCCTTATTATAAACAATTCTCAAAAGTTCTTTTTTGGGAAATTTTTGATGTGAAGCAAGTGATGTACGTAATGGTATTTTTTTTTGTTTCACCATACTACTCGTCTTCATCCCCCTCATATTCTTCAATATTTTCAGGAAGTACCATATCCCCTAATAATTCCTCAAGTCCCACTTGATCTTCTGAAGTTACTTGATCTACTATTTCAAGCTCTGTTTCCACTTCATTATCTAACTCTTCATTAGGACTTTCAAGAAGATCTTCTAACTCTGATTCATCAAATTCGCTCTCTTTTTTGATATCAATCTTACAATGAGCAACTTGAGCAGCCAAGCGAACATTTTGTCCTTTTCTACCAATTGCAAGTGTTAATTGATCATCAGGAACAACTGCAAGAGCTGAACCATCTTCAAATATATAAACAGCATTTACTTGAGCAGGCTTTAAAACATTTCGAACCAAAGTCCCTCGATCACTCGACCACTCAATAATATCCATATTTTCTCCATGAAGACTATTGATAATAGGTTGAACATTACTTCCTTTACGTCCAACCATCGTCCCAATTGCATCTACCTTCTCATTATGTGAACGAACCACAATTTTTGCACGATCACCTGCTTCTCGAGCAATAGACATAATTTCAACAGTGCCATCAAATACTTCAGGTACTTCTTTTTCAAACATTCGTTTAAGCATTTCAGGAACTGTACGACTTACAAATACTCGTGGTCCTTTTGCAGACATCTTTACTTCTGTTACAAAAACTGTAATACGATCACCAATGTGGTAATTTTCTTTAAAGATTTGATCTTTACGTAAAAGCATTGCATCTAAACGACCTAACTTAATATAAATTGCTCGTTCATCAAATCGGTCAACAAAGCCAGAAATCATCTCTCCTTCATACTTTTTATACTCTTCGAGGATATCTTTTTGTTCTTCTTCTTTTAACTTACGTAAAATATTTTGCTTTGCAACTCCCATTGAGCTACGTGCAAAGTCTTTAATCTCCTCTTGGAAGCGAATCTTATCGCCCACTTCATAATGCTCGTCTATTTCATGACGTGCTTTTTCTAAAGAGATTTCTAAGCGTGAATCAAAAACGTCCTCAACAACCTCACGAATAGAGTAGATAGAAAATACTTTTTGCTCTTTGTTATACACAACCTCTACATTTTGAGCTTGACCGTATTCTTTTTTATAAGCAGCAATAATTCCTTCTTTTAAAGCTTCAATAATAATCTCTACTTTTACACCTTTTACTCCTTCAATTTCTGAAAGAAGTTGGGTAACCGATTTTTCATCTTGTTTCTTTTTTACCATAACTACTCTTACTAGCCTTTCAAAAGACTATTTCCTTTCTTTTTAAAATTTTACTATCGTTTGTGCTTTTGCAACAGCAGATAAAGGGATATCTATTTCCTTACTTCTTCCCTTAATATTAATACTTAAGGTCAAGTATTCATCAGAAAATTTAACTAGATCTCCTAGATACTCCTTTTGTCCCTCTTGTTTTTGATAAAGACGAACATACACATATTCACCAATTACCTTTTCATAATCTGAAGCTTTCTTTAGGGGACGCTCTGCTCCAACCGAAGACACAATAAGCATATAACCTTCTTTTGGGAAAGGGTCGGGTTTAATCATATCTAATAAGGGGGAAATAAATTCTGACAATTCTGCTGTCTCATCAATCGTAAGATCTTCATTTTCCTTTTCTATTAATAATGTCAATGTAAAATCTGCAGCTATTTTTTCCCATTCAACATCTACCAATTCAAATCCTGTCGGGAGTTTTGGAAGAATAAAATCTTCTATTATTTTTGGAATTTCTGACATCTTAGCTCCTTTACCATTCTAAAACATGATAAGAAGCGCCCAAAGGGACGCCTCTTATCTCATGTTCTATTCCTAAAAAGAGTATAACAAAAAGAAAATATTTTGTCAAATTATTTACTTTCTTCCTCTGTTTCTATCTCCGTCTCTTTTTTTAACTCTTCTACTTGTTCTTCTGACTCTTCAACTATTTCACTCTTTTTTTGAGATTTTAAATTATCAATTTCTTGTCTTAGATCAGAGAGCTCTTTCTCCAACATTTCAAGATGATGACGCTTGACTAACTCAGCCTCTAACTCTTCATCTGAAAAGTGAGAAAGATCTTTTTTAAAGTTAAAAATATGTGGACGATGCTCTTTATCTATTTGTGTATATAAAAGGATTAAAAGCTCCAAGGCGATAATTACTAATATAAATGAAGACATAACCGTACTCCTTACTTTTCTTTTGATTATAACATAATATTTTTAATTTTTCTTTATTATCTACTTGGATTTAACAGAGTAGTTTATAATTTAAATTTTTCTCTTTATATATGCAATCATGGAAAAGAAAAGAAAGAGAAAAAGATTAGCTAAAACTACACTTGCTCCTGTCGGTGTTGCGTATATGTATGAAAAAACCAGACCCACAAAAAAACAAACTACTGAAATTACAGCTGAAGAAAGAGTTACTGTTATAAATTTTTTGCACAAACGCATAGAAGTTAAGGCAGGAAAAATAATCAAACTAGAGATTAAAAGAGAGCCCATCATTCGCATTCCTAAAACAATTGTAATGGCTGTTAGAAAAGCAATAAGCATATTATAAATCTCTGTTTTTGTTCCAGTTGCTCTTGAGAAATTTTCATCAAAGCTAACGGCAAAGATTTTATTATAAAATAAAAGGAATAAAACTAAGACAATCGTAGCTAAAATAACGCTTAGGAATACATCTGACGAGCTCATAGCCAGAATACTCCCAAATAAATAATTATGAACATCTGTATTCATCCCTGTTGTCATTGCAATTACTGTCACACCAATAGCTAAAGCACTTGTAGAAATCAAGGCAATAGCTGCATCACCTCTTATTTTACTATTTTCACTGATACGTAAAAGGAAAAATGCCGCTAAGACAACAACAGGAATTGATACTGTCAGAGGAGTTGCATTCATTGCAGTTGCAATAGCCAGACTACCAAAACCTACATGAGACAAACCATCTCCAATCATAGAATAACGCTTTAAGACCAAACTTACTCCTAAAAGAGATGCACATAAAGAGACAAGGAGTCCTACAATCATTGCACGTAATAAAAAAGTATAAGAAAACATTTCAAATAAAAGCTCAAACACGTCTCTCTCCTCCTAAAAATTCATTTGCTAGTCTAGAGGTCACATAGTCTTCTTTTTTCGCAAAAAATGCTGTCCCATTTTCTAAATGAAGCACATGACTTGCATAGTTGACAACACTTGGAATATCATGTGAAACCATAATAATTGCAATATCCATTTCCTGATTAATCTTTTTAATCAACTGATAAAACTCTTGTGTCACTAAAGGATCCAAACCTGAGACTGGCTCATCTAATAATAGAATTTTTTTTGTTGCACAAAGAGCACGTGCTAAAAGCACACGTTGCTGTTGTCCTCCTGACAATTCACCATAACAATGCTGACGAAACTCATAAATTCCCAAGGCTTCCATATTTTTATTTGCCATCTCTCTATCTTTACGTCGATAAAATGGACTAAGACCTAAACTACTTAAACATCCTGATAGAACAACTTCATTAATACTCGCCGGAAAATCTCTTTGAATACTTGATTGCTGGGGGAGATAGCCAATTTCTTTAGCAACAAGACCGTCTCCCATCATAATTTTCCCAGACTCTACTGATTTTAATCCCAATAAACTTTTAATAAGCGTACTTTTTCCTGAGCCATTTTCACCAACAATACATAAATAGTCTTTACGATTAACTTCAAAATTTAAATCATAGATGACTTTTTTACCTTCATAAGCTAAAGATAATTCGTGACAACAAATAAGTGCCATATTATTTTAGTGCCTCCTTTAAGTTTTTAACATTTTCTTGCATCAACTCAAGATAAGTAACTCCTTCTTCCATTTCATCTTTCGTCACATTATGACAGGCATGAAGTTGAAGTACCTTTGCTCCTGTTTCTTCACTAATCGTCTGAGATATTTTCCCACTTGAGAGTTCTGCATGGAAAACAACGGGAATTTTTTCTTCCTTAACTTTATCAATCAGAAAAGCAATCGTTGCAGCACTTGCTTCTGTCTCTGTTGAGCAACCTGGAAAAGCAGCATAGTAATCTAATCCATAATCATCTGCAAAGTATCTAAAAGGGAAACGATCACCAAATAATAAAGTCTTACGACTTGCTTCTTCCACTACTGAAGCAAAATCAGTATCTAATTGATCTAATTTTTCAAGATAAGCTTCAGTATTTTTATTATAATCCTCTGCATGCTCACTATCTATTTCTATCAAACTTTTAGAAAGTTTTTCTACAATTTTTTTTGCATTTTTAGGTGAAGTCCACACATGCTCATCATACTCTACTTCTTCCTCTTCTCCTTCATGAGATAACATTTCTGTAGCCACTTCACTTCCTGTCAAATCTGAAGTATAGTAAGTTGGCCAGTTTTCCAATTCTTCTAAAAGAGCTTCTTGACTTTCATCTTCATCAGAAAAATAAATATGAAAATGTTCTGCATCTGTAGGTTCTATTCCATGGTCGCTAAACTGCACATATTTTGGAGCTGTACTTGTTTTATCAACAGCTTCAAACAAATAACGCACCCCTCTACTTCCAGACTCATAAGTAAGAATTTTATAACCAGCATATTTATATTCTGATTTTGAAGATTTTCCATCTTTTATAAATTCAATCATTGAGTCTGTAATTTTTATCTCTTCTATATCTGTTTGATAACCCTTTTTATAATAATCTTCATAGTCAGAAACAGTCATCTCTGAATCAGTCTCAGCCTTTGCTTCCATCACCTTATCTAAAGTCCCATCTAAAAGATAAGGATACACAGACTGCCAGTCACCTGCCCAGTCTGATAGCTCACGATTTTTCACTTCTGAATCATCAAAAATACCTTCTTCATGGTTGTGATTATGATCATGCTCATCATCTTGCATTCCTTCAACTACTTTTTCTTCAACCGTATCGACTAAATCTGTCAATGCAATCACTTGCATCTGACTCGTGTCTACTGACTTTAAAATCTCCTCTACCCAAGTATCTGACTCACCACCAGAATAGATAAAAATATCTGCTTTTTCTATTTTGATCATATCCTGAGGTGTTGGCTCATAAGAGTGACTTTCTGAGCCTGGTGGAACAAGCATCGTCACTTCAGCATTCTCACCTGCTATTTGCTTGACAAAATCATAGGGTGCAAAAATTGTAGATACTACTGTTAAAGCCTTATCATTCGACATTTTTACTTGTGAGCAGCCACTAAATACAGATAGCATTAATAAAGCTAAAACTGACATAACTATTTTTTTCATTTTTTAATTTATCTCCTAAATTCTTATCAAAACTCTTATCATTGAGTTTCTAGACAACTTTTACAAGATCCATAAAAAACTGTTTTTGCCTGATTCACTTGAAAGCCATGATGGGCTAATAAATGTTCAGATAAATCTTCTAAAGAATCACATTTTAAATGGATAATTTCACCACAATTTTCACATTTATAATGTGAATGTGCTTCATGGGGATCAGCAATATATTCATAGAAAGTACTTGCATTGCCAGCAATAATATACTTACGTACCTGCCCATTTTTCACCAATTTATCTAGTTGTCTGTAAATTGTTGTTAAACCAACTTGTTTTTCTTGACTTTCAAAATACTGAGAGATCTGCTCGACCGTTACATGTTCTCCTTGGATAGAAGCAATGTAGTCGAGAAGAATCCTTCCTTGCTTTGTTGTGTAACTTGATCTTTTTGGCATTTTTCCCTCCTCCTATTTGAAAACCATTTTCATTTTAACAAAAAGAAATTTAAATGTCAATTTGAAAGTCTTTTTCAATTTAATTTCAACTTTACTTATTTCCTCTAGATTGCTATAATCTAAACATGAAAAATTTTGATGTGATTGTTGTTGGTGCTGGACCTTCTGGAATGATGGCAGCTATTCAAGCAGCTGAAAATGGAGCGAAAGTAGCTCTCATTGATAAAAATAAAAGAGTTGGAAAAAAATTACTACTTACTGGAGGTGGACGCTGTAATGTAACAAATTCAGCTTCTACTGATGAGATTATTCAAAATATCCCAGGAAATGGACGTTTCTTGCACTCTGCCCTTTCTCAATTTTCTAATCTTGATATTATTCAGTTTTTTGAAAATAATCATGTCAAACTTAAGGAAGAAGATCACGGACGTCTCTTCCCAGTAACAAATCAATCAAAAACAATTGTAGACGCTCTTTTCACAAAAATTTTAGCACTTCATATTAGTTATTTTCCTGAAAGTTCTGTCATAAAAATCTTAAAGGAAAATCAGAAAATTACAGGACTTGAAACTAAAAGTGAGCATTTCAAATCAGAAAAAATCATCCTTGCAACTGGAGGTAAAAGTTATCCTTCAACTGGCTCTAATGGAGATGGCTATCCTCTTTTAAAAAATCTAGGTCATCAGATTAGTCCACTTTATGCCACTGAATCTGCTTTAATTTCATCAGCTTCCTTTATTTTGGATAAAAGTTTACAAGGAATTAGTCTAACAGATATTTTACTTTCTGTACTAAATTCTAAAGGAAAACAAATTATTTCCCATCAACATGACCTTCTTTTTACACATTTTGGTCTTTCAGGTCCTGCTGCTTTACGTTGTTCTAGCTTTATCAATCAGGAAAAAGAAAAAGGACAAAAATCTGTAATTGTCAGTCTAGACCAATTCCCTCATTTATCTCAGGAAGTCTTACACCTTAAAATTAAAAAAGCTCTCGACTCTGATAAATCTATAAAAAATTCCTTATCATTTTTAAGTCAAGAACGTATGCTCATTTTTGCTTTAAATACTTTAAAAATCCATCCTAAAGCAAGTTCTAAATCAATTTCAAATAAAGTCATTAATGACCTTGTAACTTTCTTTAAATCCTTTCAAATTCCTATTGATAAAACTTTTCCTATAGAAAAATCATTTGTTACAGCAGGTGGAGTAAAACTTAAAGAAATTCAACCTCAAACAATGGAAAGTAAGCTCGTTAAAGGTTTATATATAGTTGGAGAATTACTTGACATCAATGGTTACACTGGTGGTTACAATATCAGTGCTGCTTTTGTAACTGGAGCTGTTGCTGGACGTCATGCCTCAAGATAATAAAAAAATAAAATCAGTACGAACTGATTTTATTTTTTTATTAAGGCTTTTTCTTTGTAAACTTCTCTATAAAAATAACAAATATCAAGCCTCCCCAAGTCACTAATAAGCCAAAAAGCATAAATAAAATTGATAGTCCATTCATATTATTCTCCTTTACTGAGGTCATACTCTAAATCTTGTGGATTTTTCCATTTTACTTTAGTCATTACAACAGTTGCAACACAAAGAATGAGTAAAGTTCCAGCACCATAAAGAAGGAGAGCCTCTAACTTATAACCACCATAACCCTCTTTAAATAAAGTATAAACAAGAAAGGCAAGGTTAATCGTCAAAAATATAGGAACAATAAATTTGATAGAGTAAATCCATGGTTGACCCACCTTTTGAATGGATACTTCATTTGCCATATCTTTAAATCGTTCTAATTTCAAAACATAAGCTACTACGACTGCTTCAATAATTCCAACAGTAACAATAGCAAATGAATTAATAAAGAAATCTACAATATCTAAAATATAGAGACCTGCACCTGTTGCATAGACTGAGCTTACCAAGAAACCAGCTAAGCAAATATATCGATACACTTTTTCACGTGGCCATTTAAACTTATCAGAAAATGGTGCAACAAAGGCTTCAGTCAAACTGATAAAGGATGTAAATCCTGCAAATACTAAGCTAGCAAAGAAAGCTGTTGCTAAATAGGTACCAAATCCTCCCATTAGATTAAATGCTTTGGGAAATACGACAAAAGCAAGACCAACTCCCTGTGAAACAACTTCATTAACAGCAACATTATTTTCTGCAGCCATATAACCTAAGATACCAAAAACACCAATCGCAATCGTAAACTCAACAGCTGAGTTAGCCAAACCAGTAATATAAGCAGTATTTACAATATCACTCTTTTTAGGTAAATAACTGGCATAAGTTATCATAATTCCCATCGCTACAGACAATGAAAAGAAAACTTGTGAAAAAGCTGCCAGCCAGATTTGAGGATTTAATAGAAGGGCAAAGTCTGGAGTAAATAAAACATTCAAACCTTCCACAGCACCTTCAAGGGTTACTCCACGAAAAACAACAAATAAAAGACAGATTCCTAAAATAGGTAAAAGCACTTTATTTATTTTTTCAATACCCGAAGAAATAGAACGTGAACAAATAAAATAAGTACTCCCCCAGGTCAGCATAAGTCCCAGCCAGATCATCAAATTAAAATGATCAAAAGATAAAGGATCCGTTGATAGCTGTAAAAATTGACTGTTAAAATAAGCTTCTGTATCTGCTCCCCAAGACATTTTAATAGATAAAAAGAAATAATTAATCGCCCAAGAAATAATTGTACTATAGTACAAGATAATCATGGCACTGATAAATGTTGGCAGCCAACCTACCCACTCTAATTTTTTATGATTACGTGCAAAAGCAAGTGGTGATGAGCCTCTAAACTTACTTCCTATCACATACTCTAAAATAAGCAGGGGAATCGCTGCTGTAAAAACAGCAATAAAGTAAGGAATCAAGAAGCTTCCTCCTCCATTTTCATATAAAACGTAAGGAAAACGCCAAATATTTCCCAGACCCACCGCCGAACCTACTGCTGCGATTATAAAGCCAACTTTAGAATTAAAGCCTTGACGTGATTGACTCTCTTCCATAAAACTCCTCCTTTAAAAATAATAATAATAAATGCATATTAATATGCTGTTTTTATTGTATCATATTTTTCTATTATTCATTGGATTTTTATGTATTTTTCAGATTATTTACATATATTGTCTTTTTGTTTACTATTATTTTAATAATCTTTTATTCTTTCTTTATAAGTAGCTACTGCTTCTTTTAATTCTAAAAGAGTATCTGAATTAAACTTATCACAAATTTCCTGAGCAAGAACTGTAGCAACAACATTTTCCATAACTACTCCTGCAGCTGGTAGAGCAGTCGGATCTGAACGTTCAACGCTTGCCTCATGCGTCTTATGTTCCTCAATATCAACAGACATTAAAGGTTTATACAGAGTTGGGATAGGTTTCATAACTGCTCGAATAATTAAATCCTCACCATTTGACATCCCACCTTCAAAACCTCCCAAACTGTTTGTTGTACGAGCAAAGCCTTTTTCCTTTGACCAGATAATTTCATCCATAACCTCTGAACCTTGCTGTTTTCCTGCTTCAAACCCAATTCCAAATTCAATACCTTTAATTGCATTAATCCCAATAACAGCCTGTGCAATCTTTCCATCTAATTTTCTATCATAATGAACATAAGAGCCCAAGCCTGCTGGAACATTTTCAACACGAACTTCAATCACCCCTCCAATGCTATCTCCCTCACGCTTAATCTGATCAATATATTTTCGAATCCTTCCAGCTTGAGAGTCAATTACAATTGAGAGATTATTTTTCTTTGCAGTTTCTAAAATCTGTCCTACTGTCAAGCCATCAGGTAGCTCAATATCTAAGCCTCCAAAGTTAACAATATGATTGGCAATTTCAATATCCAATACCTTTAAAATTTGCTTGGCTACCGCTCCTACTGCTACTCGCATTGTTGTTTCACGCGCACTAGAACGCTCTAGGACATTTCTAAGATCGTCAAAATTATATTTCATTCCCCCCACAAGATCTGCATGACCAGGTCGAGGTTTTGTCACACGACGCTGCATTCTTGTCTGTTCATCCACTTCTGCAATTTCCATAATTTGATGCCAATTCTTATAGTCTTGGTTTTCAACAGTTAGTGTTATCGGTGAACCTAAAGTCTTGCCATGCCTTACTCCTGAACTAATTTCAACCTTATCCATTTCTATATTCATTCGCTCTCCACGGCCATAGCCTCCTTGTCGGCGTTTTAACTCAATATTAATATCATCTGCTGATAGAGAAAGTCCCGCAGGAACTCCTTCAATAATAGCAGTTAACTTTGGTCCATGAGACTCTCCAGCTGTAAAATATCTCATATTTCCTCCTTTTTCGTTCCCTTTAATACTACTACAAATCTTAAATAAAGTATAGCTTAAACTTATTTTTCTAACTTTAATATTTTAATATAAAAAACTTCCCAATTTAACTGGAAGTTTTTTTAATATTAGTATATTTCTATTATTTTGTCTTAAGTTCAATCTCTCCATTTATATTTCTAATAAAAATTAACTTATCAGAATTTCCTGTTTTCCCTTGTCTTTCTTTACCATTAATGATTGCTTCATCATTTTTTGCCTCTAAATCAAATTGATAATCCTTTTCTTTCTGAGATAAATCTACAAAAATATCTCCATCTTTATTATTAATATTTAAAGATTCTGTCAAATCTAAATTATAAATATCAATCTCTCCATTTACAGTTTCAAATGACACTTTTTTAATTGCTTGAGTATTTTTAAGAAAAATATCATCATTTTTATTTTTAGCCTTTAACGATTGCACTTTTAAGTCTTCTAGCTTAATAAGACTATCATTATTTTCTAACACAATATTTTCTGCCTGTATTTTCTCTAATTTTATTACTGCATTATTATTTGTCACACTGATATCTTTTTTAGCTATCACATTTTCTGCATAAAAATCCTCATTATTACTTTTTACATCTAAAGATTTGATACTAACATCAGAAATATCTACTTCCCCATCTTTACTATCCAGCACAAGTTTTGTATCTAAATCTTCAGGAAGATAAAGTTCAATACTTACATTAAAGTTTCCTACATTAAAAAACTTTCGATACCAAGGCTCTTTTCCAGCTTCACTGATAGTTAAATTTTTTGCATTTTCAATTTTATAGTACTCTTCTTTACTTTCAGAAGTTTTCAAATGTATTTTATCATCATCTGAAGGTCGAATAATAATATCTTCTGTGATAGTTTCAAGGCTAATAACTTCGTAATTTGACTTAAAGCTATACTCTTTCTCTTTTCTTTCTGCAGTTACTTTAAAAACATCAAAGCCCCCAACAATAACTGAAATTAGCAGAAAGAAAAATCCAACTCCTACTAAATATGTTCCTATTTTGAATCCTTGTTTCATATTTTTATTATCTTTCATAATGTTCCTTTCTTAATTCTATTAATTTTTCTTTTGCTTTTTTCAAGGGCCAGACATTCCAGTCAAAAAACTTTTTCAAAATGAAAAGAAGAGGTTGGAAAAACATTATAACTAATCCTATCATGATAAGACCTAGACTAAAGTATGCTAAACCTGTCATTATATTTATTGTTAGCATTCTGACAAGTCCTATAAAAAGACTAAGAACTCCCGTAAGAATAAATGGAGTATAAATTGAAACAAGTACAATAGGTATGGTCCAAAAAATTGTCAGTCCAGTTACTAACAAAGCAAGTAAACAAGCAAATAAAATTAGCCATAAAGGACTCCCTACAAAAAGCATTAATTTATTAATTTTATTCTCTTTTGTTTTAGACATAATACCGTCTTTTACAATAGAAGTTAAGCTAACTTCTTCCTCAACGCCAGTCACAATTTCTTCCGTATTTGAAAAGCTTACTATCACTTCCTCTAGTGTAAATCCATCTTCTAACTTATCTTCAAAACTTTCTTCATAATAGCTTAAAGCTTTTTCAACCTCTTGCTTTGGTAAGTGAGAAAGTTTCTTCTTTAAATCTCTAAAAAATTCTTCTTTAGTCATTAAATCCCTCCTTTATAAAATTAAATACAACTGTAACATCTTCCCAGTCAATGATAAACTCTTTAATTCGTTGTCTACCTTCTTCTGTAATTTTAAAATATTTCCTTAATCGACCATTATATTCAACACTATAAACTTCTAAATATTTATTTTTTTCCAGACGTTTTAATATTGGATAAAGTGTAGACTCTGATATTTCTATAATTTCTGAAAGATCTTTCACAATTTGGTAGCCATAAGAATCTTTTTTTGTTAGTATCTTTAGAACACAAATTTCTAACAGACCTTTTTTTAATTGAGTATCCATAGTATCTCCTTTCACATTATATTATATATTACATAGTATTATATGTCAAGTAATATTTTCAAAAAATTCTAATAAAAAAAATCTTAAAGGAATTTTTAAGACTTTTTGTTATTTATAAGTGTAGCTATATCTTGAATAAACAAAGGGTAAATTTGATAAGAAGCAATTTGGGGAACAAGAATAAGCTGTAAATATTCTGATTTTATTTTTTTATCGTGGCTGATAAATTCTAAAAGTTGAGAAGCTTCATCATTCATACTTATAGGTAGTTGAAATTTAGAAAGCATTGCTTTTATTTTTTTAGTCAAGCCTTTCTCTATCAGATTATTTTTTTCTGCCCAGATTGATAGCTCGACCATTCCAATAGCAACGGCTTCTCCATGCATTAACTCACCTAAATTAATAGCCTCAAGCGCATGGCCTATCGTATGCCCAAAGTTTAAACTTAAACGTCTTTCATTATCATAAGTATCTTCAACAATAGCTTGTCTTTTTACCTCAATAGAGTGAGCGATCAAAAAATCAGCCTCATCTAAAATATCCTCTTCTGACATTTCTTCTAACTTTTCCCATAATAATTTATCAGCAATTAAAGCAGATTTTATTACTTCTGCCATTCCCTCATGAAGGCATCTTTTATCTAAGGTTTGAAGACAGTCAGGGTCGATAAATACTGCATCTGGTTGGGCAAAAGTTCCAATCATGTTCTTTGCCTGAGGGTGATTAATTCCTGTCTTACCACCTATTGAGCTATCAACTTGAGCTGTCAGGGAAGTTGCTATTTGGATAAATGAAATCCCACGCATATAAGTTGAGGCTACAAATGCTGCTAAGTCCCCAACAACTCCTCCGCCAAGAGCAATAATTCCATCAGTACGTGTCAAGCCCGAACAGGCACAAAAATCCCAAGCTTTAGATGCAGTTTGTAAATTTTTACTTTTCTCTCCTGCTTGAAATTCAAAAAGAAAAACAGTAAATCCTACTTTTTCTAAAGAATAACAGATTTTCTCACCATAAATTTTATTTACCTGATGATCTGTAATAACAACAAGTCGTCTTTTTGACCAAAGCTTTTTTATCTGATCAGAAAGACTATTTAAGCAGCCTCTTTCAATCAAAATATCATAACATTTATCTTTAAGATCTACCTTAATCTTCATCCTCTCTCTCCCTCCTCATCTTTCATAGAAAAAATAAAACCTAAAGTAATCATAAAGACTTGAAAAAGAGTAAAAGCTAATAAAAAAACAAAATGCTCGGGAGAAATAATACGAAAAAGACTTTCAATTGTATAAAAAGGTCTCAAAATAAGATCCCAAGAGTTAAGACGAAGAAGCTCATTATCTACTCGCCCCGCATATATCGCAACTGAACTTAAAAAAGAAGTAACGATAATAAAAATCAACCTATAAATTTTTTTATGGAGAAAAACTTTCAAAAAAAGTAACATTGTCTCAACTGCAATAAGTACACCTAAAAAAACTGCTGACATCAAAAGCATATAGTAGATTGTCTCTTTAGTTCCAATAAAATTAAAGGTCCTAGGATTAGGGAACCAATCACCAATATGCTTTGCATCTGTAATCATATAAAAACTATTAGGATAGAATAAAAAGGCCAAGAAAAAACATATAATCTGTCCATATTTATTTTTTAATCTCATCAAGAGAAAAACTAAATTATAAGAAATATAAGCCAAAAAAAGGTTCCAAATCATTCCGATAGGTAGACCTTCATAACCTGAAAATTTCCAATCCCCCTCTTTAAATAATATAAAAAAGAAAAAAGAACAGCAGGCATAAATAATAAAAGCAAGATTTAAATAAATAATTTTCTTATTTTTTAACATAAACTTCTTTTTCTACCTCTCTCTTTATTCTTTCAAGAGGCATCTCCTTATCTGTCCAGAGTCGAAATGACTCTGCAGCTTGATAAATTAACATATCAAGTCCATTTACAGCCCGTAAATTTTGCCTTCTTGCCCATAATAAAAAGGGACTTTCTATCCAGCGATAAATCAAATCTACACATAAAAGATGAGAATGTCCGCTTATATTTTTAGGGAATACCAAGGATTTTCCATCCATCCCAACAGAGGTTGCCTGAATTAAAAGATCCGACTGATAAATTTTTTCCTGCAAGTTTTTATAGTCGTCTAAATCATAAAGAAAAACTTGAGTCTCTCTTTTTTCAACTAAGTTCTTTAGCCAAGCTTCTACTAGAGAATAAGAGCTACTTTTCCTAATAAAAATAGAAATTTCTTTAACCTCTTTAAAAAGAGCTTCAATAATAATTGCCTTTGCAGCAGCACCGGCTCCAAGAATTGTAATATTCTTATCTTTAGGATTAAAATTTTGTTCTTCTAGCAAAGATTTAAAAAAGCCATAACCATCTGTATTATGAGCAATTAATTGGCCATTTTTTCGAACAATTGTATTAGCAGCTCCAATTAACTGAACTCTATCTGACAACTTATCCCACTTATTTAATAATAAAGATTTGTAAGGCATAGATAAATTGACTCCATACATATCTAAAAATTGAATATTTTTTATGACTGAAGAAAATTCCTTTTCTTTTACATCCCAGGCTAAATAAACAGCATTTTCATCCATCAAATCAAAAGCAAGGTTATGAATTAAAGGAGAAAGACTGTGACGAATAGGATGTGCAACTACTGCTGCCATCCTTGTATTGCCATCAATCTTCATTTAAAGTATCAATCAACATCTTTGTTTTTGTAATACTTAACTGCCCTTGATTTTCTGCCTGATGTCCCACTCCTGAAGCAAAGGTTAGAGGTGACTCCATCACTCGACTAATTCGACCAAGTTTTCCTAAAGCAATCATTAAAAGTGGAGTTTTAAAACTCTCTCTAAAAATTCCGGCTGTTTGCATTAATTGCCAAACTTCTGCTTTTGTTTGTGGCTGCACTGCTACTTTTATCAAAGCCGGTTTATCTTCAGCAAAGTCAGACATAATCGTCACTAAATCTTCAGGAATTTCTGATAAATTATGATAAGAATAAACTAACTTATCTAAATAATTCGAAAACTCCTTCAAAGATTTTTTTCTAGAATAAGCCTCTACATCCACAAAATTTGGACGATATTCTTTTAAGATTCTTTTTAAAATATAATTATAAATCAACTCCGATTGTGTAAATCTCCCACCTTCAGCTTGTGAGCGTAAGGTAAACAAAATAGGCCAATCTCTAAATTTTTTAAAAATAATCTCTGCAGCTTCAAAAATCTTATCCACGGGCAAAAAATCTGCTCGCCATTCAATCATATCAGCACCTACAAACCATGTCAAATCTATACTTTCAACCTCTGATAAATCTGAGGGACAAAAAGGAACAATAATACTTGTCATTTTTTCTCCTACTTTCTAAATTTAATTATAGTGATAAATTATAATGACGAATAACAAATTCTTCAGCATCTGAATAACTCTTTACTGTTGATAATAATTCCTTATCAGAAAAAGCTTTAAAGTTACTTCCTTCTTCTTTTACTGAACCAATCTTTTTTTTCCCAACAAATAGCTCAACGCCATTATCAATTTCCTTAACAATAATTTCTGTTTCTTTTTTACTCATAACTCCTATTTTAACAAAAAAACTCGCCAGTAGCGAATTTTTTGTAAGTAAATCTAAGCTAATTTTTATTTATTTATCAATCTCTGATAAAATCGATAAAATTTGCTGCTTATTATGTACTCCTGCTACTTGCTTAGCAACTTTTCCATCTTTAATGAACATTAATGTTGGAATCGACATTATTCCAAATGATTGAGCAGTTTCAGGTTCTTCATCAATATTCATTTTAAGAATCTTAAGTTCTGACTCCTCTAACTCTTCAGACAATTTTTCTAAAATCGGTGCCTGCATACGGCAAGGTCCACATCGCTCAGCCCAAAAATCTACTAAAACTGTTCCAGTTGCTATTTCTTCTTTAAAATTTGCATCTGTTGCAATATACTCCATAAAAAACTCCTTCAACTTCTTTTATTATTTCATTTTAACTCTTTTGTTTTATTTTTTCAAATAATCTGCCTATCTATTTTAAATGAGCAATTGTAGCACCAGTCCCACCTGCATTCATCGGAGCAAATTCAAAATCTTTAATTCTCTTATTTTGAGCTAATTTTTTCTGTACCAAATCACGAATAACTCCTGTTCCAATCCCATGAACAATTGTAATTTGTCCTAAATTTGCTAAAAGTGCCTGATCAATATAATTATCAATTTCCATCGATGCTGCTTCATAACGACTCCCACGTAAATCTAGTTGTGCTTTAACAGAATGACTTACCTGACGTCGAATATTTTTTGATCTCAATTTTTCTTCTTCTACTGTCTGGAGAACTTCAATATCTTCTTCAGATACCGTTGCCATCACAGAACCTACAGATACTTTCCATCGCCCATCCTTTTCAAGATGAACTAGGCGTCCTCTTTGACCAAAGTTTGTTAACAAAACCTCTGCACCTTCGCGTAATCCACGTTGAGCTTTTGCCTTTTTTAAAACTTTATTTTTAGATAAATCTGGTACCAGTTGCTCAATTTCAGACATCGCAGCAATAGCTTCATGAGGTTTAAGCTGCATTTTTTCATTAAGATTTTTCAGAATTTTTTGAACTTCTAGCTTTGCTTTTGCCGATATTTCCTCCGCCTCTCTTTGAGCTTTATCAAGCAATTGTTTCTTTTCACGCTCAAAAGCTCGCTTTTCTTTTAAGTAACCTTTTTGAGTTTTTTCAGCTTCTTCTTTAAGATGTTTAATTTCTTCTAGATGTTTTTCCTGTTCTGACACTTGATTTTCTAAATGTTCAATCAAAGATTCTAAATCTTGCTCTTCAGATGAAATTTCCATACGAGCTGCTTCAACTACCTGCCCCATCAAGCCCAAACGTTTTGAAATTTCAATCGCACTCGAACGTCCTGGTATACCTAAACGTAATTTATAAGTAGGCCGCATCTTTTCAATATCAAATTCCATAGACGCATTCATTACTGCTTCTGTTTGTAAAGCATACGCCTTCAGTTCCGGGTAGTGAGTCGTTGCTAAAGTTTTTATATTTCTCAACTTTAATTCTTCTAAAATTGCTTTTGCTAAAGCCGCTCCTTCTTTAGGATCTGTTCCTGCTCCAAGCTCATCTAAAAGAACCAAGCTTTCTTCATTCGCCTTTCTTAGAATCTTTATCAAATGTTTCATATGACCTGAAAAAGTTGACAAACTTTGCTCAATTGATTGCTCATCTCCTACATCAGCAAAAATCTCTTTAAAAATAGTGACTGTAGAACCCATCTCAGCTGTAATAGGTAGACCTGCTTGAGTCATTAAAGTTAAAAGACCCAAGGTTTTTATTGTAATCGTTTTTCCCCCTGTATTTGGTCCAGTAATCACTATTGTATTTAGTTTTTTATCAAAAATTAAATCATTTTTTACGGCCTCCTCCGAAGCAATCAAGGGATGTCTTGCCTGTAAAAGTTCTATCTTTTTATCAAGACTTATTATAGGAATCGAAGCCTTCTCTCGTTTTAAAAATTCATTTTTTGCACGTATAAAGTCTAATTTCCCAATTACCCAATCATTTTGTTGAATATCTTTTCTATACACACTTAACTTCTCAGATAAAAGAGCATAAATTCTTACAATTTCATTTTTTTCTTCAATTTTCTTTTGCTGTAAGTCATTGTTTTTTTCAACTACTGCTCTTGGCTCAATATAAAGAGTTTGGCCAGAGCTTGAAATATCATGAACAATACCTGCAACTTTTGACTTACTATCTGCTCTTACAGGCAATACCTGTCGATCATTTCGAATTGTAATCAAACTCTCTGTTAGAGATGAAGCTGTCTTTATCAAACTTTGCTGCATTAACTTTTGAATATCAGATTCTAGTCTTTTAATTGAACGTCGCAAATCTAAAAGTAAGGTTGAAGCATTATCCATCAAATGACCATTATCATCAAAAACAGATAAAAGTTGATTAATCTCTGTCAAGTCAGATAATTTTTCTATAATATTTAAAAGAGCTGAAAGTTCTACGTTAACAGACTGAGAAAAATAATTCTGTATTTTTATTGAAGAACTTACAATTTTTTTTAATAATAAAAACTCTCCTGCTGATAAAGTCGCCTTTATCTCTAAACGCTTTAAAAGTTCCCAAATATCCTCTGTTTCTATAAAATATAAGTCACCATTTTCAATAACAAGAGATTGAAACTCTTCTAAATACAAAAATTCTTCTTTAATTTTTTTGATATCTGTTTGAATACGTAACTTTGAGAGTTCATTTTTTCCTTGTGCTGTTGATAAGAAAGCTGAAAATAGCTCTTTTACTTTTTTAAACTCCAAAATATCTATTATTTTTTTATTCATTATTACTTCATTTATCTTGCTCAAAAATAGTTGAGCTGTATCCATTTCTTATTTTATGATCAAAATTTATTTTTTGAGTCATATCATTAATTGCAAGTACTGCTTCACCAAAACCAACAGACATTAGTTCAACTTTTCCATCATACTCAGTCACATCTCCGGCAGCATATAATCCTGAAATATTAGTTTGCATTCCTTCAATGACAGGGATTTTCCCTTGTTTTGTCATTTCAAGATTTTCTACAATTTTAGATGACTCAATCAAAAAACCGTAAAAGACTAAAAGTTGATCAACTTCTAACTTTATTTTTTCATCAGATTTTAACTTTTCTAAATGTAATTCTTTTTCAGTTAATTCTGAAAATTTATAAGGTGTATGTACCCGAATAGTTGATTTTTTTAAATCTTCAACATGCTTTTTAAGTGCACGAAATTCATTTCTACGATGAATCAAGTGAACTTCATCCGCATATTCCTCAAGCATTAATGCCCAATCAAGTGCTGAGTCACCGCCACCAAAAACTGCAAGTTTCTTTCCTTTATATTCCTCTAAATTACTGACAGAATAAGATACACGACCTTTCTGAGCCTCAATTTCTTCATTTTCTATCCCTAACTTACGTGGAATTAAAAAACCTTTTCCAGTTGTTAATAAAACTGCATGTGCTTGAACTTCTCCCTTTTTACTTTGAAGAGAGAAAATTTCATCTTTTTTTTCTATTTTTTCTATTCGCTCCGACGTCGAAAAGCTATAATTAATCTGCTCAAGTTGCTTCAATAAATTTTCTGTTAGTTGACGTCCCGTCACCTGAGGTAAGCCAGCAATATCAAAGATATTTTTCTCAGGATAAAGATTGACTGGTTGACCCCCCAACTCACTAAAATTCTCTACTAAATGAACTGAAAGTCCACGTAAACCTGCATAATAACAAGCATAAAGTCCAACTGGACCTGCTCCTACAATCACTACATCAAAAATCTTCATAATAAAAAGTATAACACGAACTAGACAAAGAATAAACAAGAAAACAAGAAAAATTTAATTTTCTTGTTTATTTGATGAATATTGCTCGACTTTATACACTTTTTTCCCATTCCAAAGTATCTCAGCCAAACGATTTATAAATAATAAAAGCCAAGAAAAGCCTAAAGCAAATGAGAATATCTCAAAAGCAGTCAGATTAAAATAATTTAAATAGTCCCAAAGAATATAACATATTAAAAGTAAGAAAGAAATCAGATAAGAAAATCTAATAAACTCTTTCCCTAACTCAGGGAGTAACCATTTAATTCCTAAAATTGCAAGAGCCATAAAATAAAAGATAAAGAGAGCCAATTGAGTGTGAAGAACATGTCCTTCTTCATTATTAGGGACTAAGCCAATCCCCATAATAGATAGAGCAGCTAAAATTAAAAAGCCCTTTAAAATTAAATAGCGCCAATGCTTTCCAAACTTTTCTACCATAGAAACAAAAATATAATCAATTAAAGCAATAAGTAAAGCTCCCGAAATCAATAGAGTCAAATTAAATTCAAATCTTGCTTCTGATTCATATGTCCCTAATAAACTTAGATTTCGTTTCCACCAATAAGGATTACCATTTGTTACAATTGATGAAATAGCGCCACCAAGTGCAACTAAAATAAGCATATTCACTAAAATTTCTATTTTAAAATTATCAATAATAAAAATAAGACTATAATTTAAAATCAAAGAAAATAAAGTAACAATAATCATCGAGGTTAAGATATCAAACCTGACCCCATAAAAAATTTGATTTAAAAACCAAAAAATTGCCATCAATAAAAGAGTAGAAATCATTAATTCTGAAATAATAACTGTTAGAAGTGTTCGCCAATAAACATTAGATGACATTTCATGGTATAGATTTTCTCGTTTCTTTATATAAGCAAAGATAAAGTTAGAAAATGAAAGCAAGTTAGTTACAATTAAAATAAAAGTTGCTAAAGATTGATCATTTCCTACAAAAGGAAGGGTCTCTTTTTTCAGAAAAAATAAGCTTATGATTAAAAATAAAAGAGAACTAATTACTGTTGGGACTAAGAACCATTTTATATCACTCTTTTTTCTAATTTTAGAGACTGATTTTATGACAAATGAATTCTTTGCATTATCAATAATCTCGACTTTAGAATCCTCTTCCTTAGAAAGTTCAAGTTTTTCATAAAGCTCTTGAGGGAGTATAATTTTTGACATTTTTATCACCATACCGCAGTTGAAGTTCATAAACTCCAATTAACTGTCCTTCCTTTATTATTTGATAATTTACCATTATTTTCATTAACTGACCTTCTAAAACTTGATAATCTAGTGTCTCTAGTTCAATCCATCCTAAAGAATCAAAGAATAACGAATAAGAAAGCCCCTTTGAAAATTTCATGACCGATCTTGGCTCAGAGTATTGAATTCTTGAAAGTTCTTTCTGATTAAATTTTATCAAGTTTTTCTGCCCTTCAGAGTTTTGAAATTCTAAAAAAGTCTTTC
>JBKECB010000099.1:0-10758 GCA_047974165.1 Lactovum sp.
ACTATACAAATAAGAAATTAGGTAAAGTTCAAAGTGGAGTATTAACAATTACTGTAATAGAATTGGTGTTCACTATTTTATTAATCATATATAGTATTCAATTATTTACTGGAGATATAAATAATTTCTGGACGATATTGATGGTTATTTACAGTTGTTACCTTGTGAGTAATGGTGCATCATTAATTGCAATTCCACTTGGATTTGCAATATTTAGTGGATGGAGTGCTATTGTAACGAGTGCTTTTGTATTTGTAACATCTAGTTATTGGGGAGTTTTTGCTGCAATTGTATTAGGAATTAGTTTTATTGTGAATGGTGGAGAACGTGTTGTAATGGCTATGATGTCTAGGAAGTCAAAATAATAATTGTTAAAAAATAAATTTCAAATAAGATAAAGTAACTATTATTGCTGAATCAAAATAAGATTTTTAGTAAAAAGTTAAGCTTATAAAAATAATAAAGTTTAAAATAGTATGTGAGGGAGTGTAAAAATTGCTTATAAATCCACTACTAAAAGGTTTTAATCTAGATCTAAGTATTTGTAAGAAGGGAGGAAACTATTACCTTTGTGTATCTACATTTTAATGAATACCTGGACTTCCTGTATATCACTCAAAAGATTTAAATGGTAAATGGAGTGCCCCTATTTACTTGTATTCCTCTGGATTTGATACCTCTCTTTTTATTGATAATAAAAATGTATTACATCTTTAGAGTGAGAAATGAGAAACCTGAGTGATATGCTTGGTAGAATATTCTGATGAAAAAAGGAAGTAATTTGCTACCCAAAAAGAATTTAGGCTGGTGAGACGTCCCAATTATTAGTAAGTGTGAGGAATATGTGCAGAAGGTAGGATAAGATATAATCACTATGTAACAATAGTACGATCTAAAAATATTGGTGAGAAATATGAGCCCGATCCCCAAAAATCCTATTGTAAACTCTGCTATCAATAATTCAAATGAATGACATGATCCAGACCATTTGAAGACTCAATATTATAATACAGAGTTTTTATTGCAAAAATTAGGTTATGTAAGCTACGTAGAAACAAAGTATGGTAAAGTTTATTTGTTTTATTTAACATCACGACCATTTGTACTAGAATTAAGATGTATATTGGGTAGAGAAACTGCTATTCAGAAAATTCTCTAGACAGAAGATGGTTGGCTGTGTGTGAAAGATGGAAGTAACTTAGTAAAATTAAAAGTAAAGGAAAGTTTGCTTGAAGAGTATTTAGTTACCCTAATACTAAGTTTTGATGATGAGATGAGAGATTAGGGAATTTTTATTATTCACATAGAATAATACTGAGAGATTTTGCGAGTGTAAAAGAAAGGGATTTGTTCATTTGTGTGCTTAAGAATCACAGGCAAGTTTAAATAAATCTAGTATTTTAGTAAGAAAACTAACCAGTGTGAATGCTAAAATTATAACAAAACTAGAATTCTTACCTAAAGTTAATCAACATGATGTAGGTTTGATTTTGTATTATGGCAATATGAATTATCTTTACTTAAGAAAATATTATAGTGAAAGCTTAGACCAAAGTGTAATTGGAATTATTCGTTCAGAAAATGGAGAAAAATAAAATATCTTGATATAAGAATAGCAGTTGATGATAAGCCCTCATTTTTTAGATTATCAATTGTAGAAAAAGAATGTTGCTTTGAATGGTATAAAATAATTCTAATTAGGAAGAATAAAGAAAATTAGTTTTATTAACTCTGGAGAGGGAGTTAGGATGTCTTACTTAGTGATGTTGAAAAAGAAATAAAGGAGTCTAAAATGTCAGAAGAAAAAGAGAGCTTATTTAATAAAAAATCAAGATGGATTTGGTTGGCAAATTGGGATAGAACAATGGATGCAGTACCATTCTTCTCAATGTTTAGAAAAGTACTAGATTTAACTGTAATCCCAGACAAACTTGAAATAAATATTTCAGCAGATACAAGATATAAGTTATATATCAATGGTAATTTAGTTCATTTTGGACCGATGAAAGGTGACAGACAAGTATGGTTCTATGATACTGTGAATATTACACCATTCTTACAAATTGGTAAAAATATTATTGCAGTAAGAGTGCTAAGATACCCAACAGGAAATCAAGATGGGAATCATAGTTTGATTACAACGGATAGGCCAGGATTATATATTGATTGTGTTGATGAGAAATATGAAAATATTGGTATTTGTACAGATGAATCATGGAAGTGTGCTGTTGATGAAAATACTAAATTATTAATTGAGAATCCTCATATGTATTTCTTATATATTTATGAGAATACAAAGACCAGTGATAAATTTGCTAATTGGGATAAGGCTGAATTTAATGATTTAAACTGGGAATATGCTGTACCTTATGCCTATACAACCGTAAAAACATCAATTAGCCCAGGAAATTTAAATCCACGTACAATTCCATCGATGAATTACATTGAGAAAGAATTTATTGATTTAGTACAAGTTGTACAATCAGAAAGTAGTAAGGATGTATGGGAGAAATTACTAGTAAATACAGAACAAATAACAGTCAAAGCAAATACGACTGAAATTGTTGAAATAAATGCCGGAGAATTAATGACAGGATTTTTAAATCTTTCATTTATTGGAGGTAAAGAATCTGAAGTTAAGATTATTTATGCAGAAAGCTATGCCAAAAATGGTGTGGAACAAGATAGCATTATTCCTTTGATTGTAAAAGAGGATAGACTTGATTATATAAATGGACATATTGAAGGATATGGAGATTACTATAATGTAGCTGGATATGGGACAAAGGATGCACCAGAAAGTTATGAAACATTCTGGTTTAGAACATTTAGATTTATTAGATTTGAAATTACAACAAAATCTATAGACCTGATTATCTCAAATATTAACTATCATGAAACAGGTTATCCGATTGAAGTGAAGACTTGGGTTGAAACTTCTGATAAATCATTGTCAGCTATTTGGGATATTAGTGAGCGTACATTAAGACGCTGTATGCATGAAACTTATATGGATTGTCCTTATTATGAACAACTACAGTATGTCATGGATACAAGGTCTCAAATATTATTTACTTATACAACGGCAAATGATGATCGTTTGGCAAGGCAGTGTCTAGATGATATGAAGAGATCACAGTATTATGATGGTGTAATTGAAGCTTGTTATCCAAATAAAACTTCAAATGTTATTCCGGGATTTTCTATTTATTATATTTTAATGTTACATGACCATATGATGTATTATGGAGATAAAAAGTTAATAAAAAATCACATGGACGCAGTAAATTCTGTCTTAAATTATTTTGATAATCATTTAAATGACAATGGATTAGTTGGAAAATTAGGAGCAGTATTATTTGTTGAGAAGCACAAATATTGGTCATTTATTGATTGGTGTCCTGAGTGGATCATGGGAGTGCCGAATGCTTTTAAAAGTGGATCAATTACAATGGAAAGTCTTCTTTATATTATGGGACTTGAACAGGCAGCTGAGTTGGCTAAGTATGTTGCTAAAAATGAGCTTTCGAATGAATATGTCCAAAGAGCCAATCAAGTGAAAAAAGCAATAAGGAAATATTGTATTGGTAAAAATAACTTAATCCAAGATGGACCAAATGTTGATGAATATAGTGAACATTGTCAAGTATTTGGTGAGTTACTTGATATTCAAGATGCTGAAATAAGTAGAAATAATTTACGTAAAGTAGTTGCTAATAAAGAATATGCACAATGTTCAGTAGCCATGGCATTCTATCGTTTTAGAGCACTCGAAAAAGCTAATTTATATGAGTTAACAGATCAATGTTGGGACTTATGGAGAGAGATGTTAGCAAATAATCTTACGACTTGTGTTGAAAATGAAACTGATGGTAGAAGTGATTGTCATGCCTGGGGATCATTAGCACTATACGAATTACCCTCAGTTACATTAGGCGTAAGACCAACAAAACCAGGATATGAAGAAATTGAAGTGAAACCCGTTACTGGATATTTAGATAGTGCTAAAGGTGAAGTGCTAACACCTAAGGGTATTATCAAAGTAGCTTGGGAAAAAGTGAATACTGAAATAAAAGTAAAAGTAGAAGCACCAGATACTGTAAATATTATTCAATAAAAATTTAGAAATGGAAAAAGAAAATGAAAAAAAAGAATGCTTATAACCCAATATTTCCTTCGTTTGAGTACATTCCAGATGGTGAACCTCATGTCTTTGGAAATCGAGTATATCTCTATGGTAGTCATGATCGATTTAATGGAGGTTTATTTTGCTTAAATGATTATGTCTGTTACTCAGCCAGTGTTAATGACTTGACTGATTGGAGATATGAAGGTGTGATTTATAAAGCATCAGAAGATTTTAGATACCAAGATTCTAAAGAAACAAAAAAGAATACTCAAATGAGTGAAGGAATTGATTCTTTAAGTTTAGTTTTAGATGAATATTCAGTCAATGAAGAAGGAAGTCATGCCCTTTATGCTCCAGATGTGGTAAAAGGAAATGATGGGAAATATTATCTTTATTACTGTTTTGACTGTCTTCCTGAGATTGGAGTTGCTGTTTCTGATAGCCCATCTGGAGAGTATCGATTCTTAGGTCTTGTTAAACATAAAGATGGAAGTATTCTAGGGCAAGGAGTGGATGATTTATTTCAATTTGACCCGGGTATTTTTATAGATGAAGATAAAAAAATCTATCTTTATTCAGGAAATGCTCCGATAACGAAAGAACGAATGAATATAAAACAAGGCTCACAAGTGATGGAGTTAGAAGCAGATATGCTAACTTTAAAATCTAAGCCTAAACGCTTACTTCCAGATATCTGTGAAAGTCAAGGGACAGGATTTGAAGGTCATGAGTTTTTTGAGGCAAGCTCTATCCGAAAGATAAATGGTCTTTATTATTTGGTCTACTCCTCTATAAATAGTCATGAGCTGAATTATGCTATTAGTCAATTTCCTGATAAAGATTATGAATATGGGGGAACACTTGTAGATATTGCTGATATTTACTTAAATAATAGACAACTAGAAAATGCAGTTAACTGTTTAGGAAATACTCATGGAGGTATTGAAAAAATAGGAGAAAGTTGGTATATTTTTTACCATCGACAGACAAATCGAACGAACTTTAGCCGTCAAGCTTGTGCAGAGAAAATAGAGTTTGACTCTGTAGGAAAAATAAAACAAGTAGAAGTAAGTTCTCAAGGTTTGCATGGTCAGGCACTAGAAGGAAGAGGAAAGTATCCTGCAAATATTTGCTGTCATCTTACGGGAAAAAATGAAAGCTCTATTCACTCACATCCATTAGAAATGAAAATGGATTATCCTTACCTGACTCAAGATATTCCAGATTGTGACTACACTGAAGAGCTAGAACAAAAAGATTTAAAAAATCCTATTCAGTATATTAAAAATCTTCATGATGAAAGTATTGTTGGCTATAAGTATTTTAACTTTCAAAATATAGGCGAAATCTCTTTAGAAATAAGAGGGGACTTTACAGGAAAAGTTGAGATTTTTAATGATTTAGACAATCGAATAATTGAAGAAAAAGAACTGAACTTTAAAAATAAAAACTGGACAAACTATAACTTTAAAATAACGGAGATTTCTGGAGAAAAAGCACTTTATTTTAAGTTTAAAGGTAAAGGCACACTTGATTTTAGAAGTTTTAGGCTTGAATAATAAACATAAAGTGAGGAGAAGTATGAGAAATATTGAAGAAATTCTTAATAAACTTTCTGTGGAAGAAAAAGCAGAATTATGCTGTGGAGCTGGTTTTTGGAACTCTACAGGATTGAAGAAATATGGAATTCCTGAAATGAATCTGACAGATGGTCCTCATGGTGTCCGTAAGCAAAAAGGAGCGACAGATCACTTAGGATTAAATGAAAGTGATAAAACAACATGTTTTCCAACTGCGGCTGGTCTAGCTTCATCTTGGAATCCTAACTTGATTTATAAGGTGGGACAGGCAATTGGTCAAGAGGCTCAGTCTATGGATGTACAGGTTGTACTTGGGCCAGGAGCAAATATTAAACGCTCTCCCTTATGTGGACGTAACTTTGAATACTACTCAGAAGACCCATATCTTACAGGTGAGCTGGCAATAGCACATATAAAAGGAATTCAAAGTAAGGGGGTAGGGACTTCCCTCAAGCATTTTGCAGTCAATAATCAAGAAACCCACCGTTTTAATATTAATGCAGTTGTTGATGAGCGTAGCTTACGTGAAATTTATTTAACTGGATTTGAAAAAGCAGTAAAAGAAGCTCAGCCATGGACAGTCATGTCAGCCTATAATCAAATTAATGCTGAATATTGTTCACAAAATAAAAAATTATTAAAAGATATTTTAAAAGATGACTGGAGATTTGAAGGGGTTGTTGTCTCAGATTGGTTTGCTACTTGTAATCGTGGATTAGGACTTGAAGCAGGACTTGATTTAGAAATGCCAACAAGTGCAGGGATTGGGGTGAAAGCAATTCTTGATGGGATTGAAAATGAAAGTGTATCAATGGAAGCTTTGAACGATTCAGCAAGACGAATGCTGAATGTCATTTTTAAATCTGTGGATGGAAAAGTAGAAGAGGCAAGATTTGATATTGAGGCACATCACCAGCTTTCTAAAGAAGCTGCACTTGAAAGTATGGTACTTCTAAAAAATGAAGGTAATATTTTACCTATTAGTCGATCAAGTAAAGTTGCAATTGTTGGAGATTTTGCAAAAGAATTTAGATTTCAAGGAGCAGGAAGTTCAAGGATTAATACAACTAAAGTAGATATTCCCTATGATGAAATTATAAAAATGACTCCGAATGCAGAGTTTACAAGTCCAGAAGAGGCAGATATCTGTCTTGTATTTGTCGGTCTCTCTGATAAGGATGATTCTGAAGGAAAAGATAGAAGACATTTAAGATTACCTAAAGAACAGAATGCCCTTATCACTGAAACATTGAAAGTGAATAAAAATATTGTGGTAATCTTAATGAACGGCTCAGCAGTTGAGATGCCTTGGATTAATGAGGTAAAGGCTATATTTGAGTGTTATCTTGGAGGCCAAGCGATGGCTGGAGCTTTAGCTGACTTATTATTTGGAAATGTCAATCCAAGTGGTAAAATAGCTGAAACTTTCCCCGTTCAGTTGAAAGATACACCTAGTTATATTAATTTTCCAGGAGATAAAAATAAAGTAGAGTACCGTGAGGGTTTATTTGTAGGTTATAGATATTATGAGAAAGCAGAAGTTAAAGTATTATTCCCATTTGGTCATGGATTATCTTATACCAGCTTTGAATATTCCGATATTTCAGTAAGTAAAGAGCATATTTTAGATACTGAAACTGTAGACCTTACTCTAAAGCTGAAAAATACTGGTTTAGTTGAAGGAAAAGAAATTGTTCAACTCTATGTTAAAGAACTCAATCCTAGTGTATTAAGACCTATAAAAGAACTGAAAGGATTTAAGAAAATAAACCTTAATAGTACTGAAGAAAAGTTAGTCACATTTACGCTCGATAAACGCTCTTTCGCTTTTTATGATGAAGAAATAAATGATTGGAGAGTAGAAAGTGGAAATTTTGAAATTTTAGTAGGAAAATCATCAGCTGAAATAGAACAAAGTATTATAATATTTGTTGAATCAACTACAAAAGTAAAGAAAAATTATAATTTAGATTCTACTTTATTTGATATCATGGATGAAGAACTAGCCAAACCGTTAATTGGAATGATGATGTCTGGCGGCAATGGTGGAACAGCTCTTGGAATGGAAATGGAATCAGTGCTTTCTAGTATTAAAATTCGCTCACTTGTTCCAATGAGTAAGATGAAAGCAGGTTCTCAAAGTCTTGAGTTAGCACAATTAGAAGCACTAATCGAAGAAATGAATAAATAAAAAAGCGACTGATTTTTCAGTCCTTTTTTAATCTTTACTTTCTTTGAATTCTAAAGGTGTTTTCCCCGTTACTTTTTTAAAAATTGTGTGAAAATAATTTTGAGAAGAAAAGCCAAGTTGTAAGGCGATTTCAATGATAGAAAGTTGGCTTATTTCCATCAGACGAATACTTTCGTTAATTTTGCTTTCATTGATATATTCAGTAATTGTTTTTCCTGTCTCTTCTTTGAAATGTCTGGAAATATAAGAATAATTCATATCGAGTCGCTCAGCAATGCTTACAGGAGAGCTTTTCTCATAAATATGTGATTGAATATCTTTACAGATCTTAAGAACTAGAAGTGAGTTAGATAAATGAAGACGACTTTCTGAAGTTCGTCTGGTAAAATCAAGAAACATTTGCTTTAAAAGAAGAGAGGCTTCATTTGTTGTCGTTATCTCTTCAATTCTTGAGATATAAATATTAACTAAGCTATTGGTAAGGTTATGATCTAAACCTCCTTTGATTGCAGCTCGAGAAATGAGACCGATAGAAAATAAAAAAATATTTTGATAGGATCGTAAGTCTAAATTTGTTGAAGCAGAGTTTTCACTTTCTAAATTATTATATGCAGAGGTCATTGCCTGAATATCTCCATTTTCTACATAAGATAAGAGTTGTTTTTCTAATAAATCACTGACATTATCTGTATAAAGTATAGAGTTTTCTAAAATACTTTTAAATCTTTTCTCCTTTTGTGTAGAGTTAATATACATTGTAGAGTTTAAGCTTTCTCCATTCAAAAGAAAATCAAGCAAGAGGAGAGTCTGACGAAATCTTTCTAAGTCAATATTAGGGAGATTAAACAGCCAGTTATTTAAAACCTTAGCTGAACTTTTAGAGATATTAAGTTCTGATAGAATACTTTCGGCTTGTCTTAGAGTACAATTTGAGGACATGCTAGGTCCTAGAATTAAAAAATTATCCAAACCTTTTAAATGAATAAGACCAGAGATAATATTTCCAGATGAGATTGTATAACTAATAGGAGAGTTAGCTTTTCTTAATTCTTTAGTAAGTTTTAATAAAGCAGGAGAAGATAAATCTTTAACTCCTAAGCTAAGAAAAACTTTTCCATCTTTATAAAGTTGCATTGGAATTGTAGTTGCATTATAAACTTTTTCTAGTATTAAGCTCTCTTTCATTTTATCCTTTCGTATAAAAAGTATCTTACTTAAGTATATCAAAATCTTATGAATATAAGAATTTGAATTTATAATAAAAGAACTTTTCCACTTGATTTTGACTTATAATACTGTAGAATAAATAAAATAAGTATTTATTTAAGAAAGGGAATTATGCCAAATTATTTTTCTAATAGTAGACAAGAAACTATGATACTAGAAACAATAAATGAAAAATCAATGATTCAAAATACAGATTTTCAGCTTTTTTTAGTATTAAGTGGGCAAATTAAGTTAATTAGAAATTCAGAAATTCAACTTATTGAAACAGGACAGATTATAGTTATTAACCCTTCTGAAACCCTTCAAATTATTGCTACAGATGAAAATAAAGTTTTTAGAATTACTCTTCAAATTTATCATGAAAAGTATTCTTTTTTTCAATTTAAATTAACTGAGCCAATTTCTCCTTACTATCAAAGTCAAGCGTATGATAAAATTATAGAAAATTTACGTCATCTTTTCTTAGAGTTAGAAAATGAAAAAAGAGCCTCTAATTATTTAATAGAGGCTTATCGTCAGCAGTTAATTGGCAATCTTCTCCAATATCTTCCAATAGAGGAAGGGCATTCTTTAAAAGAAATTAGTGAGAGAATGAAGAAGATAATCTTATTTTTAAATCAACACTTTTCTGAAAAACTAAGCTTGGATGATTTCGCAAAAGAATTTTTTATGAGTAAGTTTCATCTCTCTCACTTATTTAAAAAAGAAATGGGATTGACAATTGGAGAGTATTTAAAAGAAATCCGTCTTTTACAGAGTATAAAATGGCTTGAAAGTACAGAATTAACAATAGAAGAGATTACGCAAAAAGTAGCTTTTACAAATCAACGATCTTTTCAGCAAGCTTTTAAAGAAAAGTTTCATCTTAGTCCTAAAAAATATAGACAAGAACGAAAGAAAAGTAAGATAGAAAACAAGAAAATCGAAAATATTTCAGAAATTCACTCTCACCTTTCTCACTTCTTAAAAGATAATTCTTCTGAAAAAGTAGAAGAAATGAATATTAAAGTAAATTTAGAAAAAATAAATAAAATTTTTAGAAAACCACGCTTATTATTTAAAGTTAATCCTAGCTTTTTAAAGAAAATTTCAAATGAATTGACGAAATATTTTTCTGGAAGCTATGTTTCAATTGATAGTTTAACAGAGAGCGTTAGAATAAATAAGAATGAAGAACTTGATTTTTCTTTATTAGATAAAAAATTAGAAGAAATTTTAGAAGTTCAGATGATTCCTTATCTTTATATTCAGGTCCAAGATTTTGATCATTGGCAGGAAGAAAATACAGTTGATTTTTCAGAGATGGTTCTTCAACTTAGACGACATTTATTAATTAACTATCCTACTTTTTCTGAATGGTTTATTGAATTCCGATGTTTTTATGAAGAGCAAGAAAATAGTCGATTATTAGAAAATATTGTTCAATTAATTCCTTATTTTCATGGTATAACAAAGTTAATGATTTTCTATCCTAATATTTCTGTAACAACAATTGATATAAAAGAAGAGACAGAAGGTGAGGTTTATTGTATTGATCATTTGACACGAGTTAAGAAGATTTCTTTTGATGATGTTGTTATTAATCTAAGAGATAAAAAATATATCCAAATTTTCAAAGAGGTTCATTATGA
>JBKECB010000036.1:0-7237 GCA_047974165.1 Lactovum sp.
AAACAATAATCTCATTTTAAACTTACAAATCCAACAAAATTTAAATCATATTTTAATTAATACATATATTTATATGATTATTTCTTTAAAAATTTTCTTGCCCAGCCTCAAATAGCTGACCATAGCCAATTAATAAAAATTCATTTTATAATTTGCCAAACGGCTCTCCACATAATTTAAGTTTATCCTTTCATTCTTCTCTAAAAGATTCTAAACAATTTTAACAGAAATTTAACATATTTCTACAAGAAAATTTTGCCAGTTGGCAAATTGCTTTACAAAAGAAAAGCCTTTATGGTAAGGTTTCTTAATGTTTTTATTCTCTTTTCTCTTGCCAATTGGCAAATTTTTATTTGAATTATTTAAAAAAGCAACGGGTACTTTTCTTTTATGAGGAGGTCAAGCTCTTCAATCAAAGAAAAATTATCTGTTAATTCACAAAAAGCAATCAACTGATTTCTTAGATTTTTTGCTTCATTTATTCTATCTAAGTAATAAAGAATTTCTATCTTGAGATAAAACAAAAAGTCTAAGGTATATAAGATTTTATTTTTTATCGCAAACTTAATTGCCTTATCACAAGTCTCTAAGGCTAAGTTATTTTCTCCTAAAATAAAAAGAAGATCTGAATAGTTATTTAAAACAGCAATATAGAATTTTTTGAAAAAATATTCTATCGAGGAGATGGCAAGAACATTAAAGTAACTTGCTTCTAAAAAATCAATCGTATTTTTAAGAACTTTCAAAGCAAGTGCTTTATGTCCAGTTTTTTCTAAAGCTATGGATAAGACTAAAATCGTCGAGTAGTATCTGTATTCTTGAGAAGTTTCTAACTTAAAATCCTCCATCTCCAAAATACTATCTTTTTCAAAGACTGCTAAGGTAAACTTAAAAACACGTTCATTCTCTTTATTTTCCAGTGCTATCACAGCCTTAGAATATAATTTTAATATTAAGGGTCTACCGTAGTTAAACTCAGAGATCAGCAACTCATCCTTTAAAATTTCTTTGATCTTGCTACGGTTTTCTTCTTCTATGGCAATGATTAACTCCCGGCTGAACAGATAATGTTCTAAGCTTCGATAGTGTTCCAAATTGTTACATAAAGTAACAAAGTCAAAGTCAAATATTTTAGAAAATTTGATTTGGTATATTTTTGAAAGGCCTGACTTATCTCGCTCTACTTTACTGATAAATTGTTGTGTACAATCTAGTGAAATCGCTAAATCTTCTTGAGACATCGCCTTAGATTTTCGTTTCTCTGCAATTATTTTTCCAATTGCCTGCATATGAAAATGTTCCTTTTTAATAAATACAACTGCTTTGTTGTTTGACTTTATTATACAGAAAATATAAACTAAAATCAATCTTAAGTTATTAAATTAAAAGTATAAGATTGATTAAAAAAATAATATTTTCGACGAATATTTATCGAACAAAAAGAAAGAAAATTATGAAACATTTATATTTTATCTTGCCCTTCACAATATCATCACGGATTGCTTCTTATAAGCTAGCTGTTGACAAAGAAATAAAAAAGTTCAAAATCTTTGTCAAATTAAAAAGCTTCAGCAAAAAATATCTATTGATTTTTAACTTAGGAGAAAAACATGTCCTACTATACTCAAAGCGATGAGAGAATCTTTGATAGTTTCTGTTTACTAGCCAATCAGGCAGAATCTTATCATAAAATTAGCATGAAACAAGTTGCTGAAAAAATGCATATCTCCAGACAAACTCTTAACAATCATGGCTATAGCAATATCGAAGATATCGTAAAACACTTACACATTTTTGTAAATATGGAAGCAAAAAAAGAGATTGAAGCATTTATTTCAAAAAATTCAGATAATGATAATTTAGACTTGATGCTTCTTTTCGTTGAAACACTCTTACCTAATTTTTACAAGCAACGTTATTATTTTTATACGATTTATAGACACACATCTGGTCCTTATTGGTTAAAGACTTTTGAAGACAGCTATATTCCTCTTATCAAGCCTTTCTTTAGAAATCTTGAAGAAGCAGATCTTTCAGCAAAATTATTCATACAATTTATAGATAGAATTCTCTCAAGTTGGTTAACTAAGGAGAGGCCTGAAAATCCTATTGACTTTCAGGAAAAGTTTCTCTCTTTAATATCATGTCTCATTGACACTCTCATTCATCTCTAAATTAGAAGCTTCTCAGACTTAACTTTTAAAAGTTAAGAACTCTACTTCTTTATCAATCATATCAATCAAAAGCTAAAACTTTGAGAGGAGATTCTCAAAGCTTTTTATATAAAACTTGGCTTTTCAAAAATATAATAATTTTATAATATGGAGCTAGCTTTTGCAATAAAAAAACTCTTATCATATAAGTGGATACAAACATAGAAAAGAGATTTATATAAAATTTTATAACACAAGCAAAAGCTTTTTAATATGTAACAGATCAGGTATTGAAACATTATTCCATGTTTTTTCTATGGTAGGGTAAAAAGAATCAACCCTGATATTAAGCAGGAAGCTAATATAGAGTTGAGCTATATTAGCTTTACTTTTTAATTTTTAGCGTAACTCAGCAAAAATCATACGCCCAGCACTTGTCTGTAATACTTTAGTTACAGTCGTCTCCACTGTTTTCCCAATTAACTTCTTACTTTCTTCAACAACTACCATCGTACCATCTGGAAGGTAAGCAATTCCTTGCTGACGTTCTGTTCCTTCTTTGACAATGGTCACTGTCAACTCCTCCATCACCATCACTTGCTGTTTCACTGCATTTGCTAAATCATTGATATTTAGTACCTTGATTCCTTGTATTTCTGATAATTTATTGAGATTATAGTCATTTGTCACCAAAACAGACGAACTTTCACTGGCATAACGTAAAAGTTTTGAATCAACTTCTTTTATTCCTTTATAATCTTTATCTGAAATACTGATTTCTATATTTTGCTGTAGTTTATTTACCAAATCTAAACCACGACGACCTTTTGCACGCTTCAAGCTATCATTCGAATCCGACAAGGCTTGTAGTTCAAGTAAGACAAAATTAGGAATAATTATTTCACCTTCTAAAAATCCTGTTGATAAAATATCAAAAATACGTCCATCAATAATCACACTTGTATCTAAAAGTTTGGCTGTAAATTCTCTTTTATTTTTAAACTTACTTTTAGATTTTACTTGTTCCTCTGTTTTTCTTCCCTGCCTAAAAACACGAACAATTTCTTCACCTCGACGGTTAAATAAAAGATAGCCAAAATAACCAAAAAATATAATGACCAATGCTGCGACAACATTTGAAAAAATAGGGATTTGAAGCATTGTAATAGGAATTGAAAAAAGAAGACCGACTAAAAGGCCTATAATAACCCCAACAACGATAAAAATACCTTTCGATAAATTAAGTTCTGCAATCTTACTATCAAGCTTTTCTAAGAGAGATAAAATGGAATTCATAAATAAAAAAATAATGACAAGAAAAATAAAAGTTCCAATAAATCCATTTATCCATTCTTTATTCCAATAATGATTTGGCTGTCCCATGATTAACCAAATTAATGGAATACCTGTTAATCCGACCGAAGCACCGATAATAGCTGCAAGAACGTATAAAATTATACGTCTCATAAAAATCCTTCTTTCTCATAACTTACATATTTATTTTTATAAGCTATTTATTTATTATAGCATATTTGTATGCCTTTTCAGGTATTCAGAAATCACTTACCAAAGACAAGCTCTAAAACTTCAGATAAGGTTGAAACAGGAATAACTTTTATCTCTTTAGGAATAGGTAAATTATCCATTGCTGTTTTAGGGATAAAGAGTCTTTTAAAGCCTAATTTTTCTGCTTCTGAAACTCTTTGCTCCATTCTTACCACACGACGTATCTCTCCTGTCAAGCCAATCTCTCCAATAAAACAGTCTTCAGCTTTTGTTGGTTCATTTTTATAACTTGATGCAATCGCAACAGCAATAGACAAATCAATTGCTGGTTCATCAATTTTAACACCTCCTGCAGATTTTAGAAAGGCATCTTGATTTTGCATTAAAAGACCTGCACGTTTTTCTAACACTGCTAAAATCAAAGCCACTCGATTATAATCTAATCCAGAAGTTGTTCGCTTTGCATTTCCAAACATCGTAGGTGTTGTGAGTGCCTGAACTTCTACAAGGATTGGACGTGTTCCTTCCATTGCACAAACAATCGCAGACCCTGTAGCGCCTTCTAATCTCTCACTTAAAAATAACTCAGAGGGATTTGATACCTCACACAAGCCCACTGATTGCATTTCAAAGATCCCAATTTCATTAGTTGAGCCAAATCTATTTTTAACTGCTCTTAGAATCCGAAAACTATTTTGCCTTTCTCCTTCAAAGTAAAGTACAGTGTCCACCATATGCTCCAAAGTTCTTGGACCTGCTAGATTTCCTTCTTTTGTTACATGACCGACAATAAAGATCGCAATATTATTCATTTTGGCAATCTGCATCAATTCATTTGTTACCTGTCTGACTTGACTAATAGAACCTTGACTGCTCTCTATTTCTGGAGACATTACTGTTTGAATTGAATCAATAATTAAAAAATTAGGCTTCAATCGATCAATCTCATTTCGAATCAAGGACATGTTAGTTTCTGCATAAACATAAAAATCAACTTCTTTTTCTGCAAGTCTTTCAGCTCGTAATTTTATCTGATGTGCAGATTCTTCAGCTGAAACATAAAGAACATTCCCTTTATGAGAAAGTTGAGCTGATACCTGTAATAGGAGGGTTGACTTTCCAATACCTGGATCACCACCAATCAAAACTAGAGAGCCTGCAACTACACCACCACCTAAAACTCGATTAAACTCTTCTAGATCTGTTGTAACTCTCGGGAAACTTTCTGGATTTACTTCTGTAAGTTTTACAGGACATGATTTTTCACCTGAAAGCGTCACACGTGCATGCTTAACTTCCTTTACTACTAGCTCTTCAACAAAAGATGCCCATTCTCCACAATGTGGACAACGTCCCAATTCTTTTGCTGATTTATAACTACAATTTTGACAAATATAAGATGTTTTTGATTTCGCCATATTCTTCTTTCTATCTTGTAAGCCTCTTTATTATAAGGAAAAATATATCAATTGTTTCGAAAAAGTTGACATAAATTATTTTTTTGTTAGAATGGTTAAGTATGCCATTGTAGCTCAGTAGGTAGAGCAGCACCATGGTAAGGTGAAGGTCGATGGTTCGATTCCATTCAGTGGCATTACTGGCTTTAAGCCTGTTATTAAGCCTTGCGGAGGGCTTTTTCTTTTTTTCATAATTGCCTATTCTTGCCAAATATTGCCCAAGTTTGCCATGGCCTTTGGTGCATTTATGGTGCATTTTTTAACATCCAAAACCTAGACTCCTATTACGATTATAACATATAGAGATATTGTATCTATGGTATGTTTTCATAGCTTTAAAGACATTCCATTCAAGACATTTACTGTTTCTTTTCTCATCTTTTTAGTAAGGTGAGTATAGTGTAAAGTCATATCAGATTTTGCATGACCTACTTGTGACATAATCGCTTTTTCATTGACCCCAATTTCACTTGCATAAGATACAAAACCATGCCTTAACATACGAGGTGATTTTTTCTTACCCAAAGCTTTTTCACAAAGCTTTTTAAAGTTTTGTTGCATTTTCTTGTAGACCATAATTTTACCTTGTTGATTAACAAAGATAAAATCATTATCAAGTTTATTATTTTTAAAATAGTTTAATGCTTCCAATGCCTGCTCATTTAAAACTACTTTTCGATAAGATTGGACTGTCTTAACTGTCGCTAGAACTCTATCTTCTTCTCTAAAAGTTTTCCTATTAAGTGAGTTCTCAATTCGAGCAATGTTTCCTTCAATATTTACATAACGAAGTGCCTGCAGTTCACCAATCCGTAATCCTGTACAAAACATAAAAATATAAGCATAAAGATAACACTTTTGATTTTCTGAATAGTATTTATGATTATTAGATTTATTCATTTTACCATTATTTACATATTCAATTAATTTCTGCAGATCCTCAATATCAATATATCGATTTTCAGAATTCCTCACATCTTCTACAGTAATTTTTCTTTTAGGTAACTTTATTTTTTTCACTATGTTTTCTTCTATATAATCTAAGTCTACTACATAATCAAATAATTGTTTCAAAAATGCTTTGTAATTCCTCTTAGTTGTGTCTGAACGATTACCTGCAAAAATGATATCGTGTATATCTTGAGTAGTAATTTTAATTAAAGGTCTATTTAAAATATCTCTTAGTAAAACATCAAAAATTTGACCTTGGGTAAAATAGGTTGTTTCTTTCAGCTCTTTTTTTCGAATAAACCTCCACTCTTCATACAGCTCAGAAATTAAAATAGATTTCTTCTTTTCTAAAAGTATTTCTTCTGTAGGCTCTTTCAGCATGCTGTCAATTTTGATCGCAAGTAATCTTCTTGCTTCTGACATTAATTGCCTTGAAGAATTGTTCATGGTAACACGGGCTTGTCTATATTTTTTCTCTTTTCATCAAAAAATTTCTCAAAAACTGCAATTTTACCGTTATCTTGTTTTTTTGTAAATATTTTTCCTCATTTCTATAACAAATGCGATAAAAATATGATATATGAATAAATAAATTATATCACATTTCCTCAAAGTGTTTTATGGTATTCTTTTTCTTTAAATAAAAGAAATTCTTCATAGCCCTCTGGATCAATCCATAATTCCTTATACCCTGTTTTAAATATATATTTTTGAAACTCAGGATTTTTCTTCATCTTTGCTAGATGTTTATTTAGAGTATCAATCGGAACGTCAAATCTTTCACAGATACTCTTTTTTTTCATCCTTTTTTTCTCTTCCATACTTTCCTCTCTATACAAAAAAAGATGGGCGAGATTTCTTCCACCCTTAATATTCACCAATTTTATTTTTCCTTACTTAATAGTTAATGAAGCTCTCAAAGATATGATGAAGCTTGCTAAAAAATTATTGAATGATGACTCAAACTGGAAAAACTAAATAATTTGTATGAAAAAGTTGAATATAGAATAGTTAGTCCTGATTTCTATGACAATTGTCTGAATAAAACAAATGAGCTCTTAGAACAAATTTCTGTTTATAAAAATAAACCTCAATTAAAAATAACTCCATCTGATATAATTAGTTACTTTGAATCACACTATGATATACTTTTCAATTTTTTTGACTCTA
>JBKECB010000080.1:0-42732 GCA_047974165.1 Lactovum sp.
ACTAAAATAAAGGCGATTGCAACTGCTGTAATGCCACAAGTGATCTCTTATTTCTTATCTACAGGATTTTATAGTTTAGAGTTAAATGTCCGTAACGCAGCTATCTTGGGATATGTTGGAGCAGGTGGTATTGGTCAGTTAATTGCTGAAAAAATTGGCTGGAGAGAATATGATAAATTTGGAACTGTTTATATTTGCCTTTTCCTTTTAATTTTATCTATTGAAGCTATCACACGGCATGTGAGAGGAAAGTTGGTTTAATATGAATAGTCTTAAAATTGAAGAACAATTAAAAAATGAACCTAATCATAAAGTTAGAAACTTCTTAATTACCTTTGTTGTCATTTTAGTTTTAGTTTGGGCATCAGATGTTTTAAAGTATAATGGCTTAACAAAGCAGGGACAAATTATTGCTCAAGGTATTATCAAAGGAATTTTACATCCTAATACAGAAATCTTATTTTCCCTTAAAGATGTCGGAATTGCATGGTTGATTGTCGAAACACTTGCCATTGCATTTTTAGGAACTATCCTAGGCTCAATCGTTTCTCTTCCTTTAGCTTTTTTAGCAAGTAAAAATATCGTTCCTAAATGGTTAACACATTTAGTGATGTGTGGGATTATCATGATTCGTACAATCCCTGTCTTTATCTTAGGTTTAATGTGGATTCGAGTAACAGGACCAGGAGCATTTTGTGGCGTTATGACAATGACAATATCTTCTATTGGAATGGTTAGCAAATTATTTATTGAGTTTATTGAAGATATTGATAATGGTGTCATTGAATTTCTAGACTCTTCAGGAGCTACAAAATATCAAAAAGTTGTTTACGGGATTATTCCTCAGTTATCCAGTAATTTTATCTCTACAGCTATTTATCGTTTTGAAATCAATATAAAAAATGCTGCGGTATTAGGGCTTGTTGGAGCAGGTGGTATTGGTTATCCTTTAATTTCAGCAATACAAAATAATCGATGGAGTGATGCAGGTGCTTATTTATTTGGACTTGTTATCCTTGTTATTCTTGTTGAAATCTTCTCTACGAAGATTAGAAAGAAATTAGCGTATGGTGAATAATAACGAAAGTTTTTCCTTTAATATCCTTTTTACGAGTGATATACATGGTCATGTTTACCCTTATAAATACAGTGACTCTTCAGATGCAAATGAAGGATTCGCAAAAGTAGCCTCTGTTATTCAGAAATACCGGACAAAAAATAGTCTTGTCATAGATGCTGGAGATGTCATTCAAGGGAGTGTTTTAACAAGTTATCATAATAGTTTTACAGCTAACAGCCTTAATCCTATGGTAAAAGTTTTAAACACAATTTCTTATGATTATAATACTCTTGGAAATCATGATTTTAACTATGGGCGTGACTATTTAAAAAAATATACTGATGCCTTCAATGGCAGAACTTTAGTTAATAATATTTTTGAAGATGGAAAGACAATTTATCCTGCCTACCATATTCATTCTTTTGATAATGGCCCAAAAGTTGCAATTATTGGGACAACAACACAACATATCCCTATCTGGGAACAAGAGAAAAATATCAAAAACTTACAGTTTACAAATGCCTTTGAAGAGACCAAAAAAACTCTTAACTGGATACGAGAAAATGAAGAAGTTGATTTTGTAGTTGTTCTCTATCATGGTGGCTTTGAAAAAGATTTAGAGACAGGTCAAGAGCTTATTGGAGAAACGGGTGAAAATACTGGCTATCTCATGTTAGAAAATTTAGAGATAGATATCTTACTAACAGGTCATCAGCATCGTCTTTTATCAGGAACAAAGTTTAATACAACTTATGTTCAACCAGGCTATAAAGGAAGTCATCTTGCTAATATTGAGATTAATTTAGCTAAAAAAGATGGAAAATGGCAAAAAGAAAGCATTCAACCTTTACTCATTGAAGTAGGAGAGATAAAAGCAGATGAAAATATCTTAGCTTTAAATTTAGAACTTGAAAAAAAAGCTCAAAAGTGGCTAGATATCCCCTTAGGTCATATTAAAGAAGGAAATCTTCTATTTAAAGATCCACTCAATGATCGTCTACATAAGCATAAACTTTTTGATTTTATCAACCAAATTCAACTTGAAGTGTCAAAAGCAAGTATTTCTTGCTGTTCTTTAGGAAATGATGTTAAAGGATTTGAAGAAAATATTAGTTTACGTGATGTTGTTTCAACCTATATTTATCCAAATACCTTATATATCTTATCTGTTTCTGGTCAGCAACTTTTAGAGGCCTTAGAAAAAAATGCAAGTTTCTTTGAAATAAAAAATAATAAAGTTGAAATTAGTAGTATTTATTTAAATCCTAAAGTTGAACTTTATAATTATGATGTTTTCTTAGGAATTGATTATACAATCGACCTAAAAGAAAGTATAGGTCAACGTGTAAAAGATGTAACTTATCAAAAGCAGGAAATTAACCCTAAACAACACTATGAGCTTGTTATGAATAATTACCGTGCCTGTGGTGGAGGTGGTTTTGATATGTTTCTTAATGCTGAAATTGTTCGAACAATTGAAATGAATATGGCAGATATCATCGCTGATTATATTAAGAAACACCAAGAAATCTCTATTCCAGAATATGATAATCTTATAATTAAGTATTAATTAAAAATAAAACTCTGAAAATCAGAGTTTTATTTTTAATTTGAAACAGCATAGAAATCTCATCATTAATATATTATATTAACATCTTTCCGAAAAACTATAATTTTCTTGACAAATATATATTTCTATGTTATACTTCTTTATATGAAACGCGAACAATTATTAATCAATATTGAAAAATTAAAAGAAACAATGCCTAACTTTGTTTTAGATTATTATCAGTCTAAACTTGTTATTCCTTATAGCTTAAATACACTTTATGAATATTTAAAAGAATTTTCTCGATTTTTTAGCTGGATAAGAGATTCCAATCTTTCTGAAGAAATTAATCTAGAACTTTTGGAGAATTTATCAAAAAAAGATTTAGAATCTTATATCCTTTATCTACGTGAACGTCCACGTTTAAATACTTATTCTCAAAAAAATGGTATTTCCCAAGCCTCAATTAATCGAACAATTTCAGCCTTATCAAGTCTTTATAAATATTTAACAGAGGAGGTTGAAGGGATTGATGGTGAGCCTTACTTCTACCGAAATGTTATGAAAAAAATACAGACACATAAAAAAAGTGAAACTTTAGCTGCTAGAGCTGAAAATATTAAATCTAAACTTTTTTTAGGTGATGAAAGTCAGGAATTTTTAGATTATATTAGTGAAGATTATGAGAAAATTCTCTCCAATCGTGCAAAGTCAAGCTTCTTAAAAAATAAAGAAAGAGATCTTGCTATCATTGCATTGATGCTGGCTTCAGGAATTCGGCTTTCTGAAACAGTCGGTATTGATCTTCGTGATTTAAACCTAAAAACGATGATTGTAGAGATCACACGAAAAGGTGGAAAACGTGATGCAGTTAATATTGCAAAATTTGCAAAGCCTTATTTAGAAAATTACGTCTTTATTCGTGAGAAACGTTATCTAGCTGAAAAGCAAGAGCAAGCTCTTTTTTTAACAGTATATGCAAAGCAAGCCTCACGAATTGATAATTCAAGTATTGAAAAGCTCGTTGGCAAGTACTCAACAAACTTTAAAGTTAGAGTTACACCTCATAAGTTAAGACATACTCTAGGAACACGGCTTTATGCTGAAACAAACTCTGAAGTTTTAGTCAGTCATCAGCTAGGACATGCATCGACTCAGGTTACTAATCTCTATACTCACATTGTTGATGAACAACAAAAAAATGCTCTAGATAATTTATAATCTAGAGTTATTTTTAAATATTTCAAAGTCTTCTTCTTCTAATCCAATTAAGGCTGGAATCTCTAAGTCATTGATTAAAGTCTGAGTGAGATAAAAATCTTTGGGTTGATCTTTTTTTATTTCTTTTATTTCAGGATTTTCTGTTAGTCTTTCTAAAAGAAAAGTATTACGGTCTGTTCCCTTTCTAGAAACAGCAAGTTCAAAGGCTGAAATTTCTCCTAATAAAATAAGAGAGGATTTAGCACGTGTGATTGCTGTATAGAGTAAATTACGCTGAAGCATTCGTGAGTAACTAGAAAGTAAGGGAACAATAACTGTTGGAAATTCAGAGCCTTGAGATTTATGAATAGACATGGCATAAGCAAGACGGATATTTGCCCATTCTGAACGTGGATAAGATAATTCTTGGCCTTCAAAGTCGATACAAAGTTCATCTTGCTTGCTTTCAGAGTATTTTGCAGGAATAAGCTCAATAATTTTCCCTAAATCTCCATTAAATACATTTTTATCTGCTTGATTGACAAGCTGTAAGACTTTATCATTTTCACGAAAAGATGTTTCTAAATGAATAAATTCAAGACCTTCTTCTAAAGGATTAAAAATATTTTGTAACTTTTTATTAACATTTGTAATTCCTGCCTGCCCTTTATACATTGGGATTAATACTTGGAAGTCAAAAGGGTCTTTTCCTTTATTTATCCAAGCTTTAGCAATTTTTCCAATAAGATCGGTTAATTGATAAGGAGAGCTTTCAAAGAAATTTCTATCCTTCTTCTTTTCACAAAAATCAGAAGGAAGTTGAGCATTCTTAATCTCATGAGCTAAGTTACTAATTGTAGAATCTTCAGATTGCCGGTAAATTTTATCTAATTTAATGGATGGAATATCTTCAAAATTTAAAAGGTCAGTTAATATCTGTCCCGGACCTACTGAAGCAAGCTGATCTTTATCTCCTACGATAAGGATTTTCATCTTCTTATCAATGGCTGAAAATAGTTTTTTTGCTAACCAAGTATCAACCATAGAAAACTCATCAACAATTAAAAGCTGTCCAGATAATTCATTGCTATAATCCTCCTCACTATCCTCAGCTCCAATCCCTAATGTTCGATGTAAGGTTGCAGTTGGTAATCCTGTGAGTTCATTTAAGCGGCGACTAGCACGACCGGTAGGTGCAGCTAATACAAAAGGAAAAATTTCATTTGTATAACTTTTAGGGTCTAAACTTAACTTATGAAGTTGGGCATAAATCTCAAGAAATCCATTAATAATTGTTGTTTTTCCCGTTCCAGGACCACCTGTTAATATAAAAATAGAATTTTCAATCGCATTTAAGATGGCATTTTTTTGAAAATCATCATAAGAAATCTTTAATTTTTCTTCTACTTTTTTTAATATCTTTTTAAAAGTCTTTTTATCTACTACTTCTTTAGGACGTTTTAAAAATTTTCTTAAAGAATTTGCAATTGATTCTTCAGCATAAAAAAGACTGGGACTAAATATTTTCTCTTTATAGTTGATTAGTTTCTCTTCATTTATAAGATAAGAAAGTTCAGAGACTAATGATTTTTGAGGAATAATAACAGCTCTTGAACTCTCAAGCAAATCTTTACTAATAAGAAGGAGTCTTTCTTTATCAATATAACTATCTCCTGTTTGCTGTGAATAGTCAAAACAAGAATAAATTAATGCTGCTTGAAGACGAGTGGGACCTATTTCTGAAAAACCTTGCTCAAAAGCAATTTTATCTGCAAGATTAAATCCAATCCCTTCAATATCCTCAACAAGCTGATAAGGGTTTTCTTTTAAAATATCTAAACTTTGAGCCTTATAAGTTTTAAAAATACGAGCAGCAACTGTTCCTGATAGACCTAAACTATAAAGTTTAGATAGGATTGTTTCAGTTCCAATATCTTGAGATAAATTTTTCAAAAATGAATTTTTCTTAGTTAAAGATAAAATAGAGCTTAGTTTCTCAGGTGCATCGATAATTGAAAGTATCGTGTCCTTAGGATAAAGATCAATAATTTTTTGAGCAGTTCCTTTTCCAATTCCAGGAAATTTACTTGATGAGAGATAACTAATTAAACCCGCACTTGTATTTGTAGTTTCTTTTTTATAACTTAAAACTTTTAGTTGTTCTCCATATTTAGGATGACTTGTAATTGTCCCTGTAAAAGTATAATTTTCATCTTTGAAAACTTCAGCTATTGTTCCAGTTACAACAATCTCTGAATCTTCATATTCTTCATAATCTGTATCTGTAATCTGAAGGAGTAAAACTTTGTATAAATTTGCTTCATTACTAAAAAAGATTGCTTCTATTTTTCCTGTAAAATAAACTGTTGTATTCATTTTGATAACTTTCCTATATATTGAATATTTTTTTGAGCCATTAAATCATTAGGATGACTTCCCCGTTCATTTTCAGGAATTTCCATCTTTAATTTTTCAAAATAATCTGACCAAAAAGAGCCGATAAATCTCATTTCTTTTTCCTTAAAAATTCCCTTAGGAAAAACTTCAACAAGTAACTCTGAACAATAATAAGCTTGATTTGACTTGATAAAACTAAAGTTATAGGGACTAAATCTCCTCTTTTCCAATTGAGCTAAAATTTCATAAAAATCAACTTTTTCTATCAAGCGAAAAATATCAAAGTCTTTTTCTTCTTCGCTTAAAATAAAACTATCTAATCTTTCTAAACAAACTCCTTTTAGTGGAGAACTATGCCAAACATAAATCTCTTTTTCTTTTCTCTCAATCATTCCAATATGAGTATAAGTCTTCTTTTTTTCCTGTGAACTATTTAAAATGGCTTGATCGAAATCAGAAAGAGTTGAGGAACTTACGATAAAGTCACCAGTCTTTAAACTTTCTCTCATTTTAACTTATCTTTTTCATAATGATGGATAGACTCAAGCCCACTAAAGTTTTGTTGCCGTAAAAGTTCATAAATCATAATTGCAGCACAATTTGAGAGATTTAAAGAACGAACATGCTCGTCATTCATAGGAAGGCGTAAGCATCTTTCCTTATAAAGGCGCATAAAATTCTCAGGTAAACCTGTATCCTCACGTCCAAATATAAAATAAATATCTTCTTTTATTTGCTGATAATCAATCTCAGAATAAGTCTTTTCAGCAAATTTAGTAATTAAATAAAGAGCCTGCCCTTTACAAGTTTCTAAAAAATCTTCTAAATTTTTATGATAGCGAATATCTACCTTGTCCCAATAATCAAGCCCTGCTCTTTTTAAGTGTTTATCTGTAATTTCAAAACCAAAAGGCTCAATTAAATGCAACACTGTATTTGTAGCTGCGGCTGTACGTGCAATATTTCCTGTATTAAAATGAATACGAGGTTCAAATAAAACAATATGATTTACCATTCTTCTATTTTATCAAATTTTATAAGTATTTTTAAATAATAAAAAAACTGAAAAGCTCGGAGTCAATTCTCAGCAAGCTTTTCAGTCAGCTTATAATTCACTTGGTTCAGAACAGGTTTGAACGAAATAAATTATCTACGTATTTTATTCTATTATAAGATAAAGAATTTGTCAAGAATAAACTCAATTCCATTCTCTTCTAAAAGAATTACAAGGTCAATATTTTATTTTTGTGTATTTTCACTATTGTATTTTTCATCTTCTGAAATTGTGGCTGAGACTACTGCACCATCTGTATTTGTAAATGTTCGATAGCGATTGAGAGAAAATAATCCATCTGAATTTCTTGCAGCTGCATTAACTGCAATAAGTCCATCATATGTTCTACCTGGATCAAGAAGTCCCATTTTATAGCCTAATTCCCTTGCAATTGGCTCAGTACTTGCATTATGACTTCCAGCAGGATAACACAAGGCAATTGTCTCTTGTTGAAGCAAATCATCCAGGTAAGCTTTAGATTCTTCTAATTCAGATTTTTGAGTCTCATCTGTTGAGATATTTAAATCAACATGGCTGACAGTATGACTCTGAAAGTCAACATAGCTACTTTCTGACATTTCTTTTATTTGATTGGTAGTAAGATAACCTGCACGATTATTTTTAACTTTATTTGTAATAATAAAGCTTGTCGCATGCATCTTATACTTCTTTAATAAAGGAAAGACACTATCATAAAAATCTTGATAGCCATCATCAAATGTCAACCAGATTATTTTTTCAGATGGTTTTGTTTGCGTTGTTAAAATTTTATGAGCTTCTTGAGTTGAAACGGTATAAATCTCTTTAGCCTGTAAAACTTGAAGAACACTTTCTAAATTTTCAGGACTTACATAATTATTATTAGGAGTATTTCCTGAAATGTTATGATACATTAAAGTAGGTAAATAATTTTCTGCTTTTGTTGTTAACCACTTTTTTTCGACTGATGAACTAGGACTTTGTGAACTTGAGCTAATACTAGTTTTAATTTCTGAAGTCTCTTGTTTTTCTTCTTTATCATCGAAAGGTTTCATTAGCAAAATATAAGTAATTAAAATAAGGATAATCGATAAAATTATAAAAATAAACTGTCCAAGATAATTTTTTTTACGCCTGTACCTTTTTCTTCGTTCCATTTTTTAATCTTTTCCTTCCTTTAATAATAAAAAATAAAAATACTAACTCATAAATAAATAAAAATATTATAAAACAATACATAAAGAAATTTTCAGTTAATACATTGATAACTGGATCTGTTAAAGGGTTAAATAGCCAGCTGTCATCTCTAAAGAAAATCTTATGAAAGAAGATAAAGAAATTATCAAAGCCTATCAGTAGTGTAAATAAGATAAAAACTATAGGAAGACTTACTAATACGATAAGGTCTTGATAAAAATAAATATAGAGATAATCTTTTAACCATAAAATAAAGAAATAAAAGAGAATAATTGTAAGTAAAATAACAAGAAGAAAGAGCCATTTTACCTGAGCAAAGTGTTCGAGAGCAGAAAGAGAACTTGGGAAATCTGGCATTTTTAAATGAGACTTAAAAGGATTCAAAAGATAAGAAATTAAAATATTATAATTTTTCATTAAAGTCTCAGAAGAGAGACCTGAAATTTTAGTTAAATTTTCCCAGGAAATATCAAAATAAAAAAGAGGAATAGAAAGTATAAAAGTTGAAAAAATGGAAAAAGAAAGAATCCATAGATTTCCTAAACTAAAAAATATTCTTTCTTTCATTAAAGTTCCCATTCATCAAGGCTTGAAATAACATAGGTTGGTGGGATAGGTAAAGTTAAAACTTCTTCTGCTTTTGTAAAGCCTGTTGTCACTAGAAGACTGTCAATTCCATTATCAATTCCAGCACGAATATCTGTCAAATAATTATCCCCAACAAGAAGAAGGTCTTCTTTTTTTATTCCCATTTTTTTAACAACAATATCCATAATAATAGACTCAGGCTTTCCAACATAAATTGGACTTACTTGTGTAGCTGCTTCTACTGCTTTTATAATGGTTCCTGAACCTGGAAGTAATCCTTCTGAAGTTGGTAAGTTAAGATCAGCATTACTTGCTATAAACTTTGCTCCTTTTTGAATTGCAAAAGTTGCTGTTTTGAGTTTGTCATAATTAAAATTAAAATCAATAGCCACCACAACATAATCAGGATTGAGACTATCTTCAATGTATCCAGCTGCTTGAATTTCTGACTTTAATCCCTCTTCTCCAATGACGTATACTTTATTTCCAAGATTAAGTTCCTTCATGTATTCTACAATGGCTAAAGAAACAGTATAAATGCTATCTAACGCTGTATCAATATTAAATTTTTCTTTTAATCTTTTCTGAACTAATTCTGGACATTTACTTGAGTTATTTGTTAAAAAAAGATAAGGAATATTGGCTTCTTGTAAACGATGAATAAATTTTTCTCCTGCAGGAATACGTCCCTCACCAAGATATATTGTTCCATCTAAATCAATAATATAAGCTTTATAATTTTTCTTTTTCATAATTTAATTATAACATTCTACTTCTTAATTATCTTTTATTAACTTTTAAGAATTTTTTATCTTTTTACTTTAGAGAATTTTCTATTTATGTTAAAATAAGAGCTAAACGATTTATTTATTATTTAGATGAGGTGACTTTTGAAAAAATTATTTTCAGCTTTTGATAATCGGCTAGGCTTAATATTATGGCTAACCTTTTTTATGTGGCTTAAGACAATGTTTGCTTATTTTGTTGAAATGGAAAAATTACATAGCCGTGGATGGGCAGATACCATTTTAATTATTGCTAATCCTATTGGTTTTACTTTTTTATTTTTTTCATTGCTTCTTTTTATAAAGCGAACGCAATTATTTTATATTTCAGTTACATTAATGGAAATCTTAGGGACTGTTCTCGTTTATGGAAACACTCTTTATTATCGTGAATTTAAAGATTTTCTATCTATCGCAACGATTACCGGTGGAGCAGGTATGATGGGTGAAGGGTTTGACTTCACGTCTATTTCTCTACATTGGTATGATCTCATATTCTGGATTGATTTTATTATTATTTTTTCTCTTATTTTTATGAAAAAGATAAAAATGGATACAATAAAACCAACACGTCTTTACTCCTTTAAGATGGTAAGTATTGGATTAATGCTTTTTTGTATGAGTTTTTGGTTTGGTGATATGAGTAAACACCGTTTGGTTTCACGACAAGCTAATGACAATACTTATATTGTTCGCTTTCTAGGCTTAGGGCCATGGTTAGTTACAAATGGCTGGTACACACGTGTTGCCGAAGAAGCGCGTGAAAATGCAACAGAAAATGATTTTCTAAAAGTTCAGCAATATGTAAAAGAAAATCGATATCTTGCCCCTAATATTGAGTTTGTTGGAGAGGGTGAAAATGCACTTGCTAAAAATAGAAATATTATTGTTATTCACTTAGAAAGCTTCCAACAAGATTTACTTGACTTAAAAATTAATGATAAAGAAGTTACCCCTTTTCTTAACTCAATTTATCACTCCAATAGTACTTATTCCTTTAGTAATTTTTATAACCAAGTGGGACAGGGAAAAACTTCCGATGCTGAAATTTTACTTGAAACCTCAACTTTTGGACTTTCAAGTGGCTCAGTATTTACTCGTTTAGGTGGTAGTCGAACTTTCCAAGCTATGCCTGCTATTTTAAATCAATTAGAGGGTTATTCAAGTGCTGTCTTTCATGCAAATTATGGCTCTTTCTATAATCGCCAAAATGCTTATCTTCAACTTGGCTATCAAAATTTCTTTGATCAAGCTTATTGGGATAAGACTTCTGACAATTCAACAACTTGGGGAATTAAAGATAAAGTCTTATTTCCACAGTCAATTCAATACTTAGAACAAATTCAGCAACCTTTTTATGTCAAGTATCTGACTGTTTCTAATCATACACCTTATACTGGACTTTTAAAGGAGGAGTTAGATCCAAACTTTGAAACAACAGATTCTGGTAGTGATATCGTAGATAATTATTTCTTAACAGCTCATTATTTGGATGAGTCTATCGAGGAATTCTTTAATTATCTAAAAGCAAGTGGCCTTTACAATTCTTCTATGATTGTTCTTTATGGTGATCACTATGGAATTACGGGAGCCGCAACAAAAAACTATGCTGAAGCAATTGGTCAGAATCCAATTACTTGGGATGATTACGATAACACACAGATGCAGCGTGTGCCATTTATGATTCATATCCCTGGACAAAAAGATGGCTATATTTCAGATACTCTTGCAGGTGAACTTGATGTTATGCCTACACTTGAGCACCTCTTAGGTATTAATACAGAAAACTACATCCAATTAGGTCAAGATTTATTTGCTGAAGGACGTGAAGATTTTATTGCTTTACGAAGTGGTGGATTTATCACTCCAATGATATTAAAACCTAAAGAAACAAGTAATGCCTATTATAATACAAAAACAGGTGAAGTACTTGCTCTAACAGAAGAGCAGAAAGTTTATGTTGCTAATATTGAGCAAAAAGTTACCACACTTCTTGAAATGTCTGATGCTATCAACACACAAGATCTTCTTCGCTTTTACACACCTAAAGGATTTACAGAGGTTGATTCTGAAGCCTACAACTATGATGTAAAGCCAACAAAAGAGAGACTGGCAGAACAGATTGAACTTCTAAAGGCAAAATCAACGGCCTTAATTTCTCAAAAAGGTAAGAGTACAGTAGATCTTTTCCAAGAAAAAGTTCGTCCTGAAATAAGTACAGATACAACAAGCGAAAGTTCAGAGAAAGGAGATGACAAATGAAATCAGGTTATTTTTTACCACTAAACAATCTTTTTAAATTAGCTTGGATTTGGTGGGTTATCTCTTTAAGTTTCCAACAGATTATTTTCTTTGAATTTAATATGAAATGGAATTTTATCACAATTTCTCTTGCAATAGTCGTTGTCATCTACCTTGCTTTCCTCATTCGTCAAAGACGATTCTTCATTTCAAACAGTCACCTTTATATAACTTCAGATTTCAAATTAGATATGACAGAATTTAATTGTGAACAAATTATGGCAGTTAAGCTTTCTAGATTTAAATTTAGTTTTATCCATGCTGGAAAATTCCATGAGTTTATTATTTATGGCCGATCACATAGCTTGCTAAAGAGATTACTTGAGGAAAATAAAATTGAATATATTAATTATAAAGAAAAGGCTTCAAATTGAAGTCTTTTCTTATAATAAAAAAATAGCTCGAAAGCTATTTTTTTAATCGTCTTGATCTACAAGTAAACGAATTTTCTTCTTTCCTTCTTCAACAGGAATAGAATAAATAATTGTTCTAATAGCTTGAATAATACGACCTTGACGACCAATAACATGACCTAAATCACTTTGATCTACTTGGAGATGATACTCTTCAAACTCTTCACCGTCTTGAATAGAAAGTGAAACTACAGCAGGATTTGACACAAGTGGTTTTACTATTGTCAAAATCAATTCTTTGATATCAGTCATTTGATATGCTCCTTTTCGTATTATCTAATATAATACTTATTTTTTTCCATATTTTGTCTCGTGGAATTTTTTCATAATTCCTTCTTTAGACAAAATATTTTTGACAGTATTAGATGGTTGTGCACCATTTTCTAACCACTCAAGAATACGATCTTCTTTAAGTGATACTTGATTTTCCTCAAGTAAAGGATTGTAAGTACCAACAGTTTCGATAAAACGTCCATCACGTGGTGAACGACTATCAGCAATGTTAATACGGTAGAAAGGCTTTTTCTTTGAGCCCATACGAGTCATACGAATTTTTACAGACATATTAATTCCTTTAATCTAAATAATAATAAACAGTCATTTGCTTATACATAAGGATAGCATAAATAAAATCATCTGTCAAGAAAAAAACTTGACAGATATATTTTTAAGATTGGAATTGATTATACTTCATTTCAAAAGCTGAGATTACCTCTGAAGGAGATTTTGAAAAGCTAAAGGTCTTTTCTAACTTTCCATGAACAATAAGCCTTGCTGTTGCTGCTGCATCTGTACATGTGACAAGAGTAATTTCTTTTTCTCCTTCATGATCTTCAATAATTGTAACTTCTTCTGGATTTACCGTATAAATCTTATCAATAACATACTGATAAACTTTTTCTTTATCTGTAAGGTAAATTTTCATATTTTCTTTTGCTTCTGTTAAAGGAGAAAATAAAAGCTCTGATGCTCCTGCAATAGAAAAAACATGATGACTAGCTAAGGCATAATTTCCCTTACCCATTTCTTGATTTTCTTTCATTGTCCCCGCTCCATAAAGTAAGGCATCTGAGTTTAACCCAAGAAATATAGGAAGATTAATCCCCACATCAGGAATAGCCATCCCTCCAATAACAGGAAAATTTTGCTGAGTCTGGCTACTTACAACTGAGCTAAAATCAACAGATTCTACCTGTTCAAAATTAAAGTCAGCTTCCTTATCTAGATTTTTCTTTAAGCTATCAGAATCATAATTAGAAACAAGATAACTATTTGTTTTATTTGCAATCATCATATTTCTTATTGACTTATTAAATATTAATGATAAGCCAACTAAAATTAAAAGTATAAAGAGAACAATATTTAGTCCGCTTTTAATTTTTTTCATATGACCTCCTTTATTTGATTTATTTTCTATTTGCTTATTTTATCATAAATAACAAGACTTATAAAGAGAGATAGCATAGAAAAAATCTTGAGTTATTTTCTCAAGATTTTTAATTTATTCTTTAAAGGCAACTTTTTCTTTAACCCAACCTTCTTTTAAAAGAACTTTAATTTCATTGTCATCGCTGGTAAAGAGATGTGAATTTTTCTCACTATTATATAAGCGGAAAACGTCCTTACCTTTAGTAGGAGCTTCCCAAGCAATCCCTTCATCATTCCAACCTTTTTCAATATACTCTTTAACTTCACTTGCTTCAGTCGTATAGATATGCTCACCTGTTACTTTATTATAAACACAATAAACAGGAACACCTGAAGTTACAGTACTAAATACAGTTTTCTCATACTGATAACCTTCAAAGATAATTTTTTTAACTTCTTCTTTATCAGTCGTAAAGTAATGATCACCACTCGATATATTGTATAAGCGGTAAACTTTATTTGAAACAGTTGGAATACTATCCTCTGTATTTAACATCGGACGTTGAACTCCCCAAAAATCTTGACCGTATAATCCACTTGTGTTACGTGAATATTCTTGAACACTTACATTTCCTGAGACATTTTGTTCAAGAGTTGTAAAGCTATCACCTGTAGAGGCAATAACAATTCCAACATGTCCACTACTACCACCAATCCAAATTGCAATATCACCTGCTTGAGGTTTTGACTGCTCTTTAGACAGACGTTTAAATCCAGTATAATCATTATAAGGATAATCTGTTGCATTTCCTAAGATACGTGTACCAAATAAATAATTAGAATAAGCCATTGGTAAGTCAACACATTGTGCGCCATAAGCACCATCGAAGTCAATGCTTAATCCACGAACTGAATTAGCCCAAGAAATTGCTTCGCTTAAAGATTTTTGAGAGCTTTGACTAAGAGTTGAAATTTTTGCTTTTTCACTATTAGAGTTTGTTACTGTTTTTGTTGGGGTTACTGCTTTTGCAACAGCTGGACTTGAAATACTTGAACCAAAGGCTGCTACTGCAGCTACAAGATATTTCGTACTTCTTAAGTTTATTTTCACTTTATTTTCTCACTTTTGTTTTTATTAGCTAAATAAAATTATTTAGATTTAAGCTAAGTATTTTATAAAGATATTTCATTTTACCAAAAGAATAGATAATTTGCAATAGCTAGTAAGTTTTTACCATTAACACTGCTATCTTAATTGCTTTCCTTAGTTTCTTCTGTAACATCCTCTTCTTCAGGATCGACAAGAGCTAAAGTGACAATCTTAGCTCCTTCATCAAGTTTCATTACTTTAACTCCTTGAGTATTACGGCTTAGATGAGAGAGGTTAGACGTACTTGTCCGAATGATGACACCTGTATCTGTGATAATCATCATATCTTCATCTCCATTAATAGCTACTAAACCAGCAAGTTTTCCAGTTTTTGGAGTGACTTTCATAACTTTAAGTCCTTTACCTCCACGACCTTTAACAGGGTATTCTGTCGCACTTGTACGCTTTCCAAGACCATTTTCAGAAATTACTAGAACTTCTTGTTCATCTGTCACAATAGAACTTCCAACAACAAAGTCGTCCTCTCGGAGTTTAATTCCTCTTACTCCTGCTGCAGTTCGTCCCATATTACGAATAGTATTTGATTTAAATCGTGTTGAGTAACCTTCATGAGTCCCTATAATTACGTCATTTTCTTCTTGTACACACAATACATTTATAAGCTCATCATCTTCTCTTAGACCTACTGCTTTCAGACCATTTGTTCGAATTTTAGAGAATTGACTTACCTCAGTCCGCTTTACAATTCCTTTTTTCGTGATAAAGAAAAGATAAGTTGTTTCATCTTTTTTAATATTAATAACGGTTGCAATTTTTTCTGCTTCTTCTAACTTTAAAAGATTAACAATTGGTAAGCCTTTAGCAGTCCGTCCATATTCTGGAATTTCATAACCCTTCATTTGATAAACACGTCCTAAATTAGTGAAAAAGAGAAGTTGATCATGAGTATTTGCTGAAATCAAATGTTGAACAAAGTCATCATCAGACATTCCAATTCCTTGTACTCCTCGTCCTCCACGTTTTTGAGCACGGAATTCATCATTATTTAAACGTTTAATATAGCCTTTATTTGACAAGGTGATAAGAACATCTTCTTCTTCAATCAAGTCTTCATCTTCAATAGACATCACTTCACCTACAAGAAGTTTTGTACGTCGAGCATCTGAATATTTTTCACGAACTTCATGAAGTTCTTCACGAATAATTGTTTTAACTCTTTCTGGTTTTGCAAGAATGTCTTTCAAATCTGCAATTAAAGCTATTAATTCTTGATACTCTTTTTCAATCTTATCACGTTCTAGTCCAGTCAAACGACGAAGACGCATGTCTAAAATAGCCTGTGATTGTTTTTCAGAAAGTTGGAACTCAGACATCATCGTCGCTTGAGCTAAGGCGTCTGTCTCAGATTCACGAATAATTTTAATAATTCGATCAATATGATCAAGGGCAATACGTAAACCTTCTAGAATATGAGCACGTGCTTCTGCTCGATCTTTATCAAATTTTGTTCGGCGAGTAACAACTTCAATCTGATGAGAAATATAATTTTCTAAAATTTCTTTTAGTGATAGAACTTTTGGAATTCCATTTTCAATGGCCAACATATTAAAGCCAAAGTTTGTTTGTAAAGAGGTTAATTTAAATAAATTATTTAAAACAACAGAAGCTGAGGCATCACGTCTAATTTCAATAATTAAACGAACTCCCTCTCGAGAAGACTCATCTCGACAGGCTGTAATTCCATCAATGCGTTTTTCTTGAGCAAGTCGTACAATATGCTCGTGAACCTTTGCCTTATTTACCATGTAAGGAAATTCAGTCACTACAATACGTTCACGTCCTGATTTAGTTTCTTCTATTTCAGTCTTTGCTCGAAGTGTGATTGATCCTTTTCCTGTTTCATAAGCTTTAAAAATTCCTGTTTTACCTAAGACTAAAGCTCCAGTTGGAAAATCTGGTCCTGGAATTACTTCCATCAACTCACGAGTAGTTACCTCAGGATTTTCCATCAGCATACTTACCGCATCAATCGTTTCAGCTAAATTATGTGGTGGGATATTTGTCGCCATTCCAACCGCAATTCCTGTTGTTCCATTTACAAGTAAATTGGGAAAACGTGCGGGTAAAACTTCAGGTTCACGTTCATTTCCGTCATAATTATCAATAAAATTAACAGTATTTTTATTAATATCTCGCAACATTTCAATGGTAATTTTTGCCATCCTAGCCTCAGTATAACGTTGAGCTGCTGCACCATCACCATCCATGGAACCAAAATTTCCGTGTCCATCAACTAACATATGACGATAAGACCACCACTGAGCCATACGAACCATTGCATCATAAATAGACGTATCACCATGTGGATGATATTTACCCATAACATCACCAGTGATACGTGCTGATTTTTTATGAGGTTTATCAGGTGTATTTCCAAGTTCATTCATTCCATAAAGAATACGACGATGAACTGGCTTCAAGCCATCTCTTACATCAGGAAGGGCACGCGATACAATAACAGACATTGCATAGTCAATAAAGCTCGTTCTCATTTCCTTTGTAAGATTTACTTCTACAATATTTTTATCTTCCATTTTTACCTATTTCTAAAATCTTTACAATTGTTACTATTATACCAAAAGATAAGCTACTTTGACAGTAAGAGTCCTAACTTTTTATAGCAAAAAAGACAGAAAACTGTCTCTTTGCTTTAGGACTTAATTTTATTCTTCTAAATCATACTCTTCAATTTTTTTAACAATTAAAGCATAATGGCTAAAACAGTAAATACCTGCTAGTATCGCTCCAAGTACTGCTTGGAAAAAATCCCCCATAGTATCTAAAAGTCCTGGGTCTATAAAGCGACCGGAAGGACGAAGATAAGGACTGGGATCAAAATTTTCTGGATTTTCAATGATAATACTTCTTTGCATATTTCCATCTGTTAAGTAATCATAAGAAAATTCATAAAACTCCCAGAAGACAGCCAAAGAAATACTAATTAATACTCCAACAATAACCATATATAAAATATAAGGAGTCCTATTTATTTCTCCAAAACGTTTGACGATAACAAAACTCGTTAAGATAATACAAAGGATTCCAAGTAAAATACCAGAAACAAAATGCAAAATATCATCCCAAAATTCAAATTTTTCATAAAAATTAAGAAAACTTCCCAAATAAGAGGAAAAGAAAGTGAAGATAATTGCAATATAAAAAAATGCTGATGGAATAAAAAATAATTTTTCTTTAAATAGTTTTTCAGAATAAAGATAAGCTAGTAAAAATAAAGAGGTAATGATAATGACGTTTAAAGAAATAAGCTCTTTTCCTATAAAGAAAAAATAAAGATTAAATAAACTTCCACTTAATATAATAAAAAGGAAACTTCCTTTAACAATCTTATCAGAGTAATTTTTAAATTTGTTCAAAATATATCATCCTTTCAATTTCTATTTATTTTATACTTAGAAAAAGAAAAAACAAGGAATTAGTCTTTCTTCCAAGTAATTTCTATCTGACATTTATCTTCATTAATACTATGATAACTTGTCATACCCTGCTTCAAAACATAACTCTTAACTTTTTCACCATAAAGAACTTCATGTTGATATTTAATAAAAATTTCTACTGGAAAATAATGACTTAAAAAGTTTAAATCTAAAGGAGCGGTTGCCCAATCATAGTATTTACTATTATTCACATGCTGATTCATATCAATATCAGAAAAACGAATATTATAATCTTCAGAAATAAGCTCATTATTTTTCTTAAGGTCAGAAAAATTTTGAAAGCGATGACCACGAATTATTTTTTTAATTTGAACTGTTTCATAAGGTTGGATAATCTCATCTACAACTTTCATAATTTTCCGACTTTTTTCATCCATTAAGACCCAAGTTGAATGAATGGTTAAGATAAGTGTGTTTTCTTCATCAAAAAATCTAAAATCACGATAGCAAAAAAATTTATTATAACCAACAGACTCAGTCTCAATTTTTATCTTTTCAGTAAAAGTAGGTAAACGAGTAATTTCAAGATGATACTCCGTAATCACCCAGAACATCTGATAATGTTCACGGAGCCATTCTTCACCTCTACCAAGGAAGTCAGATTGCTCACCAGATATATGTAATGCAACATTTAAAAGAGCAGGAATCATCATTTTTCCTGAAAGATCTGATTGATAAAATGGAACAAGAAAATTATTAGAATATACATTTGCCATAATTTTAATTATGTTAACTCCTTATTTTGCTGATAAAAATAATTTTTGATAATCTTGTTGTGTTAGGATTCGATTTAAATCTACAGGTCCATCATAACCTGCAATCATACCAACAGCTGTATATTGTTGAATCTGAAAAGGACGGTCACTAGATTGTAAGGCTGAATAAAATCCTTTATCCTCCACACCATAATAAGCAAGCCAAACAGCATCAAATTTATTAGTGTTAATTTTATTAGTCGTCAAAAATCCATCTGTTGAATAAATTCCAATATTTTTAGCACCGAGCTTTTCTAGTTCTGCACGGTATGCTTCAACTCCAGCATTCATATCCTTCATCGTTGCAATCTCTACATCAACCCACCAAAAAGTTGGTTGATATTCTTGGGCTCTTTCATAGAAAGCACGTGCTTCTTTTTTAACATTTTTTATAGAGGTAATATTTGCAAAGGCATAAACAGAAACAGGAATTCCTTTAGCCTGTAAATTTGTAATGTGATACTTAAAAGTTGGATCAGAGCCATCTTTATTTACTGTAACAGTCTCTCCAGCTTTTATTCCATCTTGGACACGAATAATAGCACCTGAAATATTTTCAGAAAGAAGATCATAATCAATTGACTCTACCGGCTGGTAAGCTGATAAATCAATAACAGGTTTTTCAACCAAATTAATATCTCCTGTTTTTAATTCCTCTCTTATATCGGGTAAGGAAGAATATGCTTCACCAGGTTTTGGGGGCTCAGTTGATCTTATAAATATAATTAAAAAGGACGCTAGACCAACTAGTACAAGTGTTATCAATAAACTTGTCAATTTTAATTTTTTTCGCATAAAACTATTTTATCACATTTCAATCATCTAGTAAAAATTTCTCAAATATTTCATTTCCAAGTTCAAATCCTCTTTCTGTTAAAGAAAGAAAATTATTCTCAAAATAAACAAGATCAGTAGTTATTAATTGTTCTAAAACTGACGGATAAATATCTTCAAATTTAACTTGAAATTTTTCTTCAAAATGACTAATAGAAACTCCTTCTTTTTTTCTAAGTCCGAGAAACATTTCTTCTTCCATTTTTTCTTTTTGTTTTAAAATATCTTCATGCACTCGTTTATTTTGATTTTCTAAATAATGATGGACTGGTCCATAATTTTTATAACGAATACCATTTAAATATCCTGAAGCTCCTGCACCAACTCCATAATACTCTACATTATTCCAGTAAGTTAAGTTATGTTTACTTTCATAGTTTTCTTTTGAAAAGTTTGAAATTTCATAATGCTGATACCCTGACGTTGCAAGAACAGAGCGAATATACTGATACATTTCTATATTTTTATCATCAGAAGGAAGGGTTAAAATACCCGTACGCTGCATATTCATAAAGCGAGTATGATCTTCTAAAATAAGACTATAAAGAGCTACATGAGGAAGGTCAAGACTTAAAAATCTCTCTAAATCTTCTTGAATCATTTCTAAAGTTTGACCAGGTAATCCATAAATTAGATCAATTGTGATATTATCAAAGTTTGCATTTTTTAACTTTTCAATAGACTGATACACATCATCCCGATTATGTGTACGTCCTATTTTCTTTAAAAGTTTGTTATTAAATGTCTGAACACCTAGAGAAATACGATTGACAGGTGAGTTTTTTAAAACCAAAATCATCTCATCAGATAAATCACCAGGATTAGCTTCAACACTAAACTCTTCTAGGTAAGAAAGATCAAGATTTTCTACTAGGGCTGAAAGTAACTTCTCCATTTGTTTTGCTGTTAGCACAGTTGGTGTGCCTCCGCCGATATAAAGAGTACGAAGCTTTCTAATATCATAACTTTTAAATTCTTGGATTAATTCCTCAATATAGTCATCTACAGGCTGACCTTGAAGTAATACTTTGGCAAAATCACAATAATAACAAATTTGTGAACAAAAGGGAATGTGAATATAAGCAGCAGTTGGTTTTTTCATAATTTAATTTTATCAAAAATATAAATAAAAATCAGAAATTATTCTGATTTTTATTTATATTATTTAAAAGTTTAATAAAGCAAGGAAACTTTCTGAATCAAGACTTGCACCACCTACTAAGGCACCGTCAATATTTTCTTTAGACATTAACTCAGCAATAGTTTCAGGTTTTACTGATCCGCCATATTGGATACGGACAGCTTCTGAAACTTCTTTTCCATAAATTTTTTCAATAACAGATCGAACCACACCACATGTTTCGTTAGCAATTTCAGCTGTTGCTGTTTTTCCTGTACCAATTGCCCAGATTGGCTCATAGGCGATAACCATATTAGCAACATCTTTTCCATCAATTCCTGAAAGCCCAGCTTCGATTTGTGAGGTCACCCAGTTTGCAGTTTCACCTGCTTCAAAAGTTTCAAGACTCTCACCGCAACAAAGAATTGGTGTTACACCTGCAGCAATTAATGCCTTAGCTTTTTTATTAATATCCTCATCTGTTTCATGGAAATACTCACGACGCTCACTATGTCCAATGATAGAATATTCAATCTTCTCAGCAGCAAGCATAGTTGCTGAGATTTCACCTGTATAAGCTCCTGAGTTTTCAAAATAAACATTTTCTGCAGCTACTTTCAAAGGATTATTTTGACGATGATGAACAAGCGGTAAAAGGTAAATAGCCGGTGCAGCAATAGCTACTTCAATCTTTTCAGGATTTGGAAGTTTTCCATCAATTTCAAAAAGGAAAGCAAAAGTTTCTTTTGAAGTTTTATTCATTTTCCAGTTACCAGCAATAAGTGGTTTACGTGACATTATATTCTCCAATCTATATTTGACTTTATTTTATAATAAAGAACTGTTAAGTTTATTTTATCACAATTTATGATAAAATGTTAAAAGAAAGACATACGAGAAATCGTAAAAAGTAAGGTCATATCATGAAAGAAAAAATACTATTATCTGGTTACACTAAACGTTTATCTAAGGGAATTTATTCTGTTACTCTAGATACTGAGACTGAAGAACTCTCAGATTTAGCTGAACTTATTTCAGTTTCAGGTCCAACTTATCTGGCATTAGATAAGAAAAATCATCTTTATTCTGTTGCTGCTGGCAAAGAAGCAAATGGTGGTCTTTCTTCTTTTAGCTTTAATGGTCAAGACATAAGCTTCCTTAATTCTGTCTTTGAAGAAGGAGCTCCTCACTGTCACCTATCAGTTGATGAAGAAAAAAACTTAGTGTATGCTGCAAATTATCATAAAGGTGAGGTGCATACTTATCATCGTCTTACAGATGGATCATTAGAGCTTTCTGATTTTGTTAAACATGAGGACCATCATGGACCTAAGCCTGAGCAAAATGCTCCACATTGCCACTATGCTGGACTCACACCTGATCAAAAGTTAGTTGTTTGTGATTTAGGTAATGATGAACTTTATATTTATGATGTAAGTGATGAAGGAAAGCTAAGTCAGTCTTTTGTTTATAAATCTGCTGAAGGTGCTGGACCTCGTCACATTGTCTTTTCTTCTGACGGACATACAGCATTTCTTGCATGTGAGTTAGATTCGACAGTCGAAGTTTTAAGCTATGAAAATGGACAATTCTCACTTTTACAAAAAATATCAACTCTTCCTGCTGAGCATCAAACATTTAATGGTGTTGCAGCAATTCGTCTTTCATCAGATAATAACTTCTTATACGTTTCAAATCGTGGGCATAATTCTATCACTATTTATAAAGTAGAAGGACAGTCTTTAGAACTTCTGTCTATCATAAAAACAGAAGGGGAAATTCCGCGTGATTTTAATCTTATAGGAGATGAAAATTTCCTTCTTGTCGCTCATCAAGAGTCAGATAATCTCACACTTTTCAAAAGAGATAAGCTAACTGGACAATTAAAAATTAAACAAAAAGACTTCTTTTGTCCTGAAGCTACTTGTGTAGTCCCTCTCATTTAAGAAATATATGGTATACTTGGCTAGTAACAAAAAATATTTAAAGGAGAATACAGATGGATAATCTAGATAACCTCGTAGAAAAAGCCAAGGGAGTAACTGAAAACATTCCTGAGGATATGAAACAAAAGGCCGGTGACGTGATCGATGGCTTGCAAGAAAAATTACCTGAAGGTATCGGCAGTAAAGTTGATGGCGTTCTTGATGATTTACAAGATAAACTTGGTTTAAACTAAGCTAAGTTAAACAAAATACACAGGCTATAATGCCTGTGTATTTTTTATTTATTTTTCATCGCTCTTAAAGCATTTAAAATTGCAAGAAATGAAACTCCAACGTCAGCAAAAACTCCTTCCCACATCGTCGCAATACCAAAGCTAGCTAAAATTAAGAAAACTATTTTTACAGATAAGGCAAATATAATATTTTGTTTAACAATCCTCAAAGTCTTCCTTGAAATTTTTATAGCTTGAGATATTTTTTTAGGATTATCATCCATCAATACAACATCTGCTGCTTCAATAGCTGCATCTGATCCCAATGCTCCCATAGCAATTCCAAGATTAGCTCTTTTTAAAACAGGAGCGTCATTAATTCCATCACCTACAAATGCTAACTTTTCATTTTCCTTCTTCTCAGACAAAAGAACTTCTAGTTTTTCAACCTTATCCTCTGGAAGAAGTTCTGCATGTACCTCATCAAGTCCTAAGCTATTTGCAACTGATTCAGCCACATGTTTACGGTCTCCTGTTAGCATTACTATTTTTCTAACAGAAAGTTTTTTGAGGGATTGGATTGCCTCTGCTGCTTCTTCTTTTATTTCGTCTGCAATAACAATATGGCCAAGATATGTATCTTCTCTAGCAATATGAATCATTGTTCCAGAAATCTCACAAGCTTCATAATTTACTGAAATTCTTGACATCAGTTTATGATTTCCTACATAAATAAGCTGATTATCTACAAGGGCTTTAATTCCTTCTCCTGAAAAATTTTCAACATCTTTAACACGTGATTGGTCTATTTTTTTATTATAAAGTGAGCTCAAACTTTGAGCAATCGGATGTGTTGAATAACTTTCTGCTAAAGTTGCAATTTCTAAAAGTTGAGATTCATTTGCAAGTTTAGGATGGACAGCAACAACATTAAAATTTCCCTTTGTCAAAGTTCCTGTTTTGTCAAACACCAGAATTTTAGAATTTGCCAAAATTTCTAAATAATTTGAACCTTTGACAAGAATACCGACTTTAGAAGCAGCCCCAATTCCACTAAAAAAGGTAAGGGGAACAGAAACTACCAGGGCACAAGGACAAGAAATAACCAGAAGAATTAAGGCACGATTTACCCAAGTTAACCAATCTCCAGTAATAAGTGAAGGGATAAGAGCAAGTAATACAGCAATGATAACAATAATAGGGGTATATATTTTTGCAAATTTTCGAATAAACTTTTCAGTTTCAGCTTTTTTTGTATCTGATTTTTCAACAAGATCAAGTATTTTAGAAACGGTTGACTCAGAAAAATTACTCGTTGTTTGGATTTGAAGAAGTCCGGTCATATTGATAGAACCAGAAATAACGTTATCTCCAACTTTAACATCACGTGGTAGACTCTCTCCTGTCAAAGCAACAGTATTTAAACTTGAACTTCCTTCGGTAATATATCCATCTAGTGGAATTTTCTCTCCAGCTTTAACAAGAATTAAAGAGCCTTTTTCAACAGTTTCAGGATTAACCTGAATAGCTTCACCATTTTCCGCAATCCAAGCATAGTCAGGACGTATATCCATCAAAGAAACAATAGATTGACGACTTTTACCCACAGCTATATCTTGGAATAGTTCACCTGTCTGATAAAAGAGCATAACTGCAACTGCTTCAGGAGCTTCTCCAATAATTAAAGCACCAATTGTTGCGATAGACATTAAAAAATATTCATTAAATAGCTCAGATTGACTTATCTTTTTTAAAGATTTCCATAAGACATCAAATCCAATAATTAAATATGATAAGACAGAAATTATGAACTTTACTTTTATAGATAATGGAAATACCAGTACCAAAGACAATAAAATTGCACTAACAATAATACGCAGTAGCATCAATTTTTCTTCTTTATTCATCGTCACATTTCTCCTCCTCTTCTTCATTAATATGTGTCAGTTCAATCATCAATAAATCATGGATATGCTTATCTTTAAGTGAGTAATAAACTGTTTTTCCTTCCTTTCTTCGTCCAATAATATTAGATTTTCTAAGAAGAGCTAATTGATGTGATACAGCAGACATTGTCATATCTAGTAAAATTGCAATATCACACACACACATTTCATGCTGATCTAAAACAGATAAAATTTTCATTCGAGTTTTATCTCCTAAAAGTTTAAAGAAATTTGCCATTTCTACAATCTCTTCTTCAGGATACATCTGTTCTTTAACGTAATCTACGATTTCTTTATGAATAACTGTATTTTCACAATTTACTTCTTTCTTCATATTTTTCTCCCTTATTACTTGAATAATCGCTCAATTGTTTTGATTTAATTATACTTGAATAGATATTCAATTGTCAAGTCAAAATAAAAAAAGAAAGTCAAAAAACTCTCTTTTTTATTTTTTTGTCCACTTTCTAGCTCTGATTTCATCTATTTTCATTTGTTCAATCAATAAATCAACTGAATCAAATTTTTTCATTTCCCTAAGCTGTTCTAGCCAGAAGATTGTTAATTTTTCTCCATAAATTTCTTCATTGAAATCAAAAATATTTACCTCGACTGTTTTTTCCTTCGCATCAAAAGTGTCATTATATCCAATCGAAGCAAAACCACGAAAACGTTGGCCTTTATATATGATATCAACAACATAAACTCCAAATGCTGGGAGATGAATATAATCTTTAATAACAAGATTGGCAGTTGGCCAGCCTAGTTGCCGTCCACGCTTATAGCCGTGAACAATTAAACCTTTTGTTTCATACTCATAACCTAAAAGTTGATTGGCTTTTGCAATTTCTCCTTTTTTGATTAACTGACGAATACGTGTAGATGAAATTTTTTCTGAATCCTCTTTTATTTCAGGGATGTGAATAACACGGATTTCTTCTGTTGACTTCAAATTAACAATATCAGAGCCTGTTGTATAATCAAATCCCGTAATAATCACTTTAGGATTTAATTTCTTACAATATTTTTCAAGAAAGTCTGTAGAGCTATTACTTGCAAATTCAGAAGTCAAAGCCTTATAAAAAAGATAATCTACTGAATTTTCAGCAAATAATTCTTCACGCTTTTCATCTGAAGTTAATTTAAGCAGCATTTCAGGCTCAAAGCGTTTAAAGGTTAAGTCAGCTCTTTCAGGAAAGGTTAAAACAGCAATCTTTAAATTCAAAATACTTGCAATTTTTTTAGCTTCATTAAAAAGAGCTTGATGTCCTCTATGAAGACCATCAAAATAACCTAAAACTAAAACAGTTTCCTCTTTAAAATCTTTAATTTCATCAAATTTTTTAATTATCATACTAATATTTTCTTTGCCTTTAGTTCTTCTTTTTCTACACTACAGATCCCTATTAATGCTTGATCATAAAAAATAGCGACAAGCCCGTTTTTTATAGACTTATCATTTGAAATCCTTCTTCCAACTCGGATATCTTCAAACTGTTCCTTAGTTAAATGAACCGTCTCCATTTCCTCAACTGCAAACTTTAGAGGAAGAAATAAAGATTCTAATTGTTCTTTATCTCTAAAGTCTTCAATTTCTTTAAGCGTTTTTGAATCTTTTATTAATAAACCATTTGCCATCGTACGTGTCAGCTGAGACATATGACCAGGATATCCTAAACTTTTTGCTAAATCAACAGCTAAGGTTCGAATATAAGTCCCTTTACTACAGGCAACACGGAAGTTAAATTTTAATAAACCTCCTTCATATTTAAGTTCAGAAGTTCTTGAAAATTCTTTAATCTCAACTTCACGAACTGGACGCTCAACTTCCTGTCCAGCACGAGCATACTCATATAACTTACGACCATTTACCTTTACTGCCGAATACATCGGAGGAACTTGTAGAATCTTTCCTAAAAAATAGGACATGAAAAGATCCACTTCTTCTTCACTTATCCTTTTTTCAATCTTTTTTATCTTAACAATATCACCTTGTGCATCTTCAGTTTCTGTTGAAAAACCTAAAGTTATCTCTCCCTCATAAACTTTTCCAGAGGTTTCCATATATTCTAACAAGCGAGTAGCTTTTCCTACAGCAATAGGTAATACACCTGTCACAGCTGGGTCTAAAGTTCCACCATGACCAACTTTTTTAGTCTTTAAAATCCCACGTAACTTCTGAACAACATCATTACTTGTCCATCCTGATTCCTTATATACGTTTAATATTCCGTTCAATTTTTCTCTCTTACTTTATAAATTCTTATCTTTACATTGTAACAAAAAAATCTTATTTCTGCTCTAAGATTGTTTAATTTTTAACAAGTAAAAACTAAAAAACCCAGCATAGACTGAGTTTTCTTTATTAGTAATTTGGTGCTTTTTTGATACCTTGGATTTCATGAGGGTGGCTTTCAATTAGACCTGCTGCTGACATTTCTACAAACTGAGCTTTTTCATGTAAGCTATCAATATCTGCGGAACCTGTATAGCCCATCCCCGCTCTAAGACCACCTATCATTTGATAGATAATATCTGAACAGTTTCCTTTATAGTCAACAACACCTTCAATTCCTTCAGGAACAAGTTTATTAGCTTCATTTACACCTCCTTGGAAGTAGCGATCTTTTGATCCTTTTTCCATAGCACCGAGTGACCCCATTCCACGATAAGTCTTAAACTTTTGCCCATCAATTTCAAAAGTTTGTCCTGGAGCCTCCTCACATCCCGCAAGCATCGAGCCTAACATGACCGCATCTCCACCTGCAGCAAGTGCTTTGACAATATCACCCGAATATTTAATTCCTCCATCTGCAATGATTTTTTTCCCATATTTTTTAGCAACTGAAGCTGCATCATAAATGGCAGTAATTTGCGGAACACCCACTCCTGCTACAACACGTGTTGTACAAATTGAGCCAGGGCCAATCCCTACCTTTACAACATCAACTCCCGCTTCAAAAAGAGCAGCTGTTCCTTCTGCAGTTGCAACATTTCCTGCAATCAGTGTTTCATTTGGAAATTGCTTTCTAATTTCACTAATCTTTCTTAACACACCCGCTGAGTGCCCATGCGCCGTGTCGATCACAATAGCATCTACTCCTGCTTGAAACAAAGCTTCAGCTCGTTCAAAACTATCTGAACTCACACCAATAGCTGCAGCTACCAGAAGTTTTCCCTTTTTATCAACTGCAGCATACTTTCCAGTTACTTTTGCCTCTTTTACCTTGACAACTTCTTCTGCCTGTATTTGAATTGAGAGGTTTTTATGAATCACTCCTAAAGCACCCATTTTCGCCATTTCTATCGCAAGCCGATGCTCTGTTACTGTATCCATTGCAGCAGATAAAATTGGAAGAGACAATTGAAGATTTGGAGCAAGTTTTACTTTTAAGCTTGCTTCATTTGGTAAGATATTACTCTCAGCAGGTAAAAGTAAGAGATCATCAAAAGTATAGGCTCTTTTTACAAATTTATTTTCCCAGTTAGACATATTACACCTCTCAAATTATAATGCTACTATCATACCAAAAAAAATAAGAATTGTCGTTGACAATCCTTATCATTAAATTGCAAGTTCAAATTTTAACTGCGGTTTCACCGGCTCATAATCTATTAATTTAAAATCTTCTGGACGAATATCAAAGAAGTTTGTTCCATCAGGAACATTTAATAAAAGTTGAGCTTCTTTTTCACTGGCAGTTCTTGAAAGCAGTTCATTTACTTGCTCAAATTGATTATCGTAAATATGTAAATTATTAACAAAGTAGAAAAATTTACCTATTTTCCAAGAAAAATGTTTGGCAATCATCATTTGCAAAGCTACATACTGCATGGCATTAATATGATGAGCTACGAGCATATCATTACTTCGTTGTGTGAGTGTAGTATCGAGATAGATATGACCATCTGCCTCACGACGGACATCAAACATAGTCTGAAAGGCGCAAGGAAGTAAGCCATCTGTTTCATCAAAATCTTGATACTGCCAGAGATTGATGATATTTCTACGGTTCCAAGGATTTTTCTCAAGTCCTTCAAGTAAACGTTTAATAATTTGATATTTAGCTACAGTCGCACCATAACGTTGCCCAATACTGTTAGTTCCAGGAAGTTTCCAGTCATCCCAATAATGAACGCCATACTTTTCTTTTAAAAGAGTTAAGTCACTCGTTTGATCTTGATAAATCCACAATAACTCTTTAATGGCAGATTTTATAGGAATAGGACGTAGGCTTGTAATAGGAAATTGTCCTTTAGATAAATCATATTCAGAAAATACACCGGTAATATATTTTGAATTGGCAACTTTCCCATTTTTATAATGTGGTCTTGCATTTTCAGAAAATACACCAATTGACATAATTTTTTTTATGTTACTTTTAAAAATATTATCTGCATGAGTCATTTTATCCCTCCATTACATTTTTTATAAAATCTAGAGTATATTGATTAAATTCCTCGGCTGACTCTAAGTGAGGAATATGTCCACAATCTTTTATCACGATTTCTTTGGATAAGCTATGTTGAGTCAATTGACAGGCAGCAGTTGCGTGCTGACTTGGAAAAATAGCTGACTTTTCTCCGGCAATAAAAAGATGAGGGCATTTTTCATTTTCTAAAATTAGTCTCCAGTCTTGAATAATAATATTCCTTAAAAGATTTTGACTTTCCTTAAAATTAAAAGGCAACATCTTCTTTCCTAACTCACGTTTGACATTATCTGATAAAGGCTTTTGAGTTAAGGGAAGTAGAGGAAATTTTTCAATAAAGTCATCAAGCACATCAATAGCTTTTCCTCGACCTTCTAACCAATCCTCAGACTTTAAAAATAAGGGTGCCTGGTCTTCTGTAATCACAGCAAGTAAGTCCTTATCTGTAAAAAGTTCCTCGTAAGCCATAATTGTAGCTGCACCCATAGAATGTCCAATCAAAATAGGCTTTTTAAGATTTAAAGTCAAGATTAACTCATGTAAATCTGTAGCTAGACGCTGTAAACTTTGTCCTCTTTTTGTTTTTTCAGATAATCCATGATTTCGATGATCATAGCTAATTACATAAAAGCCAGATTGAGCAAATTTTTCAAGCTGTAAAAACCATGTAACCTCACTCGAAGAGTAACCATTAATAAAGATAACTGCCTGTGCAAGAGGATTTCCCAAGCAATGATAACTAATTTCTATCTCATCATTTGTTTTAAAACTTACCACTTTGCCTCCTTAATATTTCAAGAGGAAGTTCTTCTTCTTTCCTTTTCGAATAACAGTAAGCTGTCCGTCAATCTTATCTAAATCTGAAAGCTGATAAGTTAAATCTTGTACACGCTCTCCATTGATATAAATAGCTCCATTTTGAATATCTTCACGAGCTTGACGTTTTGATTTTTCAATCCCTGATTCTATCAATAAATCCACTAAATTTAAATCTTCTTGTCCAGTCATTTGATAGCTTGGTACATCTTTTAATCCTACTAAAATAGAGTTAGCATCTAAAGATTTTAAATCTCCACCTTGGAATAAAATTTCTGAAATTTTAACTGCTTGTAAGTAAGCTGAATCACCATGTACTAATGTGACAACTTCCTTTGCCAACACTTTTTGTGCCAAACGCTCATGACGTGCTGCTTCAAAGTCTTTTTCAATCTCAGTAATCTTTTCAAGTGAGAGAAAGCTATAAATCTTCAAGAGTTTTATCGCATCTGCATCATCGACATTTAACCAGAATTGATACATCTGATAAGGACTTGTTTTTTTAGCATCTAACCAAATTGCATTTCCCTCAGATTTTCCAAATTTTTTTCCTGTAGAGTCAGTAATGATAGGAGTGGTAATAATATGAGCAGCTACATTTGCCTTACGTCGTAAAAGTTCTACACCAGCTGTTAGATTTCCCCACTGATCAGAGCCGCCCATCTGTAGAGTTACTCCATGTCTTTGATTCAGCTCATAAAAGTCATAGCCTTGCATCACCTGATAAGCAAACTCAGTATAGCTAATTCCAGTTTCCAGGCGAGATTTTACAGAATCTTTACTCATCATATAATTAACCGTAAAGTGCTTTCCGACATCACGTAAAAAATCAATAAAAGTCAAGTTTTCAAACCAAATATAATTATTAGTCATCTCAGCACGATGTGCTTCTTTTGTCTCAAAATCAAGAAATCTTTTAAGCTGAGAATGAATTTTTTCTGACCAGTCTTTAACCGTATCTTTTGTTTGGAGGGAACGTTCTACATTTTTAAAACTTGGATCTCCAATTAAACCAGTTGCTCCACCAACTAAAGCGTAAGGTTTATGTCCAGCTTTTTGTAAATGCATCATCATAATAATCTGCACAAGATTTCCTAAATGTAAACTATCAGCCGTTGGATCAAAACCAATATAATAACTCAACACTTCTGTTTCTAGTACTTTTTTAAGTTCTTCTTCATCTGTTGTTTGATTAATCAAGCCACGTGCCTTTAGTTCATCAAAAATATTCATAAGTCCTCCGAAATAAAATATAAACTTAATTATAGCATAATAATTTTAACTTTTGAATATTTCTCTTTAATAAAGGGCGAGAGCACAGTATCTTTTTAAATTATACTTGACTAAATTAGTTAAGTGAGAGCTAAAGTAGTTTTGACATCAGAATAAAATGGACCATAGAAGATGTACAGCTTGAAAAACAACTTATTCTTGGCTTTTAGATTTTAAAGAAAACATTATCATTAAGTACTTTATCAGCTATATTATTTCTCAATATATAATATAAAAAGTGAGAAGAAGCCTACCATCACACTGATTTTATCATCACTCATTATCACTTTAATTAGGTCAAAAGCATCAAACAATCTAGCCTAAAGTAGCACCAGTATGTATGTATTTATCATATAACTATCAAGATATCAAAATTTTTTTATTTATTCTCTTCAGATAAATAAATACCAAATAAATTTCCCAAAGATAAGACTTCCATAAAATAGGAATATATTATTTAATTTCTAGCGATGAAATCCCCTTTAAAATGAAGAGTTTTATGGCATTGAGTATGAGCAATTTATTTATCAATAAATTACTATAAATGAATTAGAAAATTATCAGCTAAAGTCCATATTTCTAAAAGGAAAATTTAAAAAAATTCCTACACATTTGACTCATTTCACAAATAAGTTGTAATATAATCTAACTACTTTAAAAGGAGAGTATAAAACTCTCCTTTTAATATAAAAACTATAGTGATTCATACTTTTACCAAGAAAGAGGAGATGCGTCATCTTTTTCTTTTGTAATTCCAAAAATTTCTTTAATTTTTTCCTTTACAAGTTCTTGACTGGCATGGCTTTTCCCATTTTCATGAAACTTATCCCAGTATTTGACATAAGAATTAGCACTTTTAGCATACTTACTCTCATGATGTTTTGCTAGCTTCTCATTATAAAGCTCTAACTCATCTTTTTTACACTCATAGTCATTTCCCCAGACATTATAAGGTTCAACATCTACTAGAGCATGACAGTTTTGGTCCAGATAAAAACCATAGTTATAGGTTGCTAAATTTGTTGAATAACCTGCTTTTGCTTTAACATAAGGATATTTCCGATAAATCTCATCTAGAAATAATCCTAAATCCATATTATAAATCCTCTCAAACTTTCGATTTGCTGAAAGAATTTTAACATTATAAGCTGGATCATAGAATTTTTTTTCATTGATAGGAATTGGTTCACCAATCGCATGATAGCGTGAGCTATTAAGCAGCCCATTTTGTGATGAATGATTACAGAGTTGCCAGTCATTTTCAAACATAATATCTAAAATTGAATGTTCGTAACTTGTTGCGACTTTATAGTTATCTAAAATAAGATTATTTAATAACTGATTAAGCGTTGTTAAAACAAAGTAATCCATCACGCCAGGACGACTGTTCAAATCCTGGTACAAATCTCCATCTTCTACTGCTTGAACTACAATACTATTAATTAAATCAAAAAATTTACTTTCTTCTCTTAGATTTTTATTTATTCCATCTTCTAAGTCTAGACTCATCTGAATAAGTTTTATCTTTTCTATTGCTTTACCTGTATCTGACTCTAGCATTTCTGTAAAAAGATAACTTCCAATTATATGTAGCTCATTATTGACTTCCTCAATACTATCTTTTGCCTCTTTATAATCCGAACATTCTTGAAAATTCTTATTTATTTCAAATAAAAAAATAGCAATAGCTTCATTACTCCAGCCAATCCGAATCAAATATCTAATTTTTATCTTTATTTGCTGATCTAATAAATTTCTTTCTTCCTCGGCAAGATTTAACATCTCTGTATTTTTATAAATGCGATCAATATCCATATAATTTATTCCTATTCCATCCCTAAAATACTTTATATTATAACATATTATTGTTATTATTAAATCTCCATTATTACCATAAATGCAATTAATTTATAACTTTTATATACAATTTTTTATTCTTCCTTTTAAAATCTTATAATATTATAATAAAGTCATAATTCTTCAAAATTAATTCTCCTTAAAGATTTCTTTTATGCAGAAAGAAAGGAAAAGAGAAATAATTATAGAAATTAATACAATTATATTTCCATATATTGATAAATTTTCAAAAATAAAGCCATAAAGGAGCTGTCCCACAGGCTGTGAGCACATAGATAAGCAAATAAGGAGAGATAATACTTTTCCTAAAAATTTTTATCTGTATTTCTTTGTATATAAGCAAGGATTTGAATAGAAATTAATGTTGATATGAACATCACAAGAAAAGCACTCAATAAAATTAAAGGATAATTTCTTAGTTCTAAATGAGTCATTGCGATAAATAAAGGAAGTAAAGATAAAGTTAGAAGGAAAAAAAGAAAGTACAGTTTCTTCATTTTAAAACGATCTGAAAATATCATGCTTAAAGATGCAGCTAATAAGGCAGCAATTGCTATTATTGTTTGTGATAGGCCATATATTTTTTCTGATAAATGAAGGCTTTGAAGAAGAGTTACAGGTAAGGCAACATAAATCATTGAGCTGATAAAAATATTAATTAAACAGCTAATAAGAATCACTTTTAAAATTAATTTTTCTTTTTTAAGAATAAAATAACCTGCTACTTCTAGATCTGATTTTACAATTTTAAAAATATTTCCTTTAGATAGAGTTATTTTTGGGGTGAGGAATTTCTAAAAATAGCTCTAAAATTGCTGTTATAAAAAAACAAAGAATTGAAGTATATAAGATCAAGTAAATACCGTAAATCGTAAATATAAAGCTTGCTAATACTGGAGCTAAAATTTGTGAAATTGCATTTAGACCACTAATTACTGAGTTTCCTTTTACTAACTTATCCTCATCTAAAATCAAAGGGAGACTTGCTTGAACTGCTGGTTGTTCAAATGCATTAATTGTATATAAAAAAAGCATTATCATCATAAGTAAAAAAAGAAAGTTAACTTGATTTAAGAGAAATACGAATATCAAAAGAATAAAAGCAGTTAAAAAATCAAGTGTAATCATTAACTTTTTCTTATTCAGTCGATCAGTGAGAATACCTGCAATTGGCAAGACTAAGATTATAGGGAAAAGTGAAAAGGCAGTGACCATTCCAAATATACTTGCCGATCCTGTAATTTTTAAAAGATATAAAGGAAGTGTAAAGCGTAGAATTCCATTTCCAAATAATGATAAAGTTTGTCCTAATAAAAGTAATAAAAAATTTTTATTCATGTATCTCCTTAAATATTTTACATACCTACAGTTGGTATGTATATTTTAAAAATAAACTCTCTTTTAGAGAGAAGCTAATTGTTTTATCATTTCATCATCAAAAAGTTCAATTTTATATTGACTAAGCATCTGATTGATAAATTTACATTTTTCAGTTCTTCGTTGTCTTTCTTGACCAAAAACTAAAGGATTTAACCAAAGACTTAAACAGATTAAAATTAGCTCTGCAAGTTCTAATGGATTTTCAGTTAAAATAGAGCCATCTTTAACTCCTTCTTCAATAACAGGGAGAAAATCTTGAGAAAGTAATGTACTTTGTATTTCTTTCATTTGAAAGGATAAAAATTTAGGATTATCCAAAAAACTAGGAGAGATTTGGATGAGTTCTTGAGTTGAAGAGTTAAAAATATTTACTTTAACAAGCTCTTTTAACTTTTCAGCAGCTTTTAAATCTTGTCGCTCTTTTATTTCATTAAATTTCTCATTTAACGATTGGCTCATCTTCTCGGCCACTGCATTGAAAATATCCTCTTTTGATTTAAAGTGATGATAAACAGCACCTTTTGTTAAATCTCCAAGTTTATATAAAATATCTTGGATACTGGTATTTTCATAGCCTTTTTCTAGAAAAAGGAACTGAGAAGTCTGAAGAATTCTATCGACAGTTTGTTCAGGGTATTTATTGCGTGGCATTTTTTCTCCTTTTATATATCTTAACATACCATCGGTATGTTTGTCAAAATAAAAAGCCTTGAGAAAATCTCAAGACTAAATTTATTTTTTTAAATATGTATTGGTAAACCATCCGCAACTTCAGCTGTATCCATAATAACCTCACCTAAGGTTGGATGTGGTTGAATTGTAAGAGAGATATCTTTAGCTGTTAAGCCATTTTCTATCGCAAGTGACAAGCCTGAAATCAAGTCTGAAGCTCCTGGACCAACAATTTGTGCTCCAATAATTGCTCCTTCTTTATTCTCTGTAATCAAACGTAAGAATCCTGTCGTATCATTCATAGACAAGGCACGACCATTTGCAGCAAATGGGAACTTACTGATTTTTACTTGATCTTTTCTATCCTTGACAGAATCAATCGTCTCTCCAACAGTTGCAAGCTCAGTCGTTGTATAAGCTACTGCTGGCATTGCAATATGCAAATCAATGGCATCATCTGCATCTGAAATTGCTGCTGCTGCAACCTTCGCTTGGAAACTTGCTTTATGTGCCAACATAGGCCCAGGAACAATATCACCAATTGCATAAATATGGTCAACAGAGGTCTTGTAAGACTCATCAACTTCAATAATACCACGATCTGAAACTTTCACATCGGTATTATTTAAGCCCAGACTATCTGTATTAGGACGACGTCCAACTGAAACGAGAAGATAATCTCCTGTCACCGTCTGCTCTTTACCATCAACTTCAAAAGTCAAAGTAACCTCATCATCTGTCTGACTTGCTGACTTTGCCATAGCTGAAGTATAAATTTCACTTCCTGATGAAACCACACGTTTATGGATAATATCAGACATTTCTTTATCAAAGCCATTTAAGATATGATCCAAACCTTCAACAATTGTTATTTTTGAGCCCAGCATACGGTATGCACCACCAAGCTCTGAACCAATCACTCCTCCTCCAACAATAATTAAATGCTTTGGAATTTCAGGTAAACTTAAAGCCCCTGTTGAATCCACAATGCGCCCTCCAAACGGAAAACTTGGAATTTCAATCGGACGTGAACCTGTAGCAATAATACAGTTATTAAATTGTAATAATTGATAGCCATCTTCTTGCTCAACATTAATTGTTTGATTATCAATAAACTCAGCTTTTCCTTTAATAACATTAACCTTATGCTTCTTTAAAAGCATCGCAACACCTGAAGTTAAAGTATTCACTACCTTTTCTTGTTTCCAATTTTGTGCTGCTTGCCAATCTAGTTTTACATCACCATAATCTAAACCAAAAGGAGACTTTTCTTTTGTTTCCATATAATGATGTCCGATATTAATCAGAGCTTTTGAAGGAATACATCCAATATTTAAACAGACTCCTCCAATATCACCTTTTTCAATCACTGTTACTGTTTGCCCTAACTCCGCTGCTCGAATAGCTGCTACATATCCTCCAGGACCTGAACCAATAACTACTGTATCTACCTCTACTGCTTGTGCACCAACAACCATATTTTTACTTCCTTTCTACTTATAAAGTTCTACTTAAATTTCCATCAACATCATTGCTGGATCTGCAATCAAAGTCTTGAAATGATTCAAGGCAGTTTGACCAAGCATTCCATCAATCAAACGATGATCATAAGTAAGAGAAAGTTTCATGTTTTGTCCTACAACAATTTCTCCATCAGCATTTACGATTGGCTCTTTAACAATGGAACCAAGTCCAAGAATAACCACATCAGAACCATTAATGATTGGTGTAAACCAACCACCTCCAGCTGAGCCAATGTTTGAAATTGTAATTGTTGAACCTTGCATTTGTGCCGGTTTTAAGCTTCCTTCACGAGCAGCTGTGGCTAATTCTGAAATTTCATTTGCAATTTCTAAGATTGATTTATTTTCTGCTTCATGGATAACAGGAACATAAAGTCCAGTAGGTGCATTCACTGCAATTCCTAAACCAACATGTTCATGATAAATAATCTCCTGCTTTTCATAATCTACAGAGGCATTGATATCTGGGAATTTATGAGCAGTAGCTGCCAAAGCTTTTGCAACATAAGCCAAATAAGTGAGTTTAACTCCTTTTTCAGCAACAATTTCCTTAAAGGCTTTACGATGCTCAACAAGTTTTGAAACTTCAACCTGATCAAAGTTTGTCACAGGTGGAATGTGTGTGTGCTGCTCAGTCATAACTTTTGATACAACTTTACGTGTTGGGTTCATGGCCTCACGGCGATTTGCTGCTTTTGTTGAGCAACTTGTTTCAGTAGAGCTTACTACTGGAGTTGGGGCTGAAAGTTCAGAAACTTCAGCTGGGTTTGCTGCTGGAGCAACTGGAGCTGTATTTCCAGAGAGGAAGTTATCAACATCTGATAAAGTCGTGTGTCCATGACGTCCACTTGCAGCAACCTGAGAAAGATCAACATTATGCTTATGAGCATAGTGGCGAACAGATGGCATGGCAAGAATATCACCTGTTACAGTTGTCTTTGTAAGTTGAGGAACTGATTCTATAGAACTTACAGTATCAGTGACTGGAGCAGCTTCTACTTGCAAATGCTCTGGCTCGACTATCAGACCTGTAGACTCAGCGACTGGTGCATTTACTGCAAGACCACCTGTGCCATCACCATCATATTCAATTAATGGATCACCGACAAGAACGGTAGTGCCTGCCTCAACGAAAAGTTTTGTAACCACACCACTATAAGGTGAGAGAATTTCTTGCATTAATTTATCATTTTGAACTTCAGCAACAGGATCATCTTCTTTAACCGTATCTCCTACTTTTACAAGCCAGTTAGCAATATCACCTTCTGCCATTCCTTCGCCAATATCTGGCATTTTAAAAATCTCAGTCATAGTTTACTACCTCTTTCACTTTATTCACAATATCTGCTGTTTTGATTGCCCAGTCATTTTCAGCCTGTGCAAATGGGAAAATTGAGTCAGCTGCAGCAACACGACCAATTGGTGCCTTCAAGCTAAGAATAAATCTCTCAGCAATTTCAGCCATTACATTTGCAGAAATTCCTGCAATACGTTGTGCTTCTTGGACAACTACGACACGTCCTGTTTTAGTCACTGTTTTTCCGATAGATTCGATATCAAGTGGAGCAACTGTACGTAAATCTAGAACTTCTGCATGGATTCCTTCTTTTTCAAGCTCTTCTGCTGCCTTTAAAGAAAGAGGTACAGTACCACCATAGGCAATAATTGACACATCTGTTCCTTCTTTTGCAACTACTGCTTTGTCTAGCTCTGTTGTATAATATCCTTCAGGTACTTCTCCTTTTAAAGAACGGTAAAGATGAAGATTTTCTAAAAACATAACTGGATCATTGCTCTCAACAGAGGCAAGTAATAAACCTTTTGCATCTGCAGGATTTGATGGCATTACAACACGTAGCCCAGGAATTTGTGAGAGCAAACCTTCAATAGAGTCTGCGTGCATTTCTGGTGTTTTTGTTCCAATACCATATGGTGTACGTAAGACAATAGCATTTGAACGTGTGTTGTTAAAACGGAAGCGTGTACGTGACATTTGTCCAGCTACTGAATCAAAAGCCTCATAGATAAATGTACCAAATTGTATTTCCATAATTGGCTTAAATCCTTGACTTGCAAGTCCAATCGCTAAACCTCCAATACCTGACTCAGCAAGAGGTGTATTGAATACACGCTCTTCTCCATACTTCGCTTGAAGTCCATCTGTTGCACGGAAAACACCACCATTTTGTCCAACATCCTCTCCAAATACGAGTGCTTTTTCATTACGCTCTAATGCAATATCTAATGCTTCTGTAATTGCTGCAATATATGTTTTAATCGCCATGTTACTTACCCTCACTTTCAAATTTTGCAATTTGCTCTACCATTACTTGACTTGGTACTTCCAGTGTATTTTTAATAAAGCTAGAAATCTTTTGCTTATCTACTGCATTGGCTTTTTTAATTTCTCCATCGATATGTGCGTCCAACTCAGAAATGTAATCTGCTTCAATTTGTTCATTCCAATAACCTAAATCTGTCAAATAAGTACGGAAGCGAATTAATGGATCTTTCTTCCACCACTCATCTAGACCTTCCTGTGAACGATAACGAAGAGGATCATCTCCCGCTGTTGAATGTGGCTCTAAACGGTTTGTAATTGTTTCAATCACGACTGGTCCATTTCCAGCTGTTGCCCAAGCACGAGCTTCTTTAGAGGCAAGATACATCGCAAATGCATCATTTCCATCAACCACAATAGAAGGAACACCAGCTGCCCAGCCTTTTGCTGCTAAGTGACTGGCTGCTGTTTGTAAATGACGTGGTGTAGAAATCGCAAAACCATTATTTTGAATGTAGGCAATCAACGGTGCTTTATAAGCTGCTGCAAAGTTAATTCCCTCGTAGGTATCTCCTTGTGAAGAGCCACCATCACCTGTATACACAAATGCAACAGCATCTTCGTTTTTCTTTTTCATTCCTAAAGCCACACCGGCTGCTTGAATATACTGAGCTCCGATAATAATCTGTGGGAACCATGAATTTACTGTTTTTCCTTCTTCTGTCGTATACTCGTTTCCAAGTTGGTGACCACGTGACCAGAGAAGGCCTTTCCAGATTGGCCAGCCTTTTGAATAAATCTGTGGTAAATCACGATAACCTGGGAATAACCAGTCTTGCTCTCTAAAAGCAAATGCTGATGCCATCTGTGAAGCTTCTTGCCCAGCTGTAGGACCAAAAAATCCCATACGCCCTTGCTTAGCAAGCTTCATACAACGGACATCAATTTGACGTGAAAATAACATATTTTTAAAAAGTTGAATCATTTCTTCATTTGAAAGATTTGCACGCTTTAATCCTTCTTCATCAACAATTTTTCCTTCTTCATTTAAAATCTGTAACATAGGAAAGACACTTTCTTGTAACTCTAACTGTGCCTTAAAGTCTAAAATCTTTGAACTTTTATCTGTTTTTAACATAATCTCTCCTTTATTTATACTTTTTCTGGATTTTTGAACATTTGAGATAATTCCAAATTTCCAATCGTTCCGAAATATTGTCCGTCTTTATTTTTATCTAACACTCGAAAGACTGCAGCAGGATCAAATGACTGACCAATAAAATCATCTTTTATATCACGCCAATCTCTGACGGCAAGAAAATCACCCACAAAATTTAAATCTGTAATTAAGCCCTTGTCCACATTGACTTGAATGTCAATGCTTCCTCCAGAAAATTTTGCATGTTGGCTAAATTCAAACTTAGGTGACGCTCCATAATTCCAATCCCAAGTTGAAAACTGCTTTTCTCTTAAATCTTTAATCTCAGCAATTTGCTTAGAGCTTAATATAAATTCACCATCTCGTCCCTTATCTGTGAGATGATACTGAAGGGCATCTAGGAATTTTTGTAAATCCAAATCTGGCGCATACTCCTTAATCAATCCCACTCTCGATCGAACAGACTTCGCAGCCTTGCTGATAAACTTTTCGTCAGATACATTTAACGATCGAACCATCGCCTCGATATCTGTATCCCAAAGTAGTGTTCCGTGATGCATGAGATAGCCTCCTGCATAACGTTGTGCATTTCCAGAGATTTTCTTTCCATTAATCTCAAGATCATTACGCCCCGTAATCTGAGTATCTAAGCCAACTTCATGTAATGCATTGTACATCGGTCGGACAAACTGTTCAAAATTAACTGAGGCTGAACTTTCTAATGGTAGAAAAAAAGTAAAACAGATATTTCCGAGGTCATGATAAACAGCTCCTCCGCCTGAAACACGACGAACAACTTGAATATCATTTTGATCGATATAATCCTGATTTACTTCTGCAAAAGTATTCTGATTACGCCCAACAATCACTGCTTTTTTATTTTGCCACAAGGAAAAAATAGGCTCAGTAGCTTTTAAATGATCTAAAAGCCAACTGTCCATCGCAATGTTTTGATAGGCATCATTCCCAAAATAATTTATGTATTTCATAGAACCCTTTCTAAATATAAGATAATGAGCTTACATAAAAAATTATATCAAAATTTATAACCTTTTGTAAGAAAAATGCTCATAAAATTCACAAAATAAAAAGCTAGAAAATTTATTGTCTAGCTTTTTCAATTTCTTCCAACTTTTCTGATAAAAATTCCCAGCGTTGATATTTTTCTGAAAGAATTACTTCTTTCTCCTCAAGAATCTTCTGTAGTTGAGAAAGTTTTTCAAAGTTTTCTCCATTCGTCAACATTTCTGACTGAAGAATTGAAATCTCTTCTTCAAGTTGAGAAATCTCAGTTTCCAGAGTTTCCCAGTCTTTTTTTTCAGCATAGCTTAACTTTAACTTCTCATTTTCCTGAGAATTTTCAGGGACTTTAATCTCTACTTTTTCTTTAAGATCTTTTGACTGTTTTGACTTTTCTTTCAGATAGTCTGAGTAGCTCATCATCCGTTGTTTTATTTCTCCTGACTCAAATATTAACAGTTCTTCTGAAATCTTGTCCTGAAAATAACGGTCATGAGAAACGGTAATCACTGCTCCTGGAAATGTCTTCAAGAAATTTTCTAAAACTGTCAATGTTTTAACATCCAAATCATTAGTGGGTTCGTCAAGTAAGAGGACATTAGGAGATAGAAGAAGGATTTTTAAAAGAAAAAGACGCTTCTTCTCTCCACCTGAAAGCTTTGAAATCAACTCTCCATGTCGTGGACGTGGAAATAAAAACTCTTCTAATAAGTCTACGATAGACGTGACTTGTCCATCGCTTGTCCGACTTGCTGAGGCAACTTCTTCTAAAAAATTAATCAGTCGTTTTTTCTCATCTTCTTTTGAAATCCCACGTATTTCTTGAGAAAAATAACCTAATCTGACTGTCTCACCAATTATTAAGCTTCCTTCTGTTAGCTCAAGCTCTTGGTTGATAAGATTTAAAAGGGTAGACTTTCCAACACCATTATCTCCGACAATACCAATACGTGCTTTTGATTGAACAATCAAATTAAAATCATGAAATA
>JBKECB010000086.1:0-22726 GCA_047974165.1 Lactovum sp.
GAAAGAGATGACATAGTTGTTAATTTAGATGTTATGATGGCAAAGAGAAAAATCTCTTCAGGAGACTTAGCAAGAGAAATTGGAATAACTCCTGTAAATCTTTTTATTTTGAAAAATAATAAAGCAAAAGTAATTCGCTCTTCGACTTTAGAAGAAAATATGTAAGAAGTTAGACTGTCAGCCAGAAGATATCTTAGTTTATGAAAGTAAGTATGAGGATGGAAATTATGAGTAAAAATAAAAAATATCAAAATACAATATTTAATAAAATAGATTATTTATTTTCCTTAGTTTTATTAACTATTAGTATCTTATTTTGATAGTTTTAATAAATTAAACCTTCAATGTTTAATTACTATAATTTCAGTCTTACTTGTGACAACTTTATACTTAGGAAAAGAAGGCTTTAAGCAAAATAAAAACTCTTTAATCTGCTTAGTATTTTTTCTCTTATCAACCGTAGTTTTTATTTTATTTGATAATAAATTTAAGAAGTTTTTAAATGATATTTTTATCAAACTACTCTTTGTTTACTGGCTGATTTTGACAATGAGTCGATCTGATGATGAAAAACTTTCTATTTATATGTTATATGCTTATTAAAATTTTATACTATTATACTATGTGATTGTCAAAGTATTTTCAAACTTTAATCTTCTCTTAAAAGTTCTCTTGAGAACTAAAAAAAATAAAAGACTAAGTGTATCAAAGAAGTCTTATTTATTTTTCTAGGATTCATTCCTGTTCTTTCTGTTTTTCTTTTTGTTGTTGCAGTTCTGGGAGAAGTAGATATTGTCTTTCAGAGTTGGATATTAAAGTTTCAGTCTTTGTTCTCTCTTATCTCAGCAGATTTTTTCTCCTTCTTTTAAAAGTCTGTTTAGGTATTTTGACTGCTTCTTATCTTTATGGACTTATTTGGAGCAGTATCGAGGGAAAAGTAGATTTTGTAAAAGAAAATACCGAACTAGCTTTGAATAAGCTTAGTTTTATCTCAAGTTTAACCATTTATATAGCCTTATCAGTACTTAGCTTCATATCTCTTTTATTTTTTATTTCATGAACTATTTTTTTCCTTGGCTTATGTGAATGTAGATGAATAAGTTGTAAAATATAATATTTTAGAATATTTAGTATGAAATATTAAACTTATGGATAAGGAACTCTTAAGAAAACAAATTTTACATAAAAATAGCAAGCTTGCTTATTATAAAGATGAGTTAACAATAATTAATCTTAATCTTTAGAGAGATGAGGTTTAGAAACTACAGCAAGAAATTATTAATAATATAGAATAGTGTGAAGGTTATTACAAATTTAAAAATTATCAGTCAAAAGTATGAATAAAAACAGAAAAATAATGTTATAATAGAAAAAATAACTTATCGGAGGTAAATAAGTATGGAAAATAATATTATTTATGATGATTATAAATCAGGATTAACTTCATTTTTTAATAAAATTTATGCGATTATGGGTCTAGGTATTTTGACAAGTGCCTTAGTCTCTTATATTATGATTCAGTTCTTTGCTGCTAATATTTTAATTTTATTATCAGGAAATCAGTTTTTACTCTTAATTGTCTTTTTAATTCCTGTTTTTATTGTCGGACCTATCCAGTCAGCAGCAATGCAAAATAAATCTTCAGCCTTACCGCTCTTCTTCTTTTATTCAGCATTGATGGGCTTTATTCTTTCAATGACACTTGTTTTTTATACTTTTCAAAGTATTGTTATTGCTTTTGTTATTTCAGCAAGTATGTTCTTTGCCCTTTCAGTTTTTGGTCGAACAACAAAACGTGATTTATCAGGTATTGGAAAAGCAATGTTTGCCGCTGTTTGGGGTTTAATCATTGCGTCTGTTATTAACTTTTTCATTGGAAGTGCCTTTATTGTTTATTTGATTTCTTATGCAAGTGTTGTGATTTTCTCTATCTTAATTGCTTGGAATAATCAAATGATTGAGCGGGTCTATCAACAAAATAATGGTCAAGTATCAGATGGTTGGGCAATTTCTATGGCGTTAGCCTTATATATTTCCTTCCTCAATTTATTCTTGTCTATTTTACGTATTGTAGGTGGGCGTGATTAAAAAAAAGTCCTAGGACTTTTTTTTTTTAGATTAAAATGTTAAAATATTTTTACATAAGAAAAAGGAGAAAATTATGGCGGAATATACAGAAGAAGAAATCAAAGATATTCAGACACGTATTTTTACATCACTTGAGGAAGTAATTGATCCAGAGCTTGGCATTGATATTATCAATTTAGGTTTAGTTTATGGTATTGATTTCGAAGCTTCGGGACATACTGAAATTCGTATGACTTTAACAACGATGGGTTGTCCTTTAGCTGATTTGTTAACGAGTCAGATACATGAGGCGGTAAAAGATGTACCAGAAGTAACAGAAGTTGAAGTAAAACTTGTTTGGTCTCCGCAGTGGACAGTAGATAAGATGAGTCGATATGCAAGGATTGCTTTAGGCGTTCGCTAGTGAAAGTTTTTAATAAATAAGATAGATTTATATTGACATTGAATTCAGTCTTAGGACTGAATTTTTATTTCTAATATATGTTAAAATAAATACATGAATAAACGTTTAAAGATTTTTCTGATTATTGAATCTGTTATTTTACTTTTTTTTGTCATTGCTCTTTTACGTGAAGGTTTTATTTTATACCTACTTGTTGCTTGTGGCTTAACTTATATTGCTCGGAGATTTAGAGCTTATATATGGACAGTTCTGAGTATTATTGCTTGGATATTTACCATCATTAATCTTTTAGGAACAAAATTTTTCTGGCTTGCTATTTTATTTCCAATTTTAGCCATTTTCTTTTATATGAAATCTGTTAAAAAGCAAGAAGAGAAAGAGATGATTTTTGAAGAGCCTTCTTATGCCAGCTCTTTAGGAGATAAAAAATTAGATAATGACATAAAAAATGAACTGATTGACCTCTCTAATTTAGAGTATCATGAATCTGGAAATTCACTTGCAATTCAGAAGATAAAGGGCAATACTAAAATTATTGTTCCTGAAGATGTCAGTATTTCATTAGATATTAAAGTTAGAGAAGGTGTTGTTAATGTTCTAAAGCAACGCACAAAAATTGATAATGTTGATTTTCGTTATTTTAGCCCAGATTATGAGTCAGCAAGTAAGCGTGTTTCTCTCTCAGTTAGAGTTGATTCTGGAAATGTTGAGATTATTCAAGGATGAAAAAATCAATCATCATTACATTTATCGCAAGTTTTATTTTAGTCTTTAGTCTTTGTTTTTCTATATTTATTTTTTTTGAAACAGAAGGTATACTAAAGGGAGAAAATATAGATTTATCTTTAGTATTTTCAAGTAAAGCTCTAGTTTTTTCATTTTTTATGTCTCTTTGTCTGTCGATGGTACTTGTAATTTTAAATTATGCAGATAATATAAGAATAAGTCAAAAATTTTCTGAGGATATTAAACGCTTAAGCTTATATGAAAAAGTAGAAAATCCAGAGTTTAAAAAAATTCAAGATCATCTATTTGATCTGTCATTAGAGCTTGAGAGGCTTTCACAGCCAGCTACAGAAATTCGACAAGATATTTTAGAAGAAGAGAGAAAGAGGATTTCAAGAGAACTTCATGATTCTGTAAGCCAAGAGCTTTTTGCAGCCACAATGATTTTGTCAAGTATTCAAAACTCTTCAGATTTAAAAACTGTTCATTCACAGACTGCTCTTTCATTAAAAATATTACATGAAGCTCAAAATGAAATGAGAGCTTTGTTGTTGCATCTTCGTCCAGTTGAACTTTCAGGGAAGTCTTTAAGTGTAGGCTTGACTGCATTGATAAATGAGCTTTCGGCTAAAATTTCTATTAATATTAATTATCGTTTGGATGATGTCTCAACAAGTTCGGTGATTGAAGATAATTTATTTAGAATGGCGCAAGAAATCTTGTCTAATACTTTAAGACATGCACAAGCTCAAAATATTGAGATTAATTTACTTGAAAATAAAGAGTATATTTTTTTAATTATTGCAGATGATGGGATTGGCTTTAATCAAGATGAAAAATTGGCTGCGAGTTATGGACTTTCTAACTTAAAAGAAAGAGCTCTTTTGATGTCTGGAAGATGTACGATTATTAGTGCTCCTCATGAAGGAACAAAGGTTAAAATTCAAGTTAAAAAAAGAAGGAAAGTAGATGAAAAAGATTAAAGTAATGATTGTAGATGACCATCAAATGGTAAGACTAGGTCTGTCAAGCTTTTTAAATGTGCAAGAAGATATGGAAGTTGTAGCAGAGGCTTCTGATGGAAAACTTGCCCTACTTAAAGTAGAGAAGTATCAGCCTGATTTGGTTCTTATGGATTTGGTTATGGATAGGATGGATGGGATTGAAACAACAAAAATCCTACTTGAGAGGAATCCTAAACTTCCGATTTTGATTTTGACAAGTTTCTTAGATGATGAAAAAGTATTTCCCGCTCTTGCTGCAGGAGCTAAGGGATATATTTTAAAAACTTCTCAGGCTTATGAGATTGCTGAAGCAATCCGAAAAGTAGTCTCAGGAGAAGATGTGATTTCTGATCAGGTGAGAGAAAAAATTAATCAGCAGAAGTATCAACGTCCTGAACTACATGACACTCTAACTCACCGTGAGATGGAAGTACTACAGTGCCTTGCTCAAGGACTACCTAATCAGGAAATTGCTGATCAGTTATTTATTTCTTTAAAAACAGTAAAAACTCATGTATCAAATATTTTTGTTAAGTTAAAAGTTGATGACCGAACACAAGCAGCAATTTATGCGATGAAACATAAACTGGTTGAAGTGAAAGAAATTTGATACAATAAGAAGATGAAAAAATTACAAGAAAAAGCGAAAGACATAAAAATTATATTTTTTGATATTGATGACACACTTCGTGTTAAGGACACTGGCTTTATGCCAGAATCAATTTCACTTGTCTTTAAAAAATTACATAAAAAAGGAATTTTAACAGGGATTGCAACTGGTAGAAATTTCTATGGAATAATTCCAGAGATAAAATCCCTATCTCCGGATTATTTTGTTACTGCCAATGGTTCTTATGTAGAGGATAAGAATCAGAAAGTAGTATATAAACACCCAATCCCTCATGATTTTGTCCTTGATTTAGTGGATTGGCTAGATAAAGAAAAAAGTGACTATATCTTTTATGGGCGTCATCAGGTAATGACTAATCAGTGGACAGACCTTGCTCAAGAGGTGATTTATCCAGTTTATGGAAAGGTTCCAGTAAAGGCTGACTTTTATAAAAAAGAAGAGATTTATCAGATTGTCTCTCTTTCAGATCATGATCAAGAGCTAAAATTACCTGAAAAGATGACTGAAGAACTTCGAATGGTTCGTTGGCATCCATATTCAAGTGATATTTTGTCAAAGACTGAAAGTAAGGCGATTGGTGTAGAAAAAGTTCTTGAAACGCTAGGATTAACTGCAGAAAATATGATGAATTTTGGAGATGGTCTAAATGATGAAGAACTCTTTGACTATGCACATCTTTCGGTTGCTATGAAAAAATCACATCCAGAAATTTTAGAAAAAGCAGATTATATTACAGATACAGTTGAAAATGATGGTATTTATAAGGCCCTCATAGAGTTAGGAATTATTGAATGACATATCCACAGTTAAACATTGAAAGATATAAGGGAACAAAAGTAATTATTCATACGAATTTAGGTGACTTACATATCCAGCTTTTTGATAAGCTAGTTCCCAAAACGGTAAAGAATTTTATTGAATTGAGTAAAAAATCTTATTACAATGAGGTTATTTTTCATCGTGTAATTAAGGATTTTATGATTCAAGGAGGTGATCCGACTGGGACAGGAACAGGAGGAGAGTCGATTTATGGTAAGCGTTTTGAAGATGAGTTTTCAGAAGAACTCTACAATCTCCGTGGTGCTTTATCTATGGCAAATGCCGGTCCTAATACAAATGGGAGTCAATTTTTCATTGTTCAAAAATCAGATTTAGACTATGGAAAAGAAGAGTTAGAGTCAGCAGCTTGGCCTAAAGAGATTGCTCAAGCTTATAGCGAAAAAGGTGGAACTCCACATCTTGATCGTAGACATACAGTATTTGGTCAATTAATAGATGAAAATTCTTATAAAATACTTGATAAGATTGCAAATGTAGACTGTGACAGTTACAGTAATCGTCCTTATAAAGAAGTGAAAATTTTATCTGTTGAGATTCAAGAATTCAAAAAGAAAAAGAAAAAATCAAAAGTATTTAAATATAAGCTAAAATTACATCAGATAAAAATAGGTGATATTTTTGAAGCAGAGGTTATCGGAATTCAAAATTATGGTGTTTTTGTAAAATTTGATAAGAATAAAAAAGGACTGGTTCATATATCAGAAATTCAATCAGGTTTTGTTAATGATATCTACGAAAGTGTTGAGATTGGACAGAAGATAAAAGTTCAGGTTTTTGATTATGATGAATATAGTGAAAAGATTTCTTTATCTTGTCGTACATTAGAAGAAAATCAAGAAATACATAAGAGCAAGCGTAAACATTTTGTAACAGATGGGCAAACGAAAATTGGTTTTCAGTCAATTTCAAAAGAACTAAGTACGTGGATTAAGGAGAGTGAGGAGTATTTAAAAGAATATTCTAAAGATGATTTAAGTATATGAAGGTCTTAGAAAACTATCTAATGTAAAGATTAAGGAGATGGATGAGTCCAACAGTTACAAAATTTATAAAGCAAGCTTTTAATATTATTTCAATTTTAGGCTTTTTAGCTACAATTATGGGGGCTATTTATCTTTATCGTATTGGTGCTTTAACAGATGAAACAAAACTAAAAGAAATTTTACTTGCCCATGAAATTATTGCTCCTTTTATTTTTATTACAATTCAAATAATAGGGATTGTGATTCCTATTATCCCTGGTGGAATTTCACAAGCAGTAGGTGTTTTAATTTTTGGACCTTTTCTTGGTTTTATTTATAATTATTTAGGGATTTGTATTGGATCAATTTTACTTTTTCATATTGGTAGATATTATGGGGTAAATTTAATAAAAACTTTTGTCAAAGAAAAAACTTATCATCGTTTTATGGGAATTTATGAGAAGAGTAAAAAACGTTACGATTGGATTTTTTTTACTTTAATTTTTTCACCAGTTGCTCCAGATGATGCCTTGGTCTTAATTTCTAGTCAAACAAAGATGACGTGGAAATTCTTTTTAATGTCAATATTGATTGGGAAAATACCTTCAATACTGGCATATTCTTACGCCCTTATTTATGGGTCTGAATTAATTAAGAAAATTATGGGTGGTTAATAAACATGGATAGAATCAAAAGTGGAAGTGGATTGAATGATTCGAGAATAGATTATGCTCTAATTTTACCTGTTCTTTTACTGATTATTATAGGCTTTGTTGCTCTTTGGTTTTCTTTAACAACGGATTACCCTGATAGAGCTCAGACAATGCTTTTACAGCAAGGAACTTGGTTGATATTAGGGATTGTTGCAGCATTTTTTGTTATGCATTTTGATAGTATGGCTCTTTGGAATATAGCTCCATTCTTATATGTGATAGGGCTTATTTTGATGATTGTGCCTATCTTTTTTTACAGTCCAGAGGTTGTAAGACTGACAGGAGCTAAAAGTTGGATTACGATTAATGGCTCAACACTTTTTCAGCCTTCAGAGCTTATGAAAGTTGCTTATATATTATTTACGGCACGTTTAATTGTCAATTTTCGAAAGAAGAATCCACAACGAAACTTAAAAACTGATCTTTTTCTAATTTTAGAGATGACGGTTTCTTTTTTACCGATTATTTATATTTTAGTTGGCTATAAGATGCAAAATGACTTTGGAACTCTGCTTGTCTTTTTTGCGATTTTTGCTGGATTACTGTTGATTTCAGGGGTTAGCTGGAAAATTTTACTTCCTATAATTATTTTCTTTATCTTGTCTGTCAGTCTTCTTCTTTATATTGTAATGACAGAAAATGGACAGGAAATTTTATCTAATCTTGGCTTCCAATCTTATCAATCTGCTCGTTTTCAAGCCTGGTTACATCCTTTTGATGATGTACAGCGTAACTCTTATCAGCAGTCACAGTCTTTAATTGCAACAGCCATGGGAAGTGTATTTGGTGTTGGGATGGAATTTTCTGAAATTTCAGTTCCAGTTCGTGAATCAGATATGATTTTTACTGTTATCAGTGGGATGACTGGCTTTGTTGGAAGTTCAGTTGTTATTTTTCTCTATCTTTACTTAATTTATCGGATGATGCGTGCCACACTGAAAGCAAATAATTTATTTTATACTTTTATTGCGGGTGGTTTTACGATGATGCTTCTTTTTCATGTTTTTGAAAATATCGGAGCAACGATTGGACTTTTACCATTGACAGGGATTCCCCTACCATTTATCTCACAAGGAGGCTCAAACTTAATTTCAAATATTGTAGGAATTGGCTTGATTTTATCTATCCAATACAATCAGTCAAATCCTACACGACAAGATAAGACACGAACAAAATATCAGCGCCGACTCGCAAAAAAATCAGGACGAGTTTATGCTGAAAGAAAATATAAGTAAAAGCTAGAAAGAAATTTCTAGTTTTTTCTTCTGGAAAAATATAGTATAATCAACTGAAAGAAAAAGGAGAAATATGGACTTTTTACAACCTTGGGAAAATATTGAAATCAAACAGTTAAAAAATATAGATAAGATACAATATTTTGATTCTAAAATACGTATTATTTTTACTCTAATGGGACAAACTCGTGTAGCTTTGAGAGATAAAGAAATTCTTTTAGAAAATAATGATTTCCTTATTTTAACAAAATCAGATATCTATGAAATCAAAGAAATTAAAGGAAAAGTTTTTAAGTTTTCTCTAGATTATTTTGTGACAAATTCAATGGATAAAAAAGATTATATTTTTATTGGAAATTCAACTGAAAATGCGAACACCACTAATCTTGACCTTGCCTATTCTTTAAGACAATTACTTTTGATGAAAGTTGAGACTGATAATGTTGCCTTTACAAAAATTTATCAGGAGTATTTTTCCTTACTGCTCTTATTAGAAAAATATTACTGTAAAGAGGTGACTGTTGCTCAAAAGATGGAAAATCGACATAAAATGGATGAAATTAGGTTTTATATTGATAATTATTTTGACAAGGAAATTACACTGACAGCCTTATCTCAAAAACTTTTCATGTCAGAACAATACTTGTCTCGACTTTTTAAAGAGCATCATGGTCTTGGTATTTTGGAATACATTATAAAAAAGCGACTTGAAAAAGTTAGGCGTCTTCTTTTGGAAACAGAAAAGCCTATCATTGACATTGCATTTTCTTCAGGTTTTTCAAATATTAATTCATTTAACCGTATTTTTAAAAAATATCAAGGACTGACACCTACGCAATATCGTAAAGAGGTTAAGCAAGACTCAATCCTTCAAGAAAAAGTTGAGATTCAAGAATTAGAGTTAGAGGATGTTGAAGATATTAAGGAATATATTGAGAAAGAACAACTTATCAAAAAGTATGATGAAAAAATAATTTCAAGTCAAAAGTCTTCGGTAGATTTAAAAGAAAAATCAAATTATCTTTCTTATGATAAGTTAATGATTAATCTTGGCTATGCTGAAGATCTGCTTCACAGAAGTTTTATTAAAAGAATACGTCAAACGAAAGATTATACAAATTTTAAATATGGTAGAGTTTGGGGGATTATTAGTAATGCTATTTTACCTGAGGTTAATGGTCAATATGATTACACAAAATTTGATGAAATTATTCAGGCTATTTTAGATTTAGATATGCTTCCGTTTTTAGAGTTAGGTATCAAAGGGAAGACGGTTCATACTACAAATATGGAATTGATCAAACAAGAAGTACTTCAATTTCCAAATAAGAAAATGGAAGGCTTACTAGAACGCTATCAAAAACTATTGGAGCATTGTATTGAAAAGTATGGTTATGAAGAGGTGAGTCATTGGATATTAGATCTTTACAAGCCAGACGAGATTGTTTTGACACATCTTAAGCACAGAGAGCTTGCCTTATTTAGTTTTCATGGAAAAGAGATAGATTTAGCAACAGATGAAGGTTATTTAGCCTATTTTAGTCTAGTAAAGGAAACAGTAACTCAAATTCATCCTAAAATTAAATTAGGAGGGTCAGGCTTAAGTATTGATCTTAAGGAATTAAAAATAGAAAGATTTATTAAAAAATGGGCAGAAGAAAAAGTAAAACCTGACTTTTTAAGCCTTTGTGTCTTTCCACTTGATAAAGTTAAAGAAAATTTTTCTAATCATCGACCGAATATTTATATTTCACCAGACTCAGAGTATCTGATATCTTCAATACAGAAGTTATATGCTTTACTTCATGAGGTTGGGCTTTGCAAAGATCTTTATATTACAGAGTTCAATGTCACAATTAGTAGCCGAGATATTGTCAATGATACTGCTTTTAAAGGTCCTTATATTTTAAAAAATATCCTTCCTATTTTAGAAAAGGTTGATTTGATAGGCTACTGGCAACTTTCTGATTTTTCATCTATTGCTGTTGATGTTAATAACTCAGAGATTTTTGGTGGCTCAGGCTTGATTACTAAAAATGGAATTCCAAAGCCAGCCTTCTATTCCTTTGATTTTTTAAATGCTTTAGGTCTGGAGTTTTTATATGTTGATGAAGGTATTGTAGTTACAAGAAATAGTAGTCAAATTATTATTTTACTTTATCAGTATAGTCACTTAAGTAGTCAATATTACTGGGTAAATCAATCTTTTAATCGAACAAATGTGACAGAAATGTTTGAAAATACAGGAGTAAGTAAATTTAATTTAGTTCTGACAGATTTAGAAACGGACAGAAAGTATAGTATAAAAACAAGAAGGATGGGGGTAAATAGTGGTGCAATTATAGGTGAAGCCAATACCTTAAGCTTGAAATCAAATTATAAAAAAGAAGAGGTTGAGTATTTAAAGCATCGCTGTATTCCTACTTTAAAAAAAGAAGAGATTTACTCAATAGATAAGAAGTTAAGTCTTGCAGTAGATTTAAATCCTCATGACATGTTATTGATTGAAATTAATTGATTATCTTAAAAAAAGATGTGTTTTTTTTAAGATTTATAAATAAATAGAAACTAGTTAAATAAAACGTATCAGAATTGATACGTTTTTTGTGTAGAAAAACGCTTACAAGAGTGGTTAAATAAAATAAGAATAAGTTTAGTAATTAACTAAATGAAAAAAGGAGGAAGAAATGAGATTGTATCTTGTACGGCATGGTGAAACATACTTAAATAAATATAATCGTATGCAAGGTTGGGCAGATACACCTTTAACAAAAAAAGGTAAGGAACTGGCTAGGAGCTGTGGAGAGCTTTTAAAAGCTTATGAGATTCATCATATGATTACAAGTGATTTAGGGCGAACGATTGAAACAGCTAAAGAAATTGGGGAAGTACTGGGCTTAAAAAATCCTGCAATCAGTATGCCAGAATTTAGAGAGTCGTTTTTTGGTTATTATGAAGGAGCTGATGCAAAAGAAGCTTGGGATGAAGCAGCTAAAAAATCAGGCTTTCAATCTGTCAATGATCTCTATCAAAATGGGTCAATGGCTGAGGTGATGAATATTTTTCATCAGGCAGATGACACAGGAGATGCAGAAAGCTATCTTGACTTTCGATCAAGATTAAAGGAGGGCTTGACTAAAATTCAGGAAAATTATGACAGCCAAGAGCAGATTGTTCTTGTCACACATGGTAATACAATTCGTAATATTGCTTATATGATTGATCCAACGATTAATTGTGCAGAGGTATTAGTGAATGCTGGAATTACGATTATAGAAATAGATGAGGGAAGTTGGAAAATTATCAATTATAATCAAGCACCTCAATTAGATAAAAGAAAGGATATGTTATGAAATATCAAGAACAAATTAATGAGATACTAGAAGCAGTGGGCGGTAAAGAAAATGTTATCAGTGCGACACATTGCTTTACACGTTTAAGATTACAATTTAAAAATTATGACCTTGTGGATGATGATAAGGTAAAAGCTGTAAAGTCTGTAGTTGGAATTAATAAACAAGGAAAAGAATACCAAATTATCATTGGGACAGAAGTAGGTAATCTTTATTCAGAGTTTATTGCTCTAACAAATCTAGAAGCTAGTCAACAATTAGATGTCAAAGAAGATGAAGCGGGAGAAAAAGAAAGTTTATTTAACCGTATAATTGGTATTATTGTTGGAACTTTTGTTCCATTGATTGGACTCATTGCTGCAGGTGGAACATTAAAAGGTCTCTTGTCTTTATTTGTTCAACTTAAGTGGATGTCAGCAGAGTCAAGTACTTATATGGTCTTGTATGCTACAGCTAATGCAATTTTCTACTTTTTCCCTATTTTTATTGCCTTTACTGCTGGTAAAAAGTTTAAGGCAACACCTTATCTTTCAGCCTTAGTAGGTGCTGTCCTTGTCTATCCAGACTTACTAGCAGCTGTGTCATCAGAAAAAGCAGCGGATCTTTTCTTTATTCCTTTGACTTATATCGATTATTCTAATACTGTCTTGCCTGCTATTTTTGCGGCTTGGCTTGTGTCTGTTTTGGAAAAATTCTTCAAAAAATATTTACCTCATGTATTACAAATGGTCTTTGTTCCATTCTTTGTCATTGTTATTGCAATCCCACTTGTTTTACTTATCGTTGGTCCACTTGTAACTCTGCTTTCTAATTTCTTATCTGTTGGTTTAGAAGCAATCTTTAAGTTTAGTCCTGTCTTGACAGGTGTTCTCTTTGGTGGTTTGTGGTCTGTGATTATTCTCTTTGGTTTGGCTTGGGGTGTTGTTCCTATCTTGATCAATTACACGATTCAATACGGCTATGATCCTATCTATGGTATGCTTGCACCTGCAGCTTTAGGTATGGCTGGTGCAGTACTTGCTGTTGCATTACGTAGTAAAAATTCAGAGGTGAAGTCACTAGGTATTTCAACAGGTATTACTGCTTTGCTAGGTGTGACAGAGCCGGCGATGTATGGTATTGCAATTCCTTCTAAGAAAACTTTTGTTTTTGCTTGTTTAGGTACTTCTATTGCTGGGGGTCTTTCAGGATTGATGGGAGTAAAGATTTTTGCTCCAGGTCTATCAGGAGTCTTCAATATCTTTGCTTACTTTGGAGGAGAAAATTTAGGTGCAAATGTATTTTGGGGAATTATGACACTTGTTGTTGCTTTTATTTCTTCCTTCGTTATGACTTATTTCCTATCAAGTCCAGATAAAGATTTTGAAAATAAACTTACAAATAATTAAAAAGAAAATAAAAATATATTCTAACTAAAAGTAGTTAAAGTTGGAGTATATTTTTTACTAGGAGAAGAAAATGTCGGAACATCAATCTCATATTTTTCCATTTTTATGGTTAAAGGGAGAAGAAATTTCACGTGTCAAAGAAGAAATTAATGGTATTAAAGAATCAAATATTGATGAATTTGTTATAGAATCACGTACTCATCCAGAATTTTTAAAAGAAGGTTGGTGGGAGGATTTTTATCAGATTTTAGAATATGCGAAAGCTCTTGATATGCGTGTCTGGCTGCTTGATGATGCTCACTTTCCAACAGGCTATGCTAATGGAGCGGTGAAACAGCGTCTGGATTTAAAGAAAGAATATCTTTACTATAGTAGTGCAGATGTTTATAGCGAAGCTTATGAGCTGACTTTAAATATAAATTTAATGCGTAAACCAAAACGTAAGTGGTCAGATCGAAAAAAGCCAGAAAGTTATGAACGAGCAATAGAAAAAAATGAAATTCAAGCAATTGTAGCCTACCCACTCTTGTATGATAATATACTTTCTGAAAGTTATATAGATTTGACTACTTTTAAAGATTTAGAATTTTTAAATTACACATTTCCTAAAGGGAATTGGCGTGTCTTTGTTCTTTACCAAACAACTGAAAATGCTGGAGATTCAGATTATATTAATATGCTTAGTAAAGATTCTGTAAATTTACTGGTTGATACAGTTTATGAGACACACTATCAAAAGTTTTCATCTTATTTTGGGAATGTTTTCAGAGGCTTCTTTTCAGATGAGCCAGGATTTGGGAATATTCTTGATTTTAGTAAGGATAATAAAATAGGTAAAGATATGGCTCTTCCTTGGTCAGCTGAAGTTGCAGAGTATCTAAAAGAAGATCTACCTTTTTTAGCCTTGCTTTGGAATGAAACAAAAGAAAAAAATAAACAAAAAAGTATACGTCTAAAATACATGACACTTATCACGGATTTATACCGTAAAAACTTCAGCCAAAATATTGGAGACTGGTGTAAGAAAAGAAATGTGGACTATATTGGTCATGTTATTGAGGATAATAATATGCACTCAAGGCTTGGTAGAGGAGCAGGTCATTACTTTAAAGCTATGAAAGGACAGTCGATGGCTGGAATTGATATTATCAGTAGTCAAATCACGATTGCTGGAGATGAAAGCTTTAGGACAAATAGTTCACAAAATGATGGGACTTTTTATCAGTATTGCTTACCAAAACTTGCAGATTCTTGTGCTCAGCTAGACCCTGAAAAGTCAAGACAAGCCTTTTGTGAGCTTTATGGTGCTTATGGTTGGCAGTTGAGTATACGAAATATGAAGTGGATTTTAGATAGCTTGTTGGTAAGAGGGATTTATAATTTTGTCCCTCATGCATTTTCAATGTCTGAATTTCCAGATTTAGATTCTCCACCACATTTTTATGCAAATGGTTGTAATCCACAATTTCCACTTTTTAAGACTTTAATGCAGGAGATGGGAGCGGCTTCCAATCTTTTATCAGGAGGAAAGTTGGATGTTAAGCTTGCAATTTTGTATGATGCAGAGTTAGAGTGGTTGGCTGAGAGTATGAAAATGCAAGTCCCATCAAAAGTCTTATCTCAACATCAAATTGATTTCCTTTATTTGACGATTGAGGACTTGGATAAAGCTATAATCAAAGAAAATACTTTCCAAATTCATCAGCAGACTTTTGAGAAGTTAATCATCCCTCAAACAGATACTTTACCTAAAAGAGTGTATGATTTTATCCAAAAATTAGATGAGGAAGTTTTTATTTTTATAAATCAAGTTCCCTTATTTTATGTGGATGATGAGCAAACAAAATTAACAAATTTTAAAGAACATAACTCATACTCATTGGATGAGCTCGTCTTACAAACTGAATCTTATAAGAATATTAAGCAGCTTGATAAAGGAAATGCCAAACTTGCAGTTCGACGTCAGATAAAAAATGGGGAAGACTGGATGATGGTACATAACGAGTCGCTCAATGATAGCTATCAATTTTCTTTTTTAAAGCTAAAAAAATACTGTTATGAATATGACTTGAAGGAAGATAAATATTATCATGTCAGTAGAAATCTACAAAAAATATCTCCTTATCAAGCTAAGTTTTATCTATTAACAGATGAAAAAAGAAAAGCTGTCAAGAAAGTATCTGCTAATTTTAAAGATCTTCACTTTGAAAATAATTGGTTGATGAGTTTATATAACAGTCAGGGAGCTTTGATTTATCAGAAGGAAATAAATAAGTTTGAAAATTTAAGTCATAACTTTGTAGACTTTAGTGGGAAAATTAGTTATTCTAATAGTTTTTTATTGACAGATAAAGATCCTTGTCATCTTTTTATCTCACGTGTTTTTGATGGCTGTCAGATAAAAATAAATGGAAAACAAATCTCAAGTCTAATTGCTCCACCTTATTCAACTTCTTTCTCAGAAAATTTAAAACTAGGGGAAAATAAAATAGAGATTAATGTTTTTACTACTGCAGACAGACAATTGGCAAGAGAGAAGTTACTAATTAATCAGTTTGAAGTAATGGAGGCAATTGGTATTATTGGAGAAGTCATCTTGACACAGGAAAGTAAAGAATGATAAAAAAGTATGATTGATTTTTATACTAAAAATAAAAAATTAAATTTTTTCGTTTAAAAAAGAGAGAGATTTAAAGTAAAAAAGTGGAGAAAGAAAGTCTTAATCCTTTTATAATTAATATGTAAATAAAAAATGGAGGTCATTATTATGACAAAGCTAAAATTTGGTATTATCGGTTGTGGCGGAATTGCAACAAGTAAACACTTTCCAGCCTTAGAAAAATTATTTGATAAACTTGAAATCATTGCCTTTTGTGACATTAAAAAAGAGCGTGCTGAAAAAGCAGCAGCTGACTATGGTATAAAAGATGCCTTGGTGACAACAGATTATCATGAAGTGGCAAATCATCCTGATATTGACGTGATTCATGTCTTAACTCCGAATGTCTCTCATGCAGAAATTACAGTTGCATCACTTGAAGGTGGAAAGCACGTCTTATGTGAAAAGCCTATGGCGATTAACTATAAAGAGGCAAAGTTAATGTTGGATACCGCAAAAAGTACAGGGAAAAAATTAACTATTGGTTATCAAAATCGTTTCCGTACAGACTCATTAGCAACAAAAGATGCTTGTGAAAAAGGTGAGCTTGGAGAAATCTATTTCTCAAAAGCACATGCCATTCGTCGCAAAGGCGTGCCAACCTGGGGAGTTTTTCCTGACAAGTCTAAGCAAGGTGGAGGACCATTGATTGATATTGGGACACATGCTCTTGACTTGACACTTTGGTTTATGGATAATTATGAGCCAGAAATGGTATTGGGGTCAACTTATCAAAAGTTAAAGGATAACCCAATGGGAAATATGTTTGGTCCTTGGAATCCAGAAACATTTGAAACGGAAGACTCAGCCTTTGGTCTTATTAAGATGAAAAATGGAGCGACAATCTTCTTAGAAGCAGCTTGGGCTCTTAATATGATTAATCCTAAAGAAGCACAAGTAACACTATGTGGGACTGAAGGAGGAGCTGAAATGTTTGGTAAGGCCTTCTTAGATCAAGGCTATGTTATCTTTAATAAGGCTGATCATAATCAGCTTGAGCAAACTCAGCCTTCTGATGCTGGAGGTGTCTTTGGATTTGAAGGTGCAAGCTTGGAGCAAAGAGATGCTGAGGCGATTCAATGGGTTGAGGCTATCTTAAATGACACAGAACCTTTAGTGAAACCAGAACAAGCTATTGTAGTTACACAAATTTTGGAGGCAATTTATAAATCAGCTGAAACAGGAAAAGTAGTTTTATTTGAAGATTAAGGAAGATTAAAATGAATTTAATTAAACGTGGTGTAACCGCTTATAGTTATAATAAAGTTTATGGTATTTCAATGGATTTTGATGATATTTTAAAAGATATCAGTGATACAGGAGCAACAGGAGTTGAGATTCTAGCAAATTCTCATCTCCCGGCATATCCTTATCTGTCAGAAAAATGGATTGAAGACTGGCATGTAAAATTAGATAAGTATCATCTAGAAGCAGCTGAATATGGACATTGGGTAGATTCTCGTCTTTATAAAGGTCGTGAATTAACGACTAAAGAAAGTGTTCAAATGCTGGAAAGAGATTTTATCATTGCAAATAAATTAGGATTTAAAGTGTTAAGGACAAAATTAGGAGTGATTGATAATACCTTGACACCTGTGAAAAATTGGAAAGAATTTATAAAAGCAGCATTAGAATTAGCAGAAAAATATGATGTTCGAATGTGCCCAGAAATTCATAGTCCAACTATTTTAAACTCTAAAATGATTTATGAATTTGTTGAGTTTATTGAAAAAGAAAAGACAAAATTCTTTGGATTAAATATTGATTTTAGTATTTTTCAAACAGGCGATAATTCTTTAGTTGGATTTTCTGAGCATGATTTTGTAGGTCCACCGTGTGAGCATAGTAAGGTAGAAGAATTAATTCCTCTACTAAAATATGTCTTTGTATGTCATGCTAAATTTTTAAGGATGGATGGAAATTTTAACGAAGTTGTAATTCCTTATAAAGAAATTATTGAAACTTTGATTTCTAATCACTGGGAAGGTTATCTTATTAGTGAATATGAAGGAGCAAAAGCAGATATTCAGTCTCATGTGTCAGATCAAATCAAGCGTCATCAACTTATGATGAAACAATTACTAGGAAGTTGAGAGAAAATGTTAGAAAAAGAATGTATCCAATCTAAGGGATTTAAAAATATATTAGAAAATAATAAAAGTGTCGGGTTTCAATTTGCTGTCAGACTAATGTATTATAGAGGCTTGTGGTTATCTCAACTTCGTCCATTCACTGTAATAGTAGATGGTGTCTTAATAGCACAAGAAGAACTATTGTATGAATTTGAGGGACAAAAATATACATCTGAGGAAATGGAGACTGTCTCAGAAATACAATGGAATGTTTTAAAGCCGGTTATAATCCATGTAAAGCAAAAAGAAGGATTAAAAGAAGGCTATCATGAAATAGAAGTCGACTACCGATTTAGCTCTTCTTACATGCCACCAGAGATGGATGAAGTATTAAGTTATGGGACTAAAGATAAGAGGAAACTACTTTTAGTTTCTTAGAAATGAAAGGAAAATAATGATAAGTTTTGGAATTATAGGCTTTGGATTTATGGGGCAAACACATGCAAAAATGCTTCAGAAATTAAACTTTTCAGAAGTTGTAGCTGTTTGTGATATTAACCAACTCCAACTTGAGAATGTAGGAGACTCTTATGAGGCTTACCTTACAGCAGATGAGTTACTAAAAAATGAAAAAGTAGAGACAGTAATTATTGCTGTACCAAATCACCTACATTTAGAAATGGTTAGAAAAGCAGCAAAGGCAGGTAAGGACATTATCTGTGAAAAGCCAGCAGCTATGAATGCAATAGAGTTTGAAGAGATGCAGAAACTCACACAGGATGCTGGGGTAAGATTTACGATTCATCATCAAAGACGATGGGATAAAGATTATAATATTGCAAAAGAAGTCTATAAATCTCAAAAGCTAGGTCAAGTCTATACGATAAAAAATAGCTTGTATGGTTTTAATGGTAACATGCATGATTGGCATATTTATCCAGAATTTGGTGGTGGTATGCTTTATGATTGGGGAGTACATCTACTAGACCAAATGCTTTATATGGTAGATAGTGAGCTTGAAACAGTTTATGCAACGGTAAAAAATGTTATTAATACAGATGTGGATGATTATTTTAACATTCAACTCCAATTTAAAAATGGAGTTACAGGACAGGTTGAACTGGGGACTTATTTCTTGAATGATAAAGATGGCTGGTTTGAACGTCATTGGTTCTTGGGTGGAAATGAAGGAAGTGCAGTAATTGATGGCTTTCATCCAGAAGGAAAAATTATCCGAACAACAGATTTACTACGTAATGTTCCAGGGCAGATTACAATGACGGCAGCAGGTCCAACACGCTCTTTTGGACCTGCACCAGAAGGTCGTATTATTACAGAAGCACTTCCAGAAGTAGAGGTCAATCATGAGATGTATTTTAAAGCTTATAATGACTATATTGAAGGTAGAAGTGAACTTGTTGTCAAGCCAGAAGAAATTCTTCGACTGATGAAGTTATTAGATGCTATTCGTATATCAGCTCAAGAGCATCGTAGTGTGTCCTTTGAATAATAAAGAGAGTTAGAAAGGTAAAATAATGAAATTAGGATTAGTTTCAGCAATCTTAGATCAGTCAACTTTTGAAGAAATGATTGATATTGTAGTTGAAAATAAATTAAATTGTGTAGAAGTTGCCTGTTGGCCACAAGGCAAGGCAGCTAGAAGATATGCAGGTGTTTCTCATATTGATGTTGCTAACTTAACAGCTGAAAAAGCAGAAGAATTAAAAACTTATGCAAAGTCAAAATCAGTAGAAATTTCTTCCTTAGCTTATTATCCAAATCCACTAGATGAGGATCTGGAGAAGCGTCAAGAGGTGATTAATCACCTTTATGTCTTGATTGATGCTGCAGCTTTGATGGATGTTAATATGATTACGACTTTTATAGGCCGTATGCCATCCAAGTCTATTTCTGAAAATCTAAAAGAAGTAAAAAAAGTATGGACAGATATTTTAGAATATGCTCAAAAAAAATCAGTTAAAGTAGCTATTGAAAATTGTCCGATGTTATTTACAGAAGATGAGTGGCCTGGTGGACAAAATCTATTTACAAGTCCAGCTATTTGGCGTCAAGTATTTGAAGTTTTACCTTTTGAAAATCTAGGTATCAACTATGATCCATCACATTTTATCTGGCAAAATATTGATTACATTGCTCCACTCTATGAATTTAAGGAAAAAATCTTCCATGTCCACTACAAAGATATAAAAATTTATAAAGAAAAGCTTAATGATGTTGGAGTGATGGCAACGCCTCTTCAATATATGAGTCCGAAATTACCTGGCTTAGGTGATGTGGACTGGGGAAAATATGTGTCTGCTTTGACAGATATTGGCTATGCTGGTTACTCCTGTATTGAGGTTGAAGATAAGGCTTTTGAGAAAGATTTTGAAGCTGTAAAAAAATCGATTACTTTAAGTAGTCAATACCTTCGACAATTTGTTATCTAAAAAGGAGAAGAAATGTTTGATTTTTTTAAGAAAAAAGAAGTAGACTATGGAATATATACTCCAGTTCAAGGTCAATTTATAAAGATGGAGGATATTCCTGATCCTGTTTTTTCAGAAAAAATGATGGGAGAAGGTTTTGCAATTAAGCCTAAAAGTTCTGATGTTTATAGCCCAGTGTCTGGGACGGTTACGATGGTATTTTCTAGCAAACATGCGATTGGTATTGAAAGTACATCAGGAAAAAATGTGATTGTTCATATGGGACTTGAGACAGTGAATTTAGAAGGCCGTCCTTTTCAAATTTATGTGAAAGAAGGACAAAAAATAAGCCATGAAACAAAATTAGCCAGAGTAGATTTAGAAATGCTGGCTGAAGAAGAAAAAGAAGATATGATTATTATCGCCTTTCCAGAAATTACAGCAGGAGAACTTATTTTTCCTGAAAATGATGATGTAGAACTTGGAATAAAAATTGTGGAACTTACAAAGGAGGAAAAATGACAATAAAAACAGCGGTTAGCTTATATAGCTTACAAGATGAATTTATGAATAAGCGTATGTCTTTAGAAGAAATTATTGCTTATTTAGATGAACTAAAGGTACAAGGCTTTGAAATTTTGCCTGATCAAATGCTACATAACACGCCAGAACCTACAGAGGAAACTCTAGAGCATTGGGATGTTATCATGCAAAAGGCTAAGGTAAAACCTGTCTGTGCGGATGTATTTTTAAATACAAATTTATATAAAAATCGTGAACTAACAGAAAAAGAATGTATTGACTTATTGATTAAAGAAATTAAGTTGGCGTCACGTCTTGGGTTTAAACTTATCCGTCTAGTGTCTATGGTTCCTGCTTTTGTTATTGAGCCGCTCTTACCTTTTGCTGAAAAATATGATGTTGCTATTGCTTTAGAAATTCATGCAGGTATGAGTTTTGACCAGCCGGAGACGGCAGAATTTATCAAGGAAATGAAGCGTGTAAACTCACCTTACTGTGGTTTAGTTGTGGATACAGGTATCTTCTGCCATCGTATCCCACGTGTGTTTAATGACTATAATCAAAAAGTTTTAGGAGTAAATCCAGAAATTATCAACTACTTTGACGCTTTATTTGAGAAAGGTTTGGATGGTATGTCTGCTTTTGAAGATGGAAAAACAAAAATGAAGGCAGAACTAGCAGCGATGGCTCAAGGTAAAGATATGCCTTATATCATGCTAGCTAATGGCTATGAAAATACAAGCTTAGAAGCACTAGATGATCTGATGCCTTATGTAAAACACTTCCATTTTAAACTTTGGGAAATGACAGATGAAGGTATTGAGTATTCGATTGATTATAAAAAAATCTTAACTTACCTTCATGAGAAAAACTATGATGGCTATGTGGCGACAGAGTATGAAGGTAATCGTTGGACATTACCTGGACAGCCAATGGTTGAAAAAGAGCAAGTAGCTGCACATCAAAAGATGTTGGCTGAAATCATTACAGAGTTAGAAGCTTAAAGGAGGAAAGTATGTTTGATAATAATGTATTTAAAGAAAATTCTTGTCGGAATACAGTTTTAGATGGTAAAGTCGTTGGCTTTGAGCTTGAAACATTTATTACTTACTATCGTGGTATTCCCCTATCCATGGTAGATGATATTCAAGTAAAAGTAGATGGTAAAGAAATCGCCGAAGAGAATATTATTTGCAGTGCTGAAGGAAAAGATTGGTTTACACTAAAAGAAATGGAAACTGTGACAAGTTATAAATGGGAATATGATCGTCCTTTAAAGATACGTGTCAAGCAGGAAAATGGCTTGTCTACAGGAGAACATGATGTCGAGTTAACAGTGATTACACGAACAGCTTACATCCCAATTCCAATTAAAGGAATCAATTCGAGAAAAGTAGTGATTGATTAAAAATTAATCTTAGTTATAACTTGCTGAGATTTTTATAAAAAATAAAAATGAATTTATCCAGCATAAATCTTTTAGGCAATAAAGAAGATACAAAACCTCTCACAAATATATTAAGCTCAAACTGGCCTGACAGACTACTTTAGTAGACAAAAAGAAAGTTAGCTGAGTTAGAAATACGATTGAAAGTAGTGCTTGTCGAGTAAAATCAATAGGAAAATATGTTAATTACTAAGAAAATGTACAGCTAGGAAGAGATATAAAAAACCTTTCATAAGATATCTTTTTTCTTAGAA
>JBKECB010000076.1:0-2523 GCA_047974165.1 Lactovum sp.
TGTCCATTCTGGAATCGTAATTCCTGTCGTGAGTTGACCAACAGATAAAGTAATTGTCTTATTATGTGCTTTGATTGCTGTCTTGACTCGATCTAAAGATTTCTTATTTGCAGAACTATCCTCAGACTCTTGATTTATCAATTGACCACTTCCAACTGCAAGGATAATCTCATAATTTTCAAACACAGTATGAGCTTCCAGTAATTTTTTTAAGGCTTTAGCTGATGCCACACGATTTAAGAGCCAAAGGCTATGTTTAACCTCTTCTCTAAGCTCAGCTGTTGAAAAAGGAAACTTTTCATACATCACCAAGCTCTCTAAAAACTTTTTCACCTCTGCTTCATGCTCAAAGCTCCCATCTTCTTTTGTCTTAAAAAATTCATTCAGGTCAAATGCATAGTCAATATTTTCTTCTCCAGAAATCAATGCTCCCTGATTAATCTTATCTGTAATCATCTCTGACATCTGATAGGTAAAGAGGCTTAAGCTAGGAAGTGACTGGTAAGGATTATTTCCTTCACGATAATTTTCCCAACTTTCTTTTGCCATTTGTTCATCTTGATAAGACCAGTTATAAATCGCTTCAGATGGAAATTTCCCTGAGGCTAAGCTTTAAACGGAGTTCCTGTTAGATACAGAGTCTGTTTCCTTTTAATCTGATTAAAAGCAGTATCTGTCTTAAGAGTATCCACTCCTTCATGCGCCTCATCAATTACCAGTAAGTCCCAGTCATAATTCGCCACTTCCCAAAGTTTATTATAAACACCACCAAAATACTTCGAGCCTTTTAAGTCTTGAAGAGAAATAAATTCAATTAAAGAAAGCTCTTCATTAGTTCTTAAAAGTTCGGTCCATTCTTGACGGGACAGCGGATAACGTTGTTTTAAACTTTCTGATTCAGACACAAATTTGTAATTTGTCTGCCAGGCAATAAATTTTTCAAAGTCATCATACCAAGAATTTGCAATAGCAGGGCGATTTGTCACAATTAGAACATTTTCAGCTTTTAAACGTCTTAGCAAATCATAAGTCGTCAGCGTTTTCCCAAATCTCGGCTTAGCATTCCAAAGAAACTCAGCTTGCTTATGACTTGAAAAATAGTTTAGCGTTTGTGTAACTGCTTCTTCTTGTTCAGAGCGAAGTTGATAGTTTCTCTTTTCATCTGAGAATTGAATCTCTGAAAAATCTTTATTGATAAACTTTTCAAAAAGTTCCTGAGATTTCGCAGGTTGTCCATTAAAATAAAACCATTCTTTACCATGCGTCTTATCATTTGGGATATTATGTTGCTTTAAAAAATGATGAAATTTTTTATCATCAAACCAACCTTCATCCAAACTTTCAAAGTCACCTTTAAAGCGTGCACTTTTCACCCAAAGTTTTTGATAATCTTTAGAATAATCAATTGCTGCAGTTTTTACTTGCTCTAAAATACGATGATCTACATTTTCACGCTCAGTATAGCCAATCTTTTGCCATCCTTCTTTTTCCAAAAGATTTGGCAAGATATAATTATAAATTTGTGGATAAATTCGCTTTGTTGTTTTTATTGTTGTTTTTGACATTAGCTTTCCTCAAGTTGATATATTTTTTGAATTTCAATAATCTTTCTATTTGAGACTGTTTCTTGTTCCTCAGTTTTCAATTCAAACAAGTTTAGCTGTTGAGTTTCTGACTCAATGACCTGTTCATCAAGTAAAGATATAAAGCTAAACTTCTCTACTTCAATCTTACTGGCACTTCCTTTGACTCGACGCCATTCATAAAAGTAAATTAAGTCATTATTTTCCGGGTGACATTTTGTCAGTGTATTGCCTTGGACGATATTTTTATAGATAATAAAGTAAGCCGATTTATAAATCTTATGATGACTCGTCAGCTGTTCTCCTAAGTTCTTTTGATACCAGTCCAGATATAGCATAAACATCCGTGAACGTGCTAGCTCCAAATTATCAGACAAGAACTCAATTCCATAAATCGAGGCAAGAGCAAATAAGGATTTTGTTTTCCAGTACTTCTTATCAAACTGATTCAAAACTGCTTGAAGCTTTCGCTCTAAAATTGCAGTCAAAAAATTTCCATCCCCTGCTGCTGGCTCTAAAAAAGTCGCATAAATATCCTGACAAGACTCCTTAATCTCTTCTGTATCCAGCATCATTTGGACCATCCAGCTAGGAGTAAAAACTTCACCATACTGTTGAACACGCTTCTTACTTTTGATTAATTTTTCCAACAAAAAAACTCCTTTTTTTAAAGGAGATAAGATTCGCTTTTTAAATAATTATAACACACTTCTTTTTATTTCTCTTTCAAAAAAAGACAATCAGATAACTGATTGTCCTTATTTTTATTTTTCACCACGCTCACGCATCACAAAACCTTGCTTTCCACCAGGTTGCTTGATGTGTCCTGCTGTTTTCTTAGATTGATCTCGTGAACGACGATTATCACGTTTCTTTTCTACTGTATAACTTCCGTCTCGTCCTGATTTTTTAGAAGAATCACGATAGGAACGATTTCCAC
>JBKECB010000091.1:0-65439 GCA_047974165.1 Lactovum sp.
GATAAAAAAATCCTTATGAAAGTCTTCCTAAAGTCAGTATGTACACCTTTGAGATAAAAAATAAGGAAATTTTTATAGATAAGTCGAAGTCCTTTAATTTCTGTAAATCTTTCTGAGTAGATGAAGATAAGTTTAAGGTACTCGTTTACGAGTATGAGGTAAATGTATTTTTAGATAATATTACAAATAAAGTAAGTGAAACAGACTATTTATTTTCGACAGAGGCTTACCGTGAGGAGTTACGTCATACTCTCTGGCTTATACCAGGTGTAAAAGAGGCCAACGCCTTTGAAAAACTACTCAAAGAACACTGTGTTTTTGGTAGAGAGTATCAGACATTAATGTCCTGAGAGAGGGCGACGATAGTCTGCCAGTCAAGGAAATATGTATAAGGTTAGAAATACCATCACAGACAATCTAAGTCAGATAAAACAATCATACTGACAAGCGTGTAAGTTAGCAATGGATGTAAATATTTCTGAGTGGATAGCTATCTGCAAGCAACTTTTTGAGTTTAGGCAGCTTTCACGTATGAAAAGCTAGACATGAAAAAAATTACTATATTTTTGACTTTTCACCAGACGGGGTACTGACGATCCTTGCTGAAAGTGCACAAGTTAACTCAGGAGTTGGTAGAAAAATACAGAAGAGCAAAAGCCAGAAAGGACATGCCTACTTAACTTTATGTCTGTCCTTGGGCTGATAAATGCAGAGATGAGACTCTTTAATGTGGATAAAATGCTACAAACTGATGCAAAAAAGAAGCTATCAAAAAAATTAAGGAAGCCAAGTAACAACGTAAGACGATGATTTCGATTTTAAAGTCTGTATTAATCCGTATTACTATGATGATTTATGGGATGAAGCTGGACTTAAAGACAGATATCAGATCCTGTTTTATTTAAATTGGTGGAATAATTCATTAGTTGCTCAAATACTTATTCCTGATATTGTAATTAAAATCTCAAGTGTTGCAAAAGAAAAGATAAGAGAGCGACTGAGGTAATCAGGATTTACGCAAAAATTTATTTATACTAACTTTGATAATATTGCTAAATATTTAAAGAAATTAAGTTTTGAGGAAATCTAGAATATTTATGGTTGTCTCAAAACTGTATGAGAAGGAAAATGTTTTGAAGAGAAAGTGAAGGAGATGAGTTAGTGAAATGTTTTTAGTTGACTTTTCTAAAAATTTAGTCTAGAATAAAAGGCAAGCGACTCAGAGGATGGTGAAAGTCTGAGAAATGATATGGTATTTTATAAAATTAAAATAAAAAAATTAAGTAAAAATAAAGGTGGAACCGTGCCTCGCACCCTTTGTCTTAGGACAAGTGTGTGGGGTACTTTTATTTTTAGAAAAAGGAGAAAAATGAATAAAAAATTATCATTTCAAGAGATTATCTTAACACTTCAAGATTTTTGGAGTAAGCAAGGAGCAAATCTAATGCAGGCTTATGATACAGAGCTAGGAGCAGGAACGATGTCTCCCTATAGTTTTCTACGTGCTAATGGCCCTGAACCTTGGGGAGCAGCATATGTACAGCCATCACGTCGTCCGTCTGACGGTCGATATGGTGAAAATCCTAACCGTTTGTTTCAGCATCATCAATTTCAGCTAGTGATGAAACCTTCACCTAAAAATATTCAAGAGCTGTACTTAGAAAGTTTGGCTGCCTTGGGTATCAATGGTTTGGAGCATGATATTCGCTTTGTTGAGGACAACTGGGAAAATCCTTCTATGGGCTGTGCAGGTATTGGCTGGGAAGTTTGGATTGACGGACAAGAGTGTTCACAATTTACTTATTTCCAACAAGTAGGTGGGATTGAAGTTGATTCTGTGACTAGTGAGGTGACTTATGGTTTAGAGCGTATTGCCATTGTGGTTCAAGAGTGTGATAGTATCTATGATTTAGAATGGGGAAATGATGTGGCTTATGGTGATATTTTTAAAGAGCCAGAGTATGAGCATTCAAAGTTTGCCTTTGAGGAGTCTAACCAAGAACTTTTGCTCAGACAATTTGTAGAGTTTGAGCAAGAAGCACTGAGATTATTAGACAAAGGCTTAGTACATCCTGCTTATGACTATATCTTAAAGTGTTCGCATACTTTTAATCTCTTAGATGCAGCAGGTGCTGTTTCTGTTACAGAGCGTGCAGGCTATATGCATAGAGTACGTACGATGGCAAGAAAACTTGCCAAAACCTTTATTGAAGAACGTGCAAAGTTAGGATTTCCTTTATTAAAAGATAAGGACTTGCGTGAAAAATATCTAGGAGAAAAAGGGAAATATCAGTCAATTTTAAAAGAAGCAGGAGGAGAGAAATGAAAACTTATTTATTAGAAATTGGCCTTGAGGAAATGCCAGCTCATTTGGTGGGCCCATCAATTGCTCAATTAGAAGAAAAAATGTTAATGTTCTTAAAGGAAAATCGACTTTCTTTTTCTTCTATTAAAAAGTTTTCAAGTCCCAGACGTCTAGCTCTTTTGATAGAAGAAATTGCTGAAAGTTCAGAAGCTATAAATGAAGAGGTTAAGGGACCAGCAACTAAAATTGCAAAAGATACTGAAGGAAATTGGTCAAAGGCAATTCAAGGATTTTCACGTGGACAAGGACTTTCGCCAGATGATTTAATCTTAAAAGGAGATTACTACTATGCAAATAAGCATGTAGTAGGAGTTCCGACTGAGGAGATACTTAAAAAAATAGCTGATGATATTATCTCTAAAATGACTTTTTCAACTTATATGAAATGGGGAAATAATGACTTTCTCTTTGTTCGTCCGATTCAATGGCTTGTTTCCATGTTAGATGAGCAGGTCGTTTCTTTTGATTTACTTGATCTATCAGCCGGCTCAAAAACAAAAGGGCATCGTTTTTTAAGTCCCGTAGAGATTGAACTATTTCACGCTCAAGATTATGAAAAAAAACTTTCTGAGGCATTTGTCATTGTTGATGCTCAAAAACGTCGGGAAATGATTTACTCTCAAATAATAAAAATAGCTGACAATCAAAAACTCCAGGTTAATTTGACAGATGAGATTCATCAAGACTTACTTGAGGAAGTTAATAATATCGTAGAGTATCCAACGGCCTTTTTAGGTCAGTTTGATCCAAAGTATTTAGAAATTCCGTCTGAAGTTTTGGTGACTTCAATGCGTGATAATCAGAGATACTTTGAGCTCTATCAAGATAAAAAGCAACTTTCTCCTTTCTTTATTTCTGTTCGTGATGGAAATGAGCAGTATATTGAAAATGTTATCTCTGGAAATGAAAAAGTATTGGTAGCGAGATTAGAGGATGCGAAGTTTTTCTGGGAAGAAGACCAAAAACTTCAGCTTGACCAGCTTGTTGAAAAATTAAAGCAAGTGACTTTTCATGCAAAGATTGGAAATCTGTCAGACCATATGCTAAGAAGTCAAGAAATAGCGAGTCAACTTGCTGAGAAGTTAGGATTTACAGACATTGAAAAGGAAGATTTATCTCGTGTAGCTCATATTTATAAATTTGACTTGATGACTGCAATGGTTAATGAATTTGCAGAACTTCAAGGTCTGATGGGAGAAAAATATGCCTTGCTTTGGGGTGAAAATAAAAATGTTGCTACTGCAATTCGTGAGCATTATCTTCCAATATCGGCTGAGGGTAACTTGCCTGAGACAAGAGTTGGTGCAGTCTTAGCCTTGGCAGATAAACTTGATATGCTCCTTTCCTTCTTTAATGCAGGAATTATCCCCTCAGGCTCTAATGATCCTTATGCCTTACGTCGTGCAACGGCAGGGATTATTCGTATCCTTGAGTCTCAATCATGGGATTTAGACCTTAAAGATTTTGTGAAAAATGAGTCATTGATTGAGTTTATCAAGGGAAGAATAGCTAAAATGCTAGAGAAGAAAGTAAGACCTGACCTCATTGAAGCCAGCCTTTCTGTTTCTCATCTACAGATTTCTAAGATTTTAGAAGTTGCTAGATTATTAGAAGCAAAGAAAGAAGAAATTCACTTTAAGCCAGCTGTAGAAGCCATGTCTCGTGTGGTAAATCTTGCAACTAAAAAAGAAAAAGAAGTTGAAATAGATAATTCTCTCTTTGAAAAAGAGATAGAAAAAGAGCTTTATCAGCTGATAAATCAAGTGAGTCTTGACTGGAGAAGTCTTTTAGCTAAAGAAAAATATGAAAAAATAGTTTCGGATTTTAGTCCTGTAATTAGTCAATTTTTTGAAGAAATTATGGTCATGGTTGAGGATGAAAAAATTAGAAATAACCGTTTATCTCTTTTAAGTAGATTGGTTGAACTTATAGGACAAATGGCAGATTTTAGAAAAATTTTAACAAAATAAGGGAAAAAATATGGTAACAGAACTACAAATCCAAAGAATTAATGAATTAGCAAGGAAAAAAAAGTCAGTTGGATTGACAGATACTGAGCTTGCTGAACAGCAAAATCTAAGACAGATGTATATCAATAGTGTCAAAGAAAATTTCCGAGCTCAGCTGGATAATATTAAAATTATTGATGAGGATGATAAAAAAGCTAATCTTTAAAGGTTAGCTTTTTCTTGACATCAAGAGGTTATTAAAGTAAAATTTATTAATCATAAGTAATTCAATTAGGGAGAAATGAAATGGATATAAGTTCAATCTTAGGAGCATTAGGCGATACAGGAACCAAAGAACTGTCAAAGGCGACAGGTGTAAGTGATTCTCAGGTAACAGATTTGATAACAGCGGCTTTGCCAACGATTTTAGGAGCAATGCAAAAGAATGCAAAAGATAGTAAATCTGCGGAGAGCCTTTCAAAAGCATTAGATGACCATGCTTCATCTGATATTAGTGATGTGAGTTCATTTTTAAAGAATGTCGATCTTGATGATGGTGCAAAAATCTTATCTCACGTGTTGGGAAATGATAAGTCAGCTGTTCAAAATAATCTGACAGAAAAAACAGGTCTTGATTCTGGGCAAGTCACACAAATCCTCACCTCACTTGCACCACTTTTACTTACATTTTTAGGACAAAAAAAGCAAGAAAGCTCAGATAATGATCTCCTGTCTTTATTTACAGGACTTGTATCAGGAAATAAATCAAGCTTATTAGGAAGTTTACTTGGCTTATTTAAAAAATAAAAAAAATCTTCAAATTTTGATGATTTTTTTTATAAAATACTTGACAAAGTAAAATGAAAGCGGTATAATAAAAAATAAAGGATGTGGAAACGTTCCCATATTGAAAGAAGGAAATTTTGACAACAATTAAAGAAGTTGCAGAGGAAGCTGGTGTCTCAAAGTCAACCGTTTCAAGATATATTGCAGAAAATGGATATGTAGGAAAAGATACCCAAAAAAAAATAAAAGAGGCCATTGAAAAACTTAACTTTAGTCCTAATCTTTCAGCAAGAACTTTAAAAACTAAAAAAACAAAATTAATCGGTTTGTTATTACCGGATATTACTAATCCTTTCTTTCCAGCCTTGGCCAAGGGAGTTGAAGGTTTTCTAAAAAAGGAAGGCTATCAAATTCTTTTTGGAAATATTGGAGATGAAGGTCAGTTGGCTGAAGAATACTTGAAATTATTAATTCAGAGTAATGCTGCTGGAATTATTACTGCGATTGATTTTTCTGAACAATATCCTGATTTGGAAATTCCTTTTGTAGTGGTTGACCGTGTGGGTCATCACAGTGACTATGGTGTTTTTGCAGATAATGAAGCTGGAGGGTATTTGGCAGCCCAAAAGATTATAGAGGCAGGGGGAAAAAATGTAGCGGTTATCAGTGGACCAGTAGGGGTACAATCTGTCAATCGACGCTTTAAATCAAGTTTAAAGTATTTAGAAGGTACACAAGCTCAAGTGAGAAAATTTTATAGTCAAGATTATAATTTTTCTGTTGTTCAAAAAGAGGCTTCTAAACTACTAGATGAATTTCCAGAAGTTGATAGTATTATTGCACCTTCAGATATTCATGCAATTGCATTTATACATGAAATTTTAGAGCGAGGCTTGAATATTCCGAAGGATATCCAAATTATTGGCTATGATGATATCTTGTTAAGTTCATTCATTTATCCTTTGCTATCAACAATCCATCAGCCAGCTTATGACATGGGATTTGAGGCTGCAAAGATGATTGTATCACTAACACTTGAAAAAAATATAATTGAGAAACAAGTAAAGTTACCTGTTTACTATGTCGAAAGAGAAACATTAAGGAGAAAATAATGTCAAAAATTATTATTGTGGGAAGTATTGCTATGGATTTGGTCCTAGAAACAAATAAAATCCCTGAGCAAGGTGAAACGGTTGTCGGAGAGAGTTTTTCTACATTTGCGGGAGGAAAGGGAGCGAATCAGGCAGTTGCAGCTGCTCGTCTAACCGATGCAGATACTGAAGTTTTAATGGTTGGAGCAGTTGGTCAAGATGATTTTGCAAGTCAACTAAAAGAAAATCTAAAAAAAGAAAATATAAATATCAAAAATGTGGGAACGGTATCAGGATCAACTGGAATTGCTCAAATTACATTATTTGAGAAAGACAATCGAATTATTATTATACCAGCAGCTAATAATAAGGTAGAAATAGATGATTTTTCAATATTTGATAAAGCAGATATTGTTGTTTTACAAAATGAAATCCCTCATTATGTAAATTTACAAATTGTAAATTACTGTCAAGAAAAAAAGATAAAAGTACTTTATAATCCTGCACCATCAAGAGAGACAGATCATGAAATGCTAGATATGGTAGATTTTATTAGCCCTAATGAGCATGAGTGTTGCCAACTTTTTCCAGATTTAACGATTGAAGAAGCACTAAGAAAATATCCTAATAAACTGATTGTGACGCAAGGAGTTTCAGGAGTAAGCTACTGTGACTCTTTTGAAATTAAAAAAATTCCGGCAATTAAAGCAGAAGTAGTTGATACAACAGGTGCAGGAGATACTTTTAATGCTGCATTTGCTGTTGCTTTAATTCAGTCATTACCAATAGAGGAAGCGATAAAATTTGCTGTTTTAGCTGCTCATCTCTCTGTTCAAAAATTAGGAGCACAGTTAGGAATGCCAACATTAAAAGAAATGGAAGTAAATAAAAATTATGAAAAAAACTGGAATTTTAAATAGTTATTTAGCAAAAATAGCTGATGATTTAGGACATACAGATCTTGTTTGTATCGGAGATTTAGGATTGCCTATCCCGAGTAAGACTAAAAAAATAGACTTAGCAGTTAAGATAGGAAGCCCAAGTTTTCAAGAAGTTTTAGATGTTTATTTAGAAAATATCCTTGTAGAAAAAATATATTTGGCTGAGGAAATCAAAACAGAAAATCCAGAACAATTAAAGTTAATCCAAGAAAAATTATCTGAAGGAGTAGAAATTCTCTTTATTTCTCATGAAGAATTAAAAAAGAAAAATGAGGGAGTAAAAGCGGTTATCCGTACAGGTGAAAATACTGCTTATTCCAATATTATTTTACAATCGGGGGTAATTATTTGATGAAAATAGAAATGAAGGAAATTTCTAAATCTTTTGGAAAAAATAAGGTACTAGAATCGCTTGATTTTACAATAAATTCTGCTGAAGTTCATGCTCTAATGGGTGAAAATGGTGCTGGGAAGTCAACTTTGATGAATATTTTAACAGGTCTTTTTCCAGCAACAACAGGAAAAATTGAGATTGATGATGTTGAAATATCTTTTGATAATCCACAAGAAGCTGAAGAGTTTGGAATTAGTTTTATACATCAAGAGATGAATACCTGGCCAGAGATGACAGTGCTTGAGAATCTTTTTATAGGTCGTCAAATAACAACAAAATTAGGATTACTTGATAATAAAGCGATGAAAGCTAAGGCAATAGAGGTATTTCAACGTCTTTCTGTAGATATTCCTTTAGATATGGAAATTGGACGCTTATCAGTTGGTCAGCAACAATTAGTTGAAATTGCAAAATCATTTTTAACAAAATTAGAAATTCTTATTATGGATGAACCGACAGCAGCACTGACAGAAAGAGAAACGGAAAAACTTTTTGAATTGATTGCCCAGCTTAAAAATCAAGGTGTTGGAATTATTTATATAAGCCATCGAATGGAAGAAATTTTTAAAATTACAGATAAAGTTACTGTCATGCGTGATGGTCTGGTAATTGATACAAAAGAAACAGCTAAGACAAATAAAGATGAACTTGTCAAACTTATGGTAGGACGTGAGTTGACAGATTATTATCCTAAAAAAGTCGCTAAGATAAATGACACAGTTTTTGAAGTTGAAAATTTAAAGGCTAAAGCATTTGAAAATATTTCCTTTTCAGTAAAATCTGGAGAAATTTTAGGGTTTGCTGGCTTAATGGGTGCAGGTCGTACAGAAGTTATGCGTGCAATTTTTTCGATTGATAAGCTAAAGTCGGGAAAAATAAAGTTAAATGGTGAGGAAATAAAGATCCAAAGTCCTTCAGATGCTATTTGTTATGGTATGGGATTTTTAACAGAAGATAGAAAAGAAGAAGGGCTAATTTTAGATTTTACGATTAAAGATAATATTACTTTGGCTTCAAATAAAGACTTTAATCATAAGGGCTTATTTGATGAAAAAACAGCTACAAAATTTGTTCTTCAGCTTATTGAGCGTCTGCGAATCAAATGTACAGCTGAAACTCAAAGTGTATCTGATCTCTCGGGAGGAAATCAACAAAAAGTGGTTCTTGCTAAATGGATTGGAATTGCACCAAAGCTATTAATTTTAGATGAACCCACTCGTGGTGTTGATGTCGGAGCTAAAAGAGAAATTTATCAGTTAATAAATGAGCTTGCTGAGCGTGGTGTTCCTATTATTATGGTATCTTCAGATTTACCAGAAATTTTAGGAGTTTCAGATAGGATTGTTGTAATGCATGAAGGAAAAATTACTGGAATTTTAAATAAAGAAGAAGCAACGCAAGAAAAAATTATGACTTTAGCAACAGCAGGCTAAATAAAGAGAAAATAATAGGAGAATTATGGAAAAATTAAAAAAATTTAGTAGCTTAACAACATTAATTGCACTTTTGGGATTGATGTTAGTAATTACAGTTATTAACCCTAACTTTTTAACAACAAATAATCTGATGAACTTACTTTTACAAGTAACTGCAAATGGATTTATTGCTTTTGGGATGACATTTGTTATTTTAACTGCTGGTATCGACTTATCTGTTGGTGCAATTTTAGCACTCTCCAGCGCTTTAACTGCTGGTTTAATTGCATCAAATTTCCCCGTTCCACTCGCAATCTTAGCCACTCTTTTAATTGGAGCTTTTCTGGGAATGCTTAATGGTATGTTAGTTGCTTTTGGAAAGTTAGCCCCTTTTATTGTGACATTAGCAACAATGACGATTTATCGTGGAGCAACTTTAGTTTATACAAATGGTAACCCAATTACTGAAGGGATGTCTGAGAGCTTTCTCTTCCGTTATATTGGCCAAGGTTATTTATTTGGAATTCCCTTTCCAGTCATTTTAATGTTAGTTGTATTTGTTATCTTATTTATTATTTTACATAAAATGCCTTTTGGAAAATCGGTATATGCCTTAGGTGGAAATGAGAAGGCAGCTTATATTTCAGGAATAAAAATAAATAAAGTAACAGTTATTATTTATACAATTTCTGGTATTATGGCCTCAATTTCTGGATTAATTATTACTTCTAGGTTGAATTCAGCACAACCAACTGCAGGAGCAAGCTATGAAATGGATGCTATTGCTGCAGTTGTACTAGGTGGAACGTCACTTATGGGTGGAAAAGGACGTCTTGTTGGAACTTTGATAGGTGCATTGATTATTGGAGTTTTAAATAACGGATTAAATATCATAGGAGTGTCAGCATTTTGGCAACAAGTGGTAAAAGGTCTGGTCATTCTTGTTGCGGTTATGTTAGATCGTATCAAGACTAAAGAAAGATAATATTCATTAAATGAATAAAAAATATAAAGGAGAAATTTATGAAAAATTTCAAAAAACTTACAATTGTTGCGCTTTCAGCAACCTTATTATTAGGACTTTCAGCCTGTGGAACAACAGGGTTGAAAGAGAGTAACTCTTCATCAAGCTCGGATCAGGTAACAAAGAAAAAGGCGAGTGAATTAAATATAGGCTTCTCAGTTTCTACAACAAATAATCCTTATTTTGTTTCAATGAAAAATGGAATGGAAGAATATGCTGAAAAAAATGAAGCAAGCCTAAAAACAAGTGATGCTCAAAATGATTCAGCAACTCAAGCAAATGATATCAGTAACTTTATTAGCCAAGAGGTAGATGTGATTATTGTTAATCCCGTAGATTCAGATGCGATTGTGACATCTATTGAGGCAGCAAATGAAGCAAATATTCCAGTTATCTGTGTAGATCGTGGATCAAATGGTGGAGAAGTTTTAACTACAGTATCTTCTGATAACGTGGAAGCAGGAAAAATGGCAGCAGAGTATGTTGCTGAAGTTGCTGGAGAAGGAGCAAAGACTTTAGAATTATCTGGAACTCCTGGGGCTTCTGCAACTGTAGATCGTGGTGATGGGTTTAAAGAAGGAGCTTCTGTTCTTGAAATACTTTCTAGTCAATCAGCGAACTTTGACCGTGCTAAAGCACTTGATGTAACTCAAAATATGCTTCAAGCTAATAAAGGAGTTCAAGCAATTTTTGCACAAAATGATGAAATGGCACTTGGTGCAGGTCAAGCAGTAAAATCAGCAGGATTAGCAGATGTGATTATTGTAGGAATCGATGGACAGCCTGATGCACATGATGCAATTAAAGAGGGATTAATCTCAGCAACAATTGCACAACAACCTGCTAAAATGTCTGAAAAAGCACTTCAAGCTGCCTTTGATTACTATGATGGAAAAGAAGTTGAAGAAAAAACAATTTCTCCTATTTATCTTGTAACCAAAGATAATGTAGATGAGTATAACTGGTAAAAATAAAGACCTTCAATTTGAAGGTTTTTTACTAGAAAATGTTAAGAATTTTAACTGTAAAAAAAGAATATGATGAGAATTTGATGAATGAAAATCTTGAATTATGTTATAATAAAAGAGATTAAATATAAAGAAAAATGGAGAAAATGTATGTTCGATTATACCGATCAACTCGCAGTGAATACCCTTCGTACCCTTTCTATGGATGCTATTCAGAAAGCTAATTCAGGACATCCTGGATTACCTCTGGGAGCAGCACCAATGGCTTATGTTCTTTGGAGTAAATTTTTAAATGTAAATCCTAAAACAAGTCGGAACTGGTCAGATAGAGATCGTTTCGTTTTATCAGCCGGACATGGTTCAGCTCTTCTTTACAGTATGCTACATTTAGCAGGTTATGATTTATCAATTGAAGAATTAAAAAATTTCCGCCAATGGGGGTCAAAAACTCCAGGACATCCTGAAGTAGGTCATACAGATGGTGTAGAAGCAACGACTGGCCCACTAGGACAAGGAATTGCAAATGCAGTGGGAATGGCAATGGCTGAGGCTCATTTAGCAGCAAAGTTTAATCAAGCTGATTTTGATATTGTTGACCATTATACCTATGCTTTAAATGGTGATGGCGACTTAATGGAGGGCGTTTCTCAAGAAGCAGCCTCACTTGCAGGAAAGTTAAAACTAGGTAAACTTATTCTCTTTTATGATAGTAACGATATCTCACTTGATGGAGAGTTAAATAAATCCTTTATTGATGATGTTAAAATGCGTTTTGAGTCTTATGGCTGGCAACATATCTTAGTAAAAGATGGAAATGACCTTGAAGAAATTGCAACAGCTATAGAGCGTGCAAAGACTGAAAAAAATAAGCCAACAATTATTGAAGTTAAAACAGTGATTGGCTTTGGAGCAGAAAAAGAAGGAACAAGTGCTGTTCATGGCGCACCTTTGGGAGTAGATGGGGTAAAATTTGCTAAAGCAAGCTATGGTTGGGATTTCCCAGAATTTACAGTTCCAGAAGAGGTAGCTAAGCGATTTAAAGAAACTCTTCAAGCACGTGGCGCATCATTAGAAGAGGTTTGGACACGTAAATTCTCAACTTATGAAAAAAAATATCCTGAGCTTGCAGCAGAATATAAAGCAGCTTTTGCTAATGAAAATAAAGAGTTAAACTTAACGTCTCATGAGCTTGGAAGCTCGAAAGCTTCTCGTGTGTCTTCTCAAGAAGCAATCCAAGAACTAGCAAGCCAAATGCCAAATCTTTGGGGTGGGTCTGCTGACCTTTCAGCTTCAAATAATACAATGAATAAAGCTGACACAGACTTTATGCCTGACAATTATGCTGGGCGCAATATCTGGTTTGGTGTTCGTGAGTTTGCAATGGGTGCAATAATGAATGGAATTGCACTTCATGGAGGAACACGCATTTATGCAGGAACTTTCTTTGTATTTAGTAACTATATGTTGCCAGCAGTACGTATGGCTGCTCTTCAAAATCTCCCAGTAACATATGTTTGGACACATGATTCTATTGCTGTAGGTGAAGATGGACCAACACATGAGCCAGTTGAACAATTGGCAAGTGTTCGTTCAATGCCAAATCTTGATGTAATTCGTCCCGCAGATGGAAATGAAGTAAATGCTGCTTGGAAGCATGCAGTAAACTCAAAAACACGGCCAACAGCTTTGGTCCTAACACGTCAAAACTTACCAGTTCTTGAGAAAACAGTAGAATTAGCTGAAGAAGGAATTCAGCGTGGTGCTTATATCTTAGCTGAAGAAACAGCACCGCTTACAGGAATTATCTTAGCTTCGGGTTCAGAAGTTGCCCTGGCATTAGAAGCTAAAAAAGAGCTAGGTGATGGAGTGCGTGTTGTATCTATGCCATCTATGAATCGATTTGATGAACAAGATTCTGAGTATCGTCAGAAAGTATTGCCTATGAATATCCGACGTCGCTTGGCTGTTGAAGCTGGAACAAGCTTTGGATGGGATAAGTATGTAGGTTTAGATGGTGCTACTGTAACTGTAGATAGATGGGGAGCGTCAGCACCAGTAGATAAAGTATTTGCAGAATATGGCTTTACGGTTGAAAATGTAGTCGCACAATATAAAAAATTATCTTGATTAAAATAAGGAGAGGTAATGGTTGATAGAAAAACACGTATTTATAATATTAAATATGAGACTGTTTATCCAATGTATCTTGAAAAAGTAGAGAAAAAAGGACGTACAAAAGCTGAGCTGAATGAAGTATTATCTTGGCTGACAGGTTTAAAACATCCTGAGGACTATCAAGGGAGCTATGAAGCTTTTCAGTCTCAAGCACAAGTTCCAGCCTCAGCCTCAGAAATTAAAGGTTTAATTTGTGGCGTTCGAGTAGAAGAGATTGAAGATCCAGTTATTAAGTTTATGCGTCAGATGGATAAAGTTGTAGACGAACTTGCAAAAGGAAAAACGATGGAAAAAATTATCAGATAGTAATAAAAAGTAAAAGCAAGGTTTTCTATATTATCTTGCTTTTATTTATCTACATAAGAACAAATAGATTAGTTATATTTTTATTAAGAATATAACTAATATGATATAATAAACGTAGGAGTAGATATGGATTATAGTTATATAAATGATAAAGTTCTTCGCATTAGTTTAACTTTTGCGGATTTAGATGAATATGATATTGAACTGGTTGATTTTTTGAGTGAACAAAAAAAGATTGAAGATTTTTTTTATGAAATAATGGAAGAACTTGATATTGTTAATTTATCAGATCAATGGGATGATATGATAAACTTTCAAATTATCCCTAATTTAAATGGATTAGATATTTTTGTAACTGATGATATTTCTGAAATTAGTAAACTTCAAAAGTCTCCTGACAAAAAAGAATTTGAAGATTTATTGAAACAAATGACAAAAGAGACAAAAACAAAGGTTGATTCTTTTAATTCGGATAAATTAAGAAATAAAAAAGAAAAAAAGGAAGAAGATATTCCAGATTTTATTTCTTATTCAGTAAAGTTTCAAAATCTTCCAGATTTATTTAAATTATCAAAATCTTTAAAACTTATATCTCTTAAATCTTCAGAACTCTATGAGTTTAAAAAAGAGTATTATCTTGTGGTACTAGATAATCAAAAAGAAAGAGGAATACAAGAGTCTTTAAATCTTCGTTCACGAATGCTAGAATATGGTATTCATGAAGAGGTAAATCGTGACTTACTTAGAGAACATGGAAAAATTATTATTGAAAATTCAGCCTTAGAGTTTTTAAGGGAAGTATAAAAAAAGAAAAATAGAAGAAAATAAAAGCTTCTATTTTTATATAAAAATAGAAAGGAAAGTAAGTTTTTTTGTTATAATGGTAGAGATGACAGATTTAAATACTCAAGTTCTTCCTTTTACATTAAAATTTTTAATGCTAATGGTAGCAACTTTTCTAATGTCTCTTATTTTAACCCCTTTGGTGAAGTGGTTGGCATTTAAAATTGGAGCTGTTGATAAGCCAAATGAAAGACGAATCAATACAAAAATTATGCCTTCAGCTGGTGGTTTAGCAATTTTTATTTCATTTACAATTTCAAGTCTCTTTATTTTACCTCAGATTGTTCAAACGGTACTCCCGCCTAATGCTTATCATGATTGGTTTTATTATAGTGATTATATTTGGCCTTATATTCTTGCAGCTTTTGTCGTGATTATCGTGGGCTTGCTTGATGATATTTATGAGATTAGTCCACGCTATAAAATTTTAGGTATTGTGTTAGCTTCAATTATTGTCTGGCTTTTTACTTATACGCGTCTAGATAATTTTAAAATTCCATTTGATGGTCCGTTGATAGAATTTCCGACTTGGCTTTCTTTCATCTTTACAATTATTTGGATTGTGGCGATAACAAATGCTTTTAATATTATAGATGGCTTAGATGGCTTAGCATCAGGTGTGTCTATAATCTCATTATTGACGATGGGATTAGTCGCTTACTTTTTTCTTCCAATCCCAAATGTCTTTATTCCATTGACAATTTTTACCCTAGTTGCTGCTATTGCTGGTTTTTTCCCTTATAATTATCATCCTGCAGTTATATTTTTAGGAGATACAGGTGCTCTTTTTCTAGGATTTATGTTGTCTATTTTTTCTTTACAAGGTTTAAAAAATGCAACAGCAGTTGCTACTCTAACTCCCCTCTTAATTTTAGGAGTTCCTTTGACAGACTCAGTAGTTGCCACAATTCGCCGTACTTTAAATAAGCAAAAATTTTACCTACCAGATAAGATGCATTTGCATCACCGTTTGCTAGATTTAGGCTTTACTCAACGAGGGGCAGTATTTGTGATTTATGGGATTGCTTTGATCTTTTCTTGTATTTCAGTTATTTTAAATATATCAAGCCGTCTAGGCGGAATCCTTTTAATCATTGCTCTTTTCTTTGGTTTAGAATTATTTATAGAATTAGTAGGGATTTGGGGAAGTAATCGTCATCCTCTTATGAATATTTTAAAATATATTGGAAATTCAAGCTATAGAGAAAAAAAGAGTAAAGAAATAAAAAATAAAAAATAATCCTTGCATATCAAGGATTTTTCTAAGCTAGAAATGGAGAAGTAATGATATATTTTGATAATAGTGCAACGACAGCAATTTATCCAGAAGCCTTAAAAACTTATACAGATGTTGCAAGTAAAATTATGGGAAATCCTTCAAGTTTACATCAACTTGGAACGACTGCAACACGCCTTCTAGAAGCTTCAAGAAAACAAATTGCAGAGCTTTTGTCAGTTAAGACAGGAGAAATTTTCTTTACAAGTGGAGGGACAGAAGCTGATAATTGGGTTCTAAAAGGTCTTGCCTTCGAAAAGAAGGCTTTTGGTAGACATATTATTGTCTCAGCAATCGAGCATCCAGCGGTAAAAAATACTGCTCAATGGTTATCTAAAGAAGGCTTTGATGTTGATGTTGCACCAGTTGATAAGTTTGGGTTTGTAGATTTGGAGATGCTGGAAAAATTAATCCGACCAGATACTATTTTAATCTCAGTAATGGCTGTGAACAATGAAGTTGGTTCTATTCAACCATTAAAAGAAATTGCTGATTTAATTAAGGATAAGGCAACAATTAATTTTCATGTAGATGCTGTTCAAGCAATTGGAAAAATCCCGATTAAAGATTTTCTTTTAGAAAGAGTAGATTTTGTAAGCTTTTCAGCACATAAGTTTCATGGACCAAGAGCTGTAGGCTTTATCTACGCAAAGGAAGGAAGAAAACTAATGCCTCTTATTCATGGAGGAGGACAAGAAACAGGTAGACGGGCAACAACTGAAAATTTAGCAGGAATTGCAGCAACAGCAAAAGCTCTAAGAATAACTCTTGAAAATGAAGAGAAAAAGCAGGAACATGTTCGTCAGATGAAGGAAGTTATTTTCCAGGAAATGTCTTCTAGTCAAGATGTTGTGCTATTTAGTGGGCGAGAAAAATTTGCTCCTAATATTTTAACTTGGGCGATTAAAGGTGTCCGAGGTGAAGTTGTTGTCCACGCCTTTGAAGCTTATGAAATTTATCTCTCAACAACCAGTGCCTGTTCTTCAAAGAAAAATGCAGCTGCAAGTACACTTTTAGCGATGAAGGTTCCTTCAGCTTTAGCAAGTTCGGCTGTTCGGATTAGCCTAGATGCATCAAATACAATGGCTGAAATTGAGCAATTTCTTACAATTTATCATAAAATTCTTAGTGAATTATCTCTTAAATAAAAGTTCAAATTAAATTTGAACTTTTTTATTAAATTTAACAAGAAAAAGAATATTAATAACGAGAAGTAGAATGAAGAATAAACAGAAACTTGGAAAAGTATGAAAACTAATGAATTTAATAAGTTGAGAGCATAAAACAGGAAGTAAAAGTGTACCTATAACTGCAGCAGAAATATTTTTATTGACAATTTCATTTGCTAAATGTTTAGGAAGATACTGGTGTGGGAGCATCATAAGTGTAGGGTAGAGTCCTGAAAATCCTAAACCTAAAAGTCCAGAGGCAAGTAAAGGGTTGAAATAGAGTAAAAATGAAGCGATTAATGAAATGAAAAGTAGGAGATAAAGATAACTTTCACTTTTTAAATAATCAATAATAAATCCTGAAATAAATCGTCCTAACATCAAACAGAACCAATAAATACTGGCAAGCATTGCAGCGTAAGCAGGCTCTTTTCCTAAAAATACAGCGTAAGAGGCAATGAAAAGTCCAAAAACTTGCTCAACTGCATAAAGAAAGTAAAAAAGTGGGAAGAGCCAGTGCTTTGCTTGTAATTTTTCATGTTCTTCATCTTCATGTTTTTCTTCCTCAATCGGGCTGTCAAAGAGTTGGCGATGGATAAAATAAAAAATTAAAATAATCAAATGAAGAGTGAGTAGAATAAATACTGCAAGGCGAAATGATTGAGTAAGCTTAATGGACAGAGCTGAGATTGCTGAAGAAATAGTGACACCTAGTCCATAAAAAGCATGCACAAAGTTCATGACTCGGCTTGAAAATTTTTGTGCCAGTAAAATATTGACAGCAACATCAATTGCACCTTGTCCTAAACCTAAGAAGGGAATTGCCAATAAGAAAAGATAAGCATTTGGAGCAAGCCAAAGTAATGAAAGTCCGATAAAAATTAAAATCATTGAATAAAAAATAATTTGATGGCTTGAAAATTTTTGAGCAAAGTGCTGGTAATTAAGACTTGAAATTAATGAAAAGCAAAGAGCAATAATTGTAATTGTACTTACAAAACTAACAGAAAATCCAAAAGTTTCCTGAATAACTGGCCAAGATGCACCAATCATAGAATCTGGAAGACCTAAAGAAATATAAAGAGCAAAATTTAAAATAATAAGTAAGAGTGATTGTTTTTTTCCCATGAGATAAGTATAGCATGATACAATAAATTAATAAATAGCTAACTGACCGTTAGACATAAAGGAGTGAATAATGACAAAAAGTAAAAATTTTAATCTTATTATGGCAGCAATTATGGCAGCAATGACCGCAATTTTAGCTCAAATAACAATCCCTTTAGGTCTTGTGCCGATGACTTTACAAGCAACAGGTGTCTTTTTAATGGCAATTCTTTTAGGGAAAAAATGGGGAACACTTTCCGCCTTGCTTTATGCTTTTCTAGGAGCTATTGGCTTGCCAGTTTATTCTGGTGGTGGTTCAGGTTTTGGGATTCTTTTTGGTCCAACAGGAGGTTATATTTTTGCTTTTATTGTGACAGCCTACTTAGTTGCTTTTCTTCATGATCTTGCTTATGGTAAATTATATATGATTTTTATTTCTATTTTGATAGGTGCGATTGTGATGTTGCTAATAGGAACTTTTTGGTTAAAGTTTTTTACTGAAATGACATTGACAGCAGCTTTTGCAGCAGGCTTTCTTCCTTTTATCTTTTCTAATAGCCTTCAAGTTATTGTCTCGACTCTTCTTTCTTATACCTTACTTCGTAGACTTCCTCAGTCGATTTTAGATCGGTTAAAGGATAATAAATAACTTTACTTTAAGTTGATAGATAGCTGATAGACTGTAAGAAATAAAAATGGAGAGAGTATGTTTAAGATATTAATCGTTGAAGATGAAAAAAATATGAGACAGCTAATATCAGCTATTTTAAAAACAAATGGTTTTGAAACATTTACAGCTAGTAATGGAGAGTTTGCTTTATCTGTTATGGAAGAACAGCAGATTGATTTACTTATTTTAGATATTATGATGCCTGAGATGGATGGTTACGAGCTGACACAAGTATTAAGGGAGTCAAAAAATGGAATTCCTATTCTTATGGTGAGTGCCAGACAAGATGTTCAAGACAGACGAAAAGGATTTCGTATTGGGATTGATGATTACATGACAAAGCCATTTGATGAAGAAGAGTTGGTCTTAAGAATTCGTGCTTTATTACGTCGTGCTCAGATTGCAATAGATAAACGAATTTCTATTGGACAAACTATTTTGGATTATGATTCATTGACTCTATCTTGTAAAGGAGAAACTTTGATGCTACCACAAAAGGAATTTCAGCTTCTTTTCAAACTTTTAAGTTATCCAGGTGTTATTTTTACAAAAATGCAGTTAATGGATGAAATTTGGGGAATGGATTCTTCAACAGATGACCATACTGTGAATGTTCATATTAATCGATTGCGAGATAAAATTAAAAATAATTCTGACTTTGAGATTATTACAGTAAGAAATGTAGGATATAAAATAGAAAAAAATGAAAGAATTTATAAGAAATAAAGTAACGCTAAGAATTATTCCTATTTTCTTTGTTTTTTGTGTGATGGTTAGCTCTTACTTTATTTTTATTTTACTGTCAATCCTTTTAATAAAACTAGGGCTATATAATATTTTTAATGAACCAAGTCCTTTTTTATTTGTATTGACGATGTTTATTAGCAGTACTTTGATTGGAACAATTATTGCTGCAGGCTTTAGTCAGCATATGATAAGCCCACTTAAGCAGTTGATTGAAGCAACTGAAAAAGTGACAAAGGGTGATTTTGATGTTAAGTTAGAGATAAAAGGAATTGTAGATATTGAGAATTTAGCTCAAAGTTTTAATGTCATGACGAAAGAAATTTCAAATATTGAAACGTTAAGATCAGATTTTATAAGTAATTTTTCACATGAGTTTAAAACTCCCATCATGTCAATACATGGATTTGCCAAGTTACTTCAAAGTGATTTTCTGACCGAACAGGAAAAAAAGGAATACACACAAATTATTATTGATGAATCATCACGCTTATCAAATCTATCTTCTAGTATTTTAGAGCTGTCACGTCTTGAGAATACTATTATTTTGACAGAGAAAAAAGAATTTTGGCTAGACGAGCAGATTAGGCGAGTAATTGCTTTAACAGCTTATAAATGGCAGGAGAAGCAGATTGATTTTGTGATAGATTTAGATAAGATAAAAATTTATAGTGAAGAAGATCTTCTACAGCAAGTCTGGTTAAACCTTTTAGATAATGCGATAAAATTTTCTGATTTAGCTGGAGAAATTCGTATTGAACTTAAAGAAAAAGAAGGGCAGATTGAGTGTCTGATTGTAGATAATGGAAAAGGGATGAATTTGCAGACGCAAAATCACTTATTTGATAAATTTTATCAAGGGGATAAGTCACATGCTGAGATGGGAAATGGGTTGGGCTTGTCACTGGTCAAGCAAATTTTATTTTTATTAAAAGGTCAGATTAAATTAGAAAGTCAGGAAGGATTAGGAAGTCAGTTTATGATTATTCTTCCTTATTCATTGGATAATTGATATTCAGTTGAAATAAAAAAGTTAGAATTATTTTTTTAAATATAGAAAGTAAAGGAATCAAATGTTAGAACTTAAGAATATAAAAAAGCATTATATAGTTGGTGAAACAGTAACTAAGGCACTGGATAATGTCTCTGTCTCTTTTAGAAAGACAGAGTTTGTTTCTATTTTAGGAACAAGTGGCTCTGGGAAGACGACTCTTTTAAATATTATTGGAGGCTTGGACAACTATGATGATGGTGATATTATTATAAATGGAAGTTCAACGAAGTCTTTTGAAGATGCAGATTGGGATGCTTATCGAAATAATTCAATTGGTTTTATTTTTCAAAGTTATAATTTAATAGGACATTTAGGGATTATTGATAATGTTGAGCTAGGAATGACTCTAAGTGGTGTCTCTAAAGAAGAACGTAAGAAAAAGGCTGAAGAAGCTCTCATTAGAGTAGGCTTGAAAGATCATATGCACAAAAAGCCTAATCAGCTCTCTGGAGGACAGATGCAGCGCGTGGCAATTGCTCGTGCCTTGGCAAATAATCCTGATATTTTGTTATGTGATGAGCCGACAGGGGCTTTAGATTCAGAAACGAGTATTCAGATTATGGAGTTGATTAAAGAGCTATCTAATGAGAAGTTAGTCATTATGGTAACGCATAATCCTGAACTTGCTCATGAATATACAAATCGTATTATTGAAGTTTCAGATGGTCATATTATTTCGGACTCTCAACCATTTAATGGAGAAAATATAGATAAAACTTTTTCATTTAAGCGTACAAAGATGAGTTTTAAGACAGCTTTGAGATTATCTTTTAATAATATCAAAACTAAAAAAGGTCGTACTTTTCTAACTTCATTTGCCTCAAGTATTGGTATTATAGGAATCGCAGTCGTTTTATCTTTATCAACAGGATTTCAAACACAGATTGATGAGACGCAGTCAAAAACTTTATCTCAATTTCCGATTACAATTACTCAAGTGACGACAGAAATGAAGGACATCGATAGAGAGTCAATGACTGCTGCTTCTGAATTTCCAGATAAAAAAACTTTTACAGTGGAAAAAAGTCAGCAAGATGCAGTTCAGTATATTAATAAAATAAATGAAGAGTTTGTGGATTATATTTCAGAGATTGACCCTGAGTTAAGTCAAAGTATTGGTTATGGCTATAGTACAAGTATGAATTTAATTCGAGAAGTTGATGAAACTTATAAGTCAGTGATGTTGTCTAATGTCTCTTCTGACTCTCAAGGAATGGGAGCTATGAATTCTCTGATGAGCTCAGCTTCAGGTGTTGGGATTTCAACCTTCCCTCATGAGCTAACAACAGAAGAAGATAGTTTTTTAGAAAAAAATTATTCCCTCTTATCGGGGCGTTATCCTGAAACGAGCCATGATATTTTACTTGTTGTAGATGGCGACAATGTAACCAATATTAATGCTCTTAAGAATTTAGGATTTGATGTTAAAGAAGATGAAGAAATTAAGTTTGATGAGATTGTAGGAACAGAGCTTAAACTGGTAGATAATAATGATTTTTATAATCAACTTCCAACAAAAAACTTTATTCCTAATGCTGTAAATCAAGAGATGTATGAGAATACAAATAATATAACTTTAACAATTTCAGGAGTTATTCGTATTAAATCAGACTCCACAATGGACTTGCTTGCGTCAGGTTTTGCTTATAGCGATACCTTATCTGAGGAGATTATGAAAGCTAATGAAGACTCTGAGATTGTAAAGGCACAAGAAGAAAGTGATATAAGCGTATTAACAAATGAAGAACTTACAGCAGATACAAAAAAACAAATCTTATCTTATCTAGGAGCAAAAAGTTACCCTAATAGCATTTATATCTATCCCAATAATTTTGAATCTAAAGATCAAATCTTAGACTACTTGGATAGCTATAATAAAGATCAAAAATCAGGCGAAAAAATTATCTATACAGATATGGCAGGAACGATGACAAGCTTGACCGGTGGTATTATGGATGCCATCACTTATGTCTTGATTGCTTTTGCAGCAATTTCATTAGTCACAAGTATGATTATGGTAAGTATTATTACTTATACCTCTGTTATTGAACGAACAAAAGAGATCGGAGTTCTAAAAGCTTTAGGGGCTAGAAAGAAAGATATTACACGTGTTTTTGATGCTGAAACCTTTATTATTGGTATGGCATCGGGAACTTTAGGTGTTATTATTGCTTGGCTCTTGACTTATCCAATCAATATGGTTTTATATAATATGACCGAACTTGAAAATGTTGCAAATCTAAATCCACTGCATGCTTTAGCTTTAGTTGTGGTGAGTACAATTTTAACAATATTAGGGGGACATATCCCTGCAAGAATGGCAGCCCAAAAAGATGCAGCAATTGCTCTAAGAGCAGAATAATAAGAAAATTAAGTGTTTAGTTTTAAATTAAGCACTTTTTTCTTGTTAAAACTTTTTTAAGAGTGTATAATATAAAAAAATCAAGGAGAATAAGATGGAAAAAGTTGTTGAAATAAAAAATTTAAAGAAGAATTTTTCTTCTTTTGAGGCATTAAAAAATATTAATTTTGATATTCATACTGGAGAGGTTTTGGGTTATATTGGGCCTAATGGTTCGGGGAAATCAACAACAATTCGAGTCTTATTAGGGCTTATAAAAAAATCTTCAGGAGAAGTGAAGATTTTTGGAAAGGATGCTTGGTCTGATTCGATTGATATTCATCGGAGGATTGCTTATGTTCCTGGAGATGTCTATCTGTGGCCAAATTTAACAGGGCGAGAAATCATCCAGCTTTTTATGAATTTACATGGAAAAGGAAATCAAGAAACCTGTGAACGCTTGATTCAAGAATTTGAACTTGATCCTAAGAAAAAAATATCGAGTTATTCTAAGGGAAATCGGCAAAAAATTTCTCTTATTGCTGCTCTTTCTTGTGAGGCTGATCTTTATATTTTTGATGAACCAACGTCAGGTTTAGACCCTCTGATGGAAGTTATTTTTCAAAGAGAAGTTGAAGCTTTAAAAAAGAAAGGAAAAGCAATTCTCTTGTCTAGTCATATCTTATCAGAGGTAGAGCGTTTAGCAGATAGGGTTGTTGTTATAAAAAATGGAGAGCTTGTTGAAACAGGAAGTTTAGATGAACTTCGTCATTTTAGTCGAGATAGTTTTAGAGTAAAGACAGAACGTCCAGCGACAGATTTAGCAAAATTATCTGGAGTTCATGATCTTAAGTTTGAAGGAGATTATGCCTTGTTTCAAGCTGATTCAGATAAGTTAGAAGAGATTTTATCAACCTTGATGCTCTATGGAATAAAAAAATTAGAGTCGACAGCTGCAACTTTAGAAGAGCTTTTTATTCACCATTATGAACAAGTAAGTGAGGAAAAATAATGACAGCTTCTCTTTTTTATCAGACTAAAAAAATATTTTTATCTCTTATTCGTAGAGACCGTTTTAGATTAATAATCTGGCTTTTTTCTGCCACAGCTTTTGCAGTTGTGGGTGCAGGAAAAATGGGAACTTTTACAGAAAATCCAGAAACTGCAAACTTTTCATTTGTAATGTTTCAAAATCCAGCAATGGTTGCCATGATGGGACCTATAATGGTAGAGGATGTGTCTGATTTTACAGTTGGAGCGGCATTTTCTCAAGCAATGCTTTTATTAACTGCAATATTTTGTGCTATCTTATCTATTATTTATGTGATCAATCGAACACGAAAAGAAGAAGATGATGGGATTCGTGAAATTTTTAGAAGTTTTCCTGTGGGTCGTCTGTCAAATAGTGCAGCTCTAGTGATTGAACTTTTCTTTCTTCATCTGATTCTTTTATTGACGATTGCATTGAGTATGCAACTTTTAAATATTGAGGGTTTAAACCAACTATCTTCGAGTTTATTATTTGCTGGGATTTTATCTGCTCAAGGTTTTATGTGGGGAATATTAGCTCTTATTTGTGCTCAGATTTTTCCAGATACAAGTACGGTAAAAGTAGCTTCCTTTAGTATTTTAGCAATCCTTTATAGTGTAAGGATACTTTATGATGGCTCAAATCAAGAATGGGGATGGCTTAATCCACTTTCTTGGAGTTACCTGACTAAAGCTTATGTTAAAGATAACTGGACAGCTCTTATTTTGACCCTAATTTTTTCAGTAGTCTTACTTTATTTAGCTTTTATACTAGAAAAAAATCGTGAGTTAAATGCTTCTTATATCCCAGAATGGACAAAAAAATCTAATCTGAAAAGTAATTTATCTAGCTTTTTAGCCTTAAATTTTCGATTGCAAAGAATGACAATAATTTCTTGGTTGATAGGAGTTTTCTTTTTAGCAGTAGTTTATGGTTCTCTTTTTGGTCAGATTGATGGCTTTATTAAGACAAATGACTTCTTTCAAAAAATGTTTGCCATATCCTCTAAAGATTCTTTAATAGATAGCTTTTTAGCAACAATTTTAATTGTTATTTCTTTATTGATTGCATGTATGGCGCTTCAAGTAGTAACACATATGATTTCAGAAGAAAAGAAAGGTCGACAAGAACAGCTTTATGCCTTACCCTTGGGTCGATTAAAAGTTTATATGAACTATGTCTCTCTCTCTTTATTTCTTGTTTTTTTAGGAGAGCTAGTATCAGCGTCAGGTATTTGGCTAGCTCAATTTATAAGTCTTGAAGATACGATACCCTTTTTGACTATTTTTTCAGCTAGCTTAGTTTGGATAGCCCCTATTTTCCTTGTTCTTTCAATCGCAACATTTTTGATGGCTTATATTCCTAAATGTACAAGCTTGAGCTGGTTTTTTATTGCTTATGCTTTATTTAACTCTTATATAGGTCGTTTACTTGAGTTACCGAAAGAATTTACCTTGATAGATATCTTTAGCTATATGCCTCAGCTTCCAATTGATCAGATGGATTGGGAAAATTTTATTACGATGCTTCTAATTTCTCTTCTTTTATTTGTCATTTCCTTTCTCGGCTATAAAAAAAGAGATTTAAAGGGAGGATAAAAAATAATGAAAATAAGGAGATAATAAATGGAAAAAATAAAAGTTAATCTTTGGGAAAAAGAAGAATATTCTTATCCGATGTCTTTTGGATTTATACCTAACATAATGATTTATTGTCATTCTGATACAAAAGCTCGACCTTTTGTAATTGTCGTTCCAGGTGGAGGTTATTGTGTTGTTTCACCGACAGAGTCTGAAATTGTTGCTTTAGATTTTTATGAGCGTGGTTATGATGTTGCAGTCTTGACTTATACGACAAACTTATTAATGCGTGTTCCTTTAAAAATGCAGGCAATGAATGATCTGGCCCGTGCAATCTTTTATCTGAAAGAAAATTATAGCCAAGAGATTATTTTATGTGGCTTTTCAGCTGGTGGTCATTTGTGTGGAAGTTTAGCTGTTCACCATGCTCTTTTTAAAGATAAAGAGGAGAAGTATTCAGCAAAAGTATCAGCTGTAATCTTAGCATATCCTGTAATTACAGCAGGAGAATTTGCGCATCAAGGCTCTTTTCAGGCTTTAGTTGGAGCAGATAAAGATGAGATAGACTTTTACTCTCTGGAAAAACAAGTGAGTGCTGAAACTGTCCCAACTTTTATTTGGCATACACTGACTGATGAACTTGTTCCTGTAGAAAATAGTTTAAAGTTTATTGAACAGCTAAGAAAATATAAGGTTCCATTTGCTGCTCATATTTTTTCAAAAGGTGCTCATGGCCTATCTCTTGCAAATGAAAGATGGGCTGCTGGAGAGTACGGTGAAAAGTATACGATGGAACAAGTCTATAAAATATTAGAAGCAATAGAAAATGATGAAATTAAATTGCCAGAGCAGATAAAAGAACTCTTAAAAGAACAATTTTCAGATAAAAAGCCAGAAATTAATTACCGACGAGTTAATCATGAAGTTGCTTCTTGGATGGACTTGGCAGATGAATGGTTACAAAATCAGATTTATCAAAAAACTTGAGCGATCGAATGTTTTAATTGAGTAAGTATAAAAGAGAAGGAGCTAATTTTTAAATCCTTCTTTTTCACTAAGATTTATTTTCTATTTAAAGAGTTTATAAATTGATAAATCTCTTGCTTGTTTTCCTCCGAGAGAGTGGAATTTTTAAGTAAATCATTAATTGTAATTAAACTCTGATAACTTGTCCCTTCGTCAGCTAAGCTTTTCTCAGCCTTATCTAGTCCGTAAGAAAAAATAGAGACAACTCCTAAGACTTCAAGTCCGACTTTTTTAGCCTCTTGAATAGCTTTGAGGATACTTTTTCCCGTTGAGATAAGGTCTTCTACAATGACGATTTTTTTCCCAGCTTCAAAATATCCTTCAATACAGCTATTTGTACCATGTCCTTTTGCTTGACTTCTAAAATAAATTAAGTCTAAGTCTAAAAGATCAGCAACACTTGTTCCATGAGGAATTCCAGCAGTTGCACAAGCTCCTACTAGTTCAAGCTCTGGAAAGTGATTTTTGATAAGATTAGATAAGGCTTGGGCAATTTCTTTTCTCAGTTTGACATTTCCAATTGTTAGACGATTGTCACAATAAATCGGAGATTTTATCCCACTTGTCCAGGTGAAAGGATTTTTAACTTGAATTTTAACTGCTCCGAGATCTAAAAGTCCTTTGATAATATCTTTTTTCGTCATGATTTTTCTCCTATTAAATCTTGAATTTTTTTATATGTTTGATAAGTTTCTAAACTTTGTGTAATAGTCCGACCTATGACTAGAAAGTTAGCTCCGTTTTGAATGGCTTGGTCAGGACTAGTCACGCGTTTTTGATCATTTTTATCATCAGATAAGAGGCGGATCCCAGGCGTGATAAACTGAAGTTGATCCTTAAACTCCTTTAAGTATGGAATATCCTTAGCACTACAAATAATTCCAAACATTTTAGCTTCAACAGATTTTTGAGCCAAGTCATAGATAATCTCATTTAGAGAATAGTCTGTTTTTGGAAGTTCATGAACTTCTTGACTTGTTAATACCGTGACAGCTAGTAAGTTGAGTGAGTATTCTTGTGCAGCTTTTTGTGCAGCTTTGAGCATTTCAAGTCCACCACTGGCATGTACAGTAAGTAAATCTACTCCAAGCAAGCCTAAGCTATGAATAGCGGAGGATACTGTGTTTGGAATATCATAAAGCTTTAAATCGAGAAAAATTTGATGTCCTCTTGCCTTTATTTCAGAAATAATTGAAAGACCTTCTTTATATAAAAGTTCCATGCCAATTTTTACAAAAAGTTTCTCTCCTTGAAATGAGTTTAAAAATTGAAAAGTTTTCTCTCTATCTGGAAAGTCTAAAGCAATAATAATTTTTGAATTATACATGAGCACGTCCTTTCAGTTCATCAATATGTGTCACTTCCATCTCATCCATTAGTTGAATTAAATCTACCAAAACATTGATGCAGATATAGGGATTATTGAAATTTGCAGTTCCAATAGCAATCGCATCAGAGCCGACAGATAAAAACTCGATAATATCTTTTGCTGACTCAATCCCTCCCATGCCAATGATAGGCTTGTTAGTGACTTGCCTTACCTCATAAATTTGCTTTAAGGCAATGGGTTTGATTGCAGGTCCACTATAACCAGCAATTTTATTAGCAATGACGGGCTGTCCTGTTCTATAGTCTATTGCCATACCGACTAGTGTATTAATCATACTGATACCATAAGCATTGGTATGATTAACTGCAAGAGCTATTTCTTTTATTGATGTGACATTGGGTGAGAGTTTGACAAAGATAGGAATTTCTGTAATCTCTGTTAAAGCTCCAATAAGGTCAGCTAAAATATCAGGGTCAGAGCCAAATTGTATGCCTCCCTGCTTTACATTAGGACAGCTTACATTTAACTCAATAGCCAATACTTTCTCTTTTGCTCTCTTTTCTAAAGCCTTGGCAACATTAATGTAGCTTTGTTTATCTGAACCTGCGAGGTTAACAATTGTTGTTGCACCAATTTGATGGAGCCAAGAGATATGTTCATTAATAACAACATCCATGCCAGGATTTTGGAGACCGATTGAGTTGAGTAATCCTGCTTGACATTCATAAATTCGATGACTTGGATTTCCCTCTCTCGGTAGATCAGTGGTAGACTTAATTATGAGGGCTCCTAGTTTTTCTATTGGGTAAAACTGATTAAGCTCATGCCCAAAGGCACAGCATCCACTAGCAGGCATGACTGGATTTTTAAGTTCTAATTTTCCAAGTTGAGTAGATAAACGACTTTTATTTTTTTCTATAATATCTAATTTTTCAGCTAATTTCATTTGAACTCCTCAATTGCAAAGACAGGTCCATCAACACAAACTTTTTTCAAGCCTGACTTTAATGAAATGACACATCCAGCACAAATGCCAAAGCCACAAGCCATATACTCTTCAGTGGACAGCCAGCCTTGATTAGAATACTTTTTAGCAATCGCATGCAGCATGGGATGAGGACCGCAAGCATAAATTAAACGATTACAATCTAAATCATCAGGAAGACAGTAGCCTTTTTTACCTGCAGAGCCATCCTCTGTATAATAAGTAACCTTTCCATACTGTTTGAGTTCATTGATAGAAAAAATCTCTTCTTTACATTTATAGCCTAAAAAAATTTCTAAAGGTGTGCCAAGTTGATAAAGTTCACGTGCCAGAGCTGTCATAGGAGCAATCCCAACCCCCCCTGCAATTAAAGTCGCAGCTTTAGAACTGAGTGGAAAAGCCTTACCTAAAGGAAGAAGTGCTTCTATTTCTGTAGGATTTTGCTTGGATAATAAGGCAGTTCCTTCGCCTAAAATTTTATAAATAAATGTGATAGAGTCTTGATTATAATCAGAAATTGAGAGTGGCCTCTTGAGGAATTTTCCTTCAATTTTTAACATGGCAAATTGTCCAGCTTGAAGAAGAATATCTTTGGGGCGCTCTAATTTTAATTGGTAAGTTTCTTTGGCAATTTTTTGATGAGATAAAACAGTAAGTGTAAATAAATCCATGTATGCTCCTTATAAAATTTGTATATTTCCGTTAAGAATGACGTTCTCGATTTTAGCATTGATTTTATAGTGATGAAAAGGTGTATTTTGTCCTAAGCTATAGAATTTCTCCTTATCAATCTGTCCTTGATAGTCTAAATCAATGAGGGTTAAATTTGCGATTTCTCCAATAGCTAACCTTCCAGCAGGGAGATTAAAAATTTGAGCAGGATTGATTGTAAGAGCATCTATAATTGTTTTTAGCTTAACTTTTCCTGTTAAGACCAGCTGACTATAAAGTAAGGGAAAGGCTGTTTCAAGGCCAACAATTCCAAAGGCAGCATTAATAAAAGAATTTCCTTTATCTTTAGAATGATGAGGTGCGTGATCTGTTGCAATAATTTGGATAGTTCCGTCATTGAGTCCTTGGATTAAAGATTCTTGATCTTTCTTAGCACGTAAAGGAGGATTCATTTTATAGTTAGGGTCGTCAGACGGAATGTCTTCTTCGGATAAGATTAAGTGATGTGGGCTGACCTCACCAGAGACTTGGCTTCCATAAGATTGATGAAGGCGAAGGAGATCTACGCTCATCTGACTTGATAAGTGACAAATATGATAAGGACAAGCAAGCTCAGTTGCTAACATGATTTCTTTTGCGACTGCAATAGACTCGACAGAGCTGAGTATTCCAGGAAGACCCAGTTCCTTATTTCTTTTTCCCTCATGCATGACGCCAGAAAAAAGAAGGTCATCAACTTCACTATGTGAGACATAGAGCATTTGATAATCACGACAGGCAGTCATCATTTGATAGATACTTTGAGTTTTTTGAACACCTCGTCCATCATTACTAAAAGCAATTGCCCCTGCCTCTTTCATCGCTTGGTAATCAGCAGGTTTTTCAGAAATTAAGTCCTGACTTAAGGCACCGTATTGGAAAAATTGAAGATCTGTCTGATTAAGTTTTTCTAAGCTTTCCTTTACTTTTTTAGGACTGTCAATAACAGGACTGGTATTTGGCATTGCACAAAGCATTCCGTAACCTCCAGCAATTGCTGCCTGTGTGATTGCTTGTATTGTTTCCTTGTAAGATTGTCCTGGGTTTCGAGTATGTGTGTGAACATCAATAAAGGCAGGAACGAGAAGTTTATTTTTTAAGTCAAGGTCGGCTTTTTGTTTGATTTCACTTTCTATTCGTTTTATTTTTTGCCCCTGGATTTCAATGTCTACTTTTTTCTTTTCACCAAGTTCATCTAAAATTAATGCATTTTTTAATAACATCTTACTCTCCTAAAACATAATTTAAAATAGCTATTCGAGCATAAAGTCCATTTTTTACTTGCTCTAAAATTTTACAACGCTCATCTTGAAGAATAGAGCTTGCAATTTCAATCTCACGGTTAAAAGGTCCAGGGTGCATGATGATTGCTTGTTTCTTCAAAAGATTTTTCCTTTCTTCAGTTAAGCCATGTTGAGTGAGATATTGCTCATGGATATAGTTTAGCTGTCCTTTATGTCTTTCGAGTTGATTTCTTAAAAGCATTACGATGTCTACGTCTTTAAGTCCAGCTTCTAAATCTTGAATATAGTGAAAATCATCATCTGTTTTAAAAATATCGGGGGCGTAGACAGTCACTTCCATTCCTAATCTTTGCATGGCTTCAATATTACTCCTGGCAACTCGGCTATGTAAGATATCCCCCATAATGAGTACCTTTAAACCTTTGAACTTACCAAAACGTTCGTAAATTGTTACTAAATCTAATAAACATTGTGAAGGATGCTCGTGAGCACCGTCTCCTGCATTGATAATCTTGATTTTATCAGTTTGGATTCCCTCATAAAAATACTCTGCTGCTGTACGGATAATCACTGCCTTGATATCAAGCATAGAAAGTGTGTCTAAGGTATCTTGGAAGCTTTCTCCTTTGATAAGTGCAGAAGATTTTTCTTCAATATTAACTAGATAATTTCCAGTTTTAATAGCTGCAATCTCAAAGGAACTTTTTGTCCGTGTACTTGCCTCTAAAAAAAGACTGGCAAGATTTGTATTGAGAGCCGGAATTTCTTTTTTTCCAGTTTTATAATCTAGAGATTCAAAGATTAAATCTTGAATTTTTTCATTTGATAAATCATTAAGTGTTAAAAAGTTATGCATTAGCCCTCCAATTTTTCAAAAAAAATCAATAGAGATGAAAACTCTATTGATTGATAGAAAAAGGAAAAAAATAAGAAAAAGTAAAACATAAAAATTGAAACTTTTTTCTAAAATTTAATACAAGATTTATTCTTTTTCTTTTCATAATTTTTCTCCTTTATTTAAATTTTTTCTATTATACATACTAAAAAAATATTTGTCAAGTAAAAAAGAAAAAAATTAAGAAAAATATAAAAGCTCCTTTTAAATAAAGAAGTTCAGTGATATTGATTTAAATCTATTTAGCTGAAATATGATACAATAATTTAAAGGGAGGGATATATGTTAAAAATTGAAAATGTTTCAAAATTTTTTGCTAGTAACAAGGCTGTTCAAAACTTGAATATGACAGTTGCGCCTGGACAAGTTATGGGTCTAATCGGGCAGAATGGTTCAGGAAAAACAACGACTTTTCGAATGATTCTAAAGTTTATTGAAATGTCTGAAGGGAAAATTAGCTGGAAAAATCAAGAAATTAATCAAGAATTAAAACAACGTATTGGCTTTTTACCTGAAGAACGTGGTCTTTATCAAAAAGTAAAAGTTGAAGATCAGATTTTATATTTTGCTGAGTTACATGGTATGAGCCGTTCAGATGCTCGTATAAAGCTAAAGGAATGGTTTGAGCGACTTGAAGTTGTTGGAAAAGTGACAGATAAGGTACAGTCTTTGTCAAAAGGAAATGCTCAAAAAGTTCAATTTATAGCTACCTTGATACATGAACCAGATATTTTAATTCTTGATGAACCTTTTACAGGGCTAGATCCAATCAATACCTCGCTTTTAAGAAATGAAATTCAACGTGCAAAAAAGAATGGAGCTGCAGTTATTTTCTCTAATCATAATATGTCAGATGTTGAGTTTTTATCAGATAACTTAACCATGCTAAAAAAAGGAAAAACAGTACTTCAAGGTAGTATTCAAGAAATTCGTCAGTCTTATGGACGTACACGTATTTTTTTAGATAGTCCGATTAGTAATGAAGAATTGAGCTCTATCTCAGGAGTTCTTGCTATTGAACAGACAAATTTAGGTAGAAATATTGAAATTGAAAGAGAAGAAGTAGGAAAGGAAATCTTTAAGTGTGTGAGTCAGTCAGGCTATGTGCAAGGCTTCACACAAAGTCCTCCGAGTTTAGATGAGATTTTTAGAAGAGAAGTAGAACATCAAGAAAAAAGAAGTAAAGGGAGCAAAGAAAATGAATAAACAACTTCTCCTTGTTGCAAAAAATACCTATTTTAAATATATCAAAAGCTTTTCTTTTTGGTCTATGATACTGTCTCCTTTTCTTATTGTTGTTCTTTATTTAGGGATGATATTTTTTATCAGCTCTGGCTATAGTGCTTCTTCGGATGTTGCTATTGTAGGTCGTCCTAATCTTACGAAAATCTTTAAAGAGTCCAAGGATATTGAGGATGATTTATCAGATATTGCGACAGTAAAAGAAGCTAAAAAGGCACTCAAATCAGAAGAAATAGATGCTTATCTTACAGAAGAGTCTGGAAAGTATGTTTTGACAAGTTCAAGTAAGGCATCAAGTCGTATCAATGCTTCAGATTATTCTAATGCTCTTTTAGAACTTGAGATGATCAATAAAGCAAATGCTCTAGGAATTTCTTCAGAAGAATTAGGAAAATTACTCAGTCCTGTTGACTTTTCAATGCTTATTTTATCAGAAGATGAGAGTCAAGATGGCGGAGAAAATAGAGATATGGCTAATAATATAATTGCAACAGTCGTAACCTTACTTATCTTTGTATTATTGATGTTTTATACCTCTATTGTGGCTCGAGAAATTGCTAATGAAAAGTCAAACCGAATCATGGAAATTTTACTAGCAGCAACTTCAACAAATATCCAGTATTATGGTAAAATTCTAGGGATTATTTGTCTAGTAATTAGTCAAATTTTATTTTATATTATTGCTTTCTTTATAATTTATCCTCTTATAAAAATGAATGATACTGCGAGTAGTATGATAAGCGATTTATTAGAAATGATGATAGGGGTTGATTTTACTTTTATCATTTATGCTTGTTTGATGTCTTTCTTTGGAATTTTAGGCTATATTTTCTTAGCTTCAATTATTTCGAGTTTGGTGAATGATCTCTCGCAAGCTCAACAAGCGATTCAACCAATCACTTATTTATCAATGGTAGGTTATATTGGTGGAATTGCTGGGGCAGCAGCACCAGATAATCTTATTTTACAAATTTCCTCTTTCATTCCATTTATTAGCCCAACTTTAATGACAGGTCGTTATGCGATTGAGTATGTGACGAGTATTGAGGCTTATCTTGCACTCCTCTTGCAAATTATTGGAACAGTACTTGTGGCTAAATTTGGTGAAAAAATTTATGCAAAAAATGTTCTCTCCTATAGTGATGAAAGTATTTTTAAACAATTTGTAAGAAATCTACGTGAAAAATAAATAGATAAAATATGATAGTGGCTATCATATTTTATTTATAATTATTTAAAAGTCTGAAAATTTTGAATTTACTGATTATTATGATATAATAAAGAAAATTTTTAGGGAGGAATAAGAATGAAAAGGACAATTTTTTTGCTGTCAACAGTTTTTTCATTTCTTTTTTTATGTTTATTTTCGCCTTCTGTAGAAGCAAAAACAACAATAAAAATTGCAACAGATATCGCCTATGCCCCATTTGAATATCAAAACAGTTATCAAAAATGGGTAGGTATTGATATTGAGTTGATAGAAAAGATTGCAGAAATGAATGACTGGGAGTTAGATTTATCTCATCCAGGATTTGATGCTGCAGTGAATAACTTACAGTCAGGAAAAGTAGATGCAGTTATTGCGGGAATGACGATTACAGATGAACGAAAAAAAGTATTTGACTTTGGGGATCCTTACTATCCATCATCTATCGTGATTGCTACAAGAAAGTCAGAAGAATTTACTAAACCAAGTGATTTAAAAGGTAAAACTGTTGGAGCTAAAAATGGAACGATTGCTCAGCAATGGCTTCAGGAAAATGAAAATAAATATGGATATACAATAAAAACCTATGCCGATGGTGTAGACATGATGGCAGCTTTAAAAACAGGAAATGTTGTCGCAGTGATGGATGAATACCCGGTTTTATCTTATGCTGCAAAGCAAGGAGAAGATATTGCTATCAATATGACGCCAGTTGTCATTGGCTATTATGGCTTTGCAGTGATGAAGGGGCAAAATGATCAGCTGATAGAAGAGTTTAACTCAGCTTTTAAAGTCCTTCAAGATAATGGAGAATATGATAAAATTCTTGAAAAATATGGGGCAAGTCCAAATAAAGCTAAACCAAAGAAAAAAGAATATGTGATTGCCTCAGATAATGCTTTTGCACCATTTGAATTTCAAGGAGAAGATAAAGAATTTACAGGAATTGATGTTGATCTTTTAAATGCCATTGCTAAGCAGCAGGGTTTTACAATTAAGTGGGACTTTAATGGATTTCAAGCAGCGATTGATGCTGTCCAGTCTGGACAGGCAGATGCGATGATTGCAGGGATGACGATTACAGAAGAACGTCAAGAGGTTTTTGATTTTTCAAGCCCATACTTTAGTGCCAATCTGACTTTAGCAGTTCCTAGATCAGAAAAAGAAAATATTAGTGACTGGTCAGACTTGAAAGGTATGCTTATAGGTGCTAAAACAGGAACAGCTTCTTATGATTATTTAGTTGAGTATAAAGATAAATATGATTATAAAGTAAAAACTTTTAGTGATGCAACCACGATGTATGCATCATTAAAAAATGGTTCTATTCAAGCCATGATGGATGATGAACCTGTTTTAAAATATGCTATTAATCAAGGTCAAGATTTTACAACACCAGTTCCTGCAATTGAGCAAGGTGAATATGGCTTTGCAGTGAAAAAAGGATCTAATCCAGAACTGATACAAATGTTTAATGACGGTTATGCTTATCTGAAGAGTTCGGGAGAGTATGATAAGATTGTTAACAAGTATCTTAATACTGAAAAAGAAGAGTCTAAAATTGATGAATCAACTTTTTGGGGAATTCTTAAAAATAATTATCAGCAGCTATTACAAGGCTTAGCAGTAACGATTGCATTGGCTTTGCTTTCATTTGTTTTAGCGATGATTTTAGGGACAATTCTAGGTCTATTTATTGTAAGTCCAATAAAAAGTTTACGTATTATTGCGCGTGTTTATATTGATTTAGTACGTGGTGTGCCACTGCTTGTTTTAACAGTCTTTCTTTTCTATGGTGTTCCAAATCTTCTTCAAATGATTACAGGACAGCAAAGTCCAATTAATGAATTTGCTGCAGGAATTATTGCATTGACGCTCAATGCTGCAGCCTATATTGCTGAAATTATTCGTGGAGGAGTTCAAGCTGTTCCAGTAGGACAGATGGAAGCCAGTCGCTCTTTAGGTGTTCCGTATATAAGAACGATGAGAAAGGTTATTTTACCTCAAGCCTTTAAAATTACAACGCCAAGTTTAATTAATCAATTTATTATTTCTTTAAAGGATACTACACTGGTCTCTGTTATTGGATTAACAGAATTACTCTTGACAGGTCAAATTATTATGGCTCGTAATTTCCAACAATTTTATGTTTATGCCATTGTTGGCTTGATGTTCCTGATTTTAATCCAAAGCTTAACCTTAATTGCAAGAGAAATTGAAAGGAGAATAAAGTAATGACAGTACAAATTGAAGTTAGGGATTTACATAAATACTATGGAAAAAATGAAGTTCTTAAAGGAATCTCACTTAAATTTGAAAAAGGAGATGTTGTTTGTATTATCGGACCTTCAGGTTCAGGAAAATCAACTCTTCTTCGAATGTTGAATGGCTTGGAAGAAGCAACTTCAGGTGAAATTTTTGTAGACGGTTATGAGTTGACGGATAAGTCAACAGATCTTAATTTAGTAAGACAAAAGGTCGGGATGGTTTTTCAACACTTTAATCTTTTTCCTAATATGACTGTTCTTGAAAATATTACTTATGCTCCGATGAATCTAAAAAAGATGAGCCAAAAAGAAGCAGAGAAAAAGGCTCTTCAGTTACTTAATGCCATTGGAATGACTGAGTTTAAGGATGCGATGCCTGCAACTTTATCAGGAGGACAAAAGCAGCGTATTGCAATTATCCGTGCCTTAGAAATGGATCCAGATGTGATGCTTTTTGATGAACCAACTTCAGCTTTAGATCCCGAAATGGTTGGAGAAGTACTAGATTTAATGCGTCGAATTGCCGATGATGGGACGACAATGATTATTGTCACTCATGAGATGGGTTTTGCAAGAAAGGTAGCCAATCGTGTCTTATTTACAGATGGTGGTGTTATCGTGGAGGATGGAAATCCTGAACAAGTTTTTGAAAATCCAAAACATCCACGCACAAAAGATTTTTTGGATAAGGTTTTAAATGTTTAAAGATTATAAATTTTTTGCTATAATAAAGTATGCGATGAGCTGACTTTTTTCTCTTTTTATAAAGTAGAAAAAAATTAGAGCAGAGGGATAAGGGACTATTAAGTTAGTCAGACAGGATGTCTGCTTATTTACTAGATTGTGTGAACCTCTCTAGTAGGATTTGAATTTTCAAATTTCCTCAAACCTCCTTTATTTATGGGAGGTTTTTTTATTTGTACTTCAGATGATATAATAAAGCTTATGAAAAAAATCCCATTACTGACTAAAATATTTTGTCTTTTCCTACTTAGTGGTATTGTCTTTTTTATGGTTGATCAGAATGCCTTTCTCTACTCGAATCCTGTGGCTAAGATACAAAAGATAGAGCAGATAGAGTTAAAAGAAACGACAGATATTTATCAAAATCAAGATAAGGAAATAAGTCAACAGTTAACATTGAAATTACTCAATGGAACAAAAGAAGTAATTCAGATGCGACATGAAACAAATCAATCAGAAACAACAGACCTCATCTATCGACAAGGTCAAAAAGTTATTTTAGGCCTCTCAAGTAAAGGTTATCGTTTAATAGAGTTAAAAAGAGATGCACTTATCGTTTCAATGTTAGTTTTATTTATCGGTCTTTTATTTATTTTTATTTCTTTTAAGTCATCTCTTTTTTTAATACTCTCTCTCCTTTTAAATTTCTTTTATTTTATATCAGCAATTTTTATTAATGTTAAATGGCAGAGTTCTTTTTTTCTCATTTTTATTCTTTTGGCTCTTATCTTTATTTTTTCAAGTTCTTTATTTATATTAGGTTGGAATTGGCAAAGTTTTTATAGCTGTTTTACAAGTTTAGTTACTTTAATTTTGACAGCTCTCATTGTTTTCCTTGTTCTTTTATTTACAAAAAATTCAGGTATTCATTTTGAATACCTTAACTTTGCTACACAAAATCCAAAAGAAATTTTCTTTATGACCTGTATTATTGCAGTTCTAGGCTCAATTATGGATGAAACGTCTGATATTGTGATTGGTCTTTTTGCTCTTTTTCGTCAGAATCAAATTCAAAAAACAAATAAAAAAGTTCAAGATTATTTTCAGTCAGGTATGTTAATTGGAAGAGCCTCTATTGCTGCTCAAACGAATATTCTTTTTATGGTTTTTATGGCTGAGGTAATCCCACATAGTATTTTACTCTTAGCTAATGGTAATACTTTGAGTCAAGTCTTAGCGATTGAGATGAATCTTGGTCTTTTACAAACAATGATTTCAGCTATTGGGATTGTTTTAGCAGTTCCTATCACAGCATTTTTAACAAGCTATGGTTGTGTTAAAATACAAAAGGAGATAACAAATGAATAGTATATTGTTTTTATTTTTAATTTTTGTATTTCTTTTATTCTTAGTTGTTGGAAAATCAGGAATTCAAAGTCTTATTGGTTTATTTTTAAATTTCTTAATGATCTGTCTTTTTTTATTTTTAGTCTCACGCTCCTTTCCAGTCTTTCTTTTACTTCCTTTATTCGTTTTTATTATTTTAACAATCTCAATTTTTAGCTCTGTTATGGATGAAAAAATTGCAGCTTTGGCTTTTAAATCAAGTTCTTTAGTCGCTGTTCCCTTACTTCTTTTTTCATATATCATTCAATACTGGGGACAATTTCAAGGGTTTACAAATCAAAATATGGAAGAATTAGAGGGCTTATCATTAAATATTGGATTAAATTTTTCAGAGCTAACTGTTGCTGTTTTTGTTTTGTCAATACTTGGATCACTTGCTGAGTCTTCTATTGCAGTTATTATAAATCTAAAAGAACTAATTGATCAAAATCCTCAAATGACAAGCGAAGAGTTTCGAGTTCAAAAAAGAATTATCTCAGAACAAATTATAGGAACGGCTATTAATATTTTATTTTTTGGATTGCTTGGTGGGTCACTTGCTGTTTTTTTATGGTATATTCGACTTGAGCGAACATTTGCTGAGATGATAAATTCTAAACTTTTGATGATAGAAGTAGCAGGTATATTGATAGGAATGATTGCAATTCTTTTAGTTGTTGAGCTATCAGCTTATTTTATGGAGAAAAATTTTAAAATAGAATAGAAGGAAGAAAATAGTAGTCCTTTGCTAAAATGCTTAAAAAATGTTAAAATTTATAAAGTTTTTCAAACGATTAAAAAAATTCAATTTTGATAGTGCCGAGTATGCTCTTAAGAAATTGAAAAAAATAGAAGGTAAAGTATGGCAAAAATAAAAATTACTCCACTTGGTGGAGTTCGTGAATTTGGGAAGAATATGTATCTGGTCGAAGTTGAACAGACTATTTTTGTTCTAGATTGTGGATTGAAGTATCCTGACAATGAGATGCTAGGGGTGGATTGTGTCATTCCTGATTTTAGTTATTTAATAGAAAATGCCCATCGGATAGCAGGTGTTTTTTTAACACACGGTCATGCAGACTCGATTGGAGCTCTTCCTTATCTTCTTTCAGAAATTTCAGTTCCTATTTTTGGTTCAGAGTTGACGATTGAGCTGGCTAAGATAAGTACTAAAAATTATGATTCAAGTAAAAAGTTTAATGATTTTCATGTTGTAAGTGAATCAACGGAGATTGATTTTGGTGAGGCAGTGATTTCCTTTTTCTCAACGACACATACTATTCCTGAAAGTTTAGGAATTGTAGTAACGCCTGTTGATGAAAAGAGTATCGTCTATACCGGTGATTTTAAATTTGACCCTGCAGTTGTCGAAGGTTATAAAACAAATATGAAACGACTTACAGAAGTTGGACACTCAGGTGTCTTAGCTCTTCTGTCAGTGTCGTCTAATGCTTTGTCAACTCGTCAAAGTGCAAGTGAGAAAGAAATTTATGAAAAGCTTTATGATATTATAGAAGAGTGGGATGGGCGTGTAATTATTGCTTGTAATTCTGGAAATATTGGTCGTATTCAACAAGTTGTAGATATTGCTTTTCAACAAGGACGTAAAGTTGTCTTTACTGGAAAAGATATGGAAAAAATTGTAGAAACAGCCAAGAAACTTAAGAAACTTCAATTTGAAAATCCTAAAATATTGATTTCAAGCTCTACAATAAAAAAATATAAAGATGAAGAGTTGATTATTATTGAGACAGGTCCTATGGGTGAGCCTTTACATGCACTTGATTTGATGGCAACTAAAAAGCATAAATATATTAAGTTAAAAGAAGGAGATTTGGTTTATTCAGTAACAAGTCCTTCAGCAGCTTTTGAAACAAGTGAAGCACGCACAGAAAATTTAGTTTATCGTACAGGTGCAATTATGAGAACTTTAGGATCAGAATTACATGTTTCAGGTCATGCTAATGCTCGTGATTTACAGTTAATGCTAGACTTACTCAAACCTCAAAATCTTATACCAGTTCAAGGAGATTATCGTGAACTTAAAGCCCATGCAAAATTAGCGATGGAAATGGGAATGCAAGCTGAACAGACGGCTCTACTAAAAGCAGGAGAAGTTATTACTTTTTCAAAAAATAAAATACAAGCTGAAGGGCGAGTAACTGCTGAGAGTATTATGATTGATGGTGCGGGTATTGGAGATATAGGCTCAGTTGTTTTACGTGATCGTAAAGTTTTATCTGAAGAGGGGATTTTTATCGCTGTAATTACAATTGATCGTTCAAAGAAAAAAATTATTAGTAAGACAATGGTGCATACTCGTGGTTTTGTTTTTGTAAAATCCTCTCGCAAATTAATGAACGAAGCAGCTGAATTGGTAAATACAACAGTTGAAAAATACTTTGAAGGTTCGGAATTTGACTGGACAGAAATTAAAGGAAATATTCGTGAAGTATTAGGGAAGTTTCTGTACGCCCAAACCAATCGTAAGCCCACAATTCTTCCCATCGTTTTGGAAGCAAAGTATCAAAATGTTATTAATCAAAGAAAATCCTAGAAATTAGGATTTTTTTGTAACATTTTTTCTCTAAAAACGTATTAACTAGTAATCATAAACTACTGAGAGGGAAATAAATACAATGGAAAAAGAAAAAATAATAAGCTTAATCAAAGAATACTGGAAATATTTGATGGCTATAATTGTCGTACTTTGTCTTCTTTTTATTTTTTTATTTTACCCAAGGGAGAAGAAAGAGCAAGCTCTAGATTTAGAAACATATTCCCAGCAGTCATCAGAGCAAAGTCAAAGCTCTAAGAGTTCAAGTAGCTCTTCTCAAATTGTTGTTGATGTAAAAGGTGAGGTTAAAAACCCATCAGTCTATACAGTAGACTCAAGCTTAAGAGTAAATGATGTGATTGAGATTGCAGGTGGTTTTACAAAATCAGCAGACCAAAAATCAATTAATCTTGCTAAGAAAATTACAGATGAACAGGTAATTTATGTAGCAAGTATTGAAGAAGGGGCAGCAATTGCTCAAACAGAATTAACTTCAGATTTGGAATCTAAAAGTTCAGCTGAAAAAGTGAATATCAATGAGGCTAATCTTTCAGAGTTACAAAATTTAACAGGTGTTGGAGAAAAACGTGCACAAGATATTATTGATTATCGGACAGAAAATGGTCCTTTTAAAAGTATTGAGGATTTAAAAAATGTTTCTGGATTTGGTGAAAAGACAGTAGAAAATCTAAAAGAGAGTATTCGTATTGATTAAAAAACTAAATTTTCCTTTAATTTTTTTAGCTTATCTTAGCTGCCTTCTTTACTTTTGTATGTTTCGTTTTCACTTATTAATCCTTTTTATTTTCATTTTTTCATTAATTTTAGCTTTTTATAGGAAATATTTTTTGATATTTCCTTTTCTCCTTATCTTCTTTCTATTTTTCACTTTTGTGAAAGTAAAGGAAGTAAAAGAGATACAAACACTAAAGACAGAACTCCAGCATATTTCTGTTATCTCAGATACTATTGGAGTGAATGGTAACTTGCTTAGTTTTAAAGGGAAGTCTGAAGGACGGACCTTTCAAGTTTACTATACGTTAAAGACAGAAGAAGAGCAGAAATATTTTAAAGAACTCAAAAATAAAATTAAAATTTCATTTAAAGGGAGTTTGAAAAAACCAGAAGGGCAGAGAAATTTTAATGGTTTTGATTATGAAAAATATCTAAAAAGTCAAAATATATATCAGATTTTAACAATAGAGGAAATAAAAAATATAAAGGTAAGTTCAGATTGGGACTTGCATTTACTGCGTCGACGAGCAATTCTTTGGATAGAAGAGCATTTTCCAAGTCCCATGTCTTCTTATATGACAGGTCTTCTTTTTGGTTATTTAGGAAAAGACTTTGATGACATGAGTGAGATTTATAGCTCTCTAGGTATTATTCATCTTTTTGCCTTGTCAGGCATGCAGGTTGATTTTTTTATTGATAGATTTAGAAAAATCTTATTAAGGCTAGGATTGACACGAAAGCTTGTTAATTATTTACAAGTTCCTCTAAGTATTATCTATGCAGTTTTAACAGGTTGGTCTGCCTCTGTGTTACGTTCTCTTTTTCAGAAAAATATTCGTTCTTTGGGTGTCAGTGGTCTTGATAATTTGTCTTTAAGCTTTTTTTCATTACTTTTACTTTCTCCTAAATTTTTATTAACAGTAGGTGGAAGTTTAACGATGATGTATGCTTTTTTATTGATTATGTTTAAAAGTTATTTTAAGAAAATTTCAGGATTAAAAAAAACAATCCTAGAATCGCTAATTTTATCACTTGCAATTTTACCCTTATTAGTTTTAAATTTCCATGTGTTTCAGCCTCTTTCTATCCTTCTAACTTTTTTCTTCTCTGTGATATTTGATATTTTTATGCTTCCGGTATTGACAGTTCTTTTTGTCTTATCTTTAAGCTTACATTTTTCATTAGATATTAATTTTATCTTTCATATTATTGAAAAATTAATTCAGTGGATTGGTGAGATTTTTCCTTATCCTTTAGTATTGGGGACTCCGAGTTTATATATTTTTTTACTTTTGCTCTTAGTGACAGCTCTTTTAGTTGATTTCTATAAAAATAAAAAGATAATGTTCCTCTCTCTTATTTTTTTATGCCTTCTTTTTTTCTTGAGTAAAAATCCTTCCTCAGCCTCAATTACCATTATTGATGTAGGACAAGGTGATAGTTTTTTATTGCAAGATAGATGGAATAAGAAGGTGATTTTAATCGATACTGGAGGGCGACTTGACTTTTTAATGGAGGAAAGTTGGAAACAGTCTGAGAGAGATACAAATGCACAACGAACATTGATTCCTTATTTACAGTCTGTAGGTGTTGGAGAGATAGATGTCTTAATTGTGACTCATGCTGATGAGGATCATATGGGAGATTTATTGAGTGTATCGAAGGAAATTAAAATAAAGGAAATTTGGGTAAATGAAGGAAGCTTGAGTCAAGAAAAAATGTTGACACTTTTAAAAGAAGTAAATCGTCCTGTTCATATTGCAAGGACAGGAGAGAAAATTCCTATTTTTGACAGTTATTTAGAGATTTTAACTGCAGGTTACCGTGGAGACGGAAGTAATGAAGATTCTATTATAACTTATGGGAACTTTTATGACATTCGTTTTCTTTTTACAGGTGATTTAGAATCAGGAGAAGCTAAACTTATAGAAGACTATCCTTCATTAAAAGTTGAGGTATTAAAGGCAGGACATCATGGGAGTAAAACTTCCTCTCATCCAGAATTTATCGAAAGTATTCAGGCTAAAATTGCACTAATTTCAGCAGGAAAAGATAACCGATATCATCATCCCAACCAAGAAGTATTAGATACTTTTGAACAAAATGATGTGCTTGTTTACAGAACAGACAAACAGGGTGCATTAAAGATGGTATTTAAAAACTCAAGATGGAAAATACAAACAGTTAAATAAAAATAAAACCCTTACTTTGAAAAGCAAAGTTAAAGTTTTGACAATGAATGAAAATAGGTGTAAAATTTACATGTAAAATAAAAGTAGCAAAAAGCTACGAGAAAGAGGAAATTATGAGTTTTGGAAGTATTGCTATTATGGCAATGGCAATTTTAGGATGTTGTGTGGTTCTTGCAGAAGGCATTATTGTTAAAGCTTTTCAATCAGCTGCAGCACGTCAACCTGAGATGGAGCCACGTTTATTTTCACGTATGATTGTTGGTATCGCCTTTGTTGAAGGAACATACTTTGTTACACTTGCAATGGCATTTGTCTTTGCTGGAATGTAATGAAAAATTAGAAAAGGAGATGACACATGGCAGAAAATATTTGGACATTTAATATTGGTCCAATTGCTTTTGATGGAACATTATCTATCATGACGATTTTGACCGTGCTTATCGTCTTTCTTTTAGTTTTTTGGGCAAGTCGAAACATGGAGATTATTCCTAAAGGAAAACAAAATGTTTTAGAATGGGTACTTGATTTTATTTCAGGTGTAAGTAAGGAAAGCTTAGGAGAACGTGAAGCAACACGTTTTGCCTTATTTAATTTTGCACTCTTCTCATTTGTTGTTATGGCAAATGAAATTGGTCTTGTCACAAAGTTAGACAGTCCAGAAGGTGTGTCCCTTTGGCGTTCTCCAACATCAAATCCTATTGTTACTTTAATTCTTGCCTTAACTGTAGTTGTTTTTGCAAATTTAGTTGGCGTTAAAAAGTTTGGTATAAAAGAATATATAAAAAATTCCTTTTTAAGTCCACCAGCTTTTATGCTTCCGTTAAATTTGTTAGAAGAATTTACGAATGTTCTTTCCTTAGGACTTCGTCTTTATGGAAATCTTTTTGCGGGTGAAATTATGCTTAATTTGATTGCTTCTGTTGCACATGGTAGTGCATTTACTTATCCAGTTGCAATTTTCTTAGCAATGATTTGGATTGCTTTCTCACTATTTATCGGTGCTCTACAAGGCTTTGTTTTTGTGATGCTATCCAATGTTTACTTTAGCAAAAAAATTATTACAGAAAACTGAAAGGAGTAATATAAAATGTTATTAACAGAAGCTACTCCGAATACAATTGTCGGAAATGTAATCGTTGTTACAGGTGCATTTCTTATTCTTGTTGTCCTTCTTCGTCTCTTTGTTTGGGATAATATTACTGATATTTTTGCAGCACGTACTAAAAAAATTACAGATGATATTAGCGCAGCAGAAGAGGCAAATCAAAAAGCAAATGAGTTGTTTGAAAAAAGAGAAGAAGAACTTGCACAAACAAGAGTGGATGCTGCTGGAATTATTGAAGTGGCAAATGAAACTGCCAACCAGAATCGAGAAAAACTTTTATCAGCAACAAATACAGAAGTAAAAGTGATGAAAGAACAAGCAACAACTGAGATTGAACTTGAACGCCAAGAAGCGCTTAATTCTGTAAAAGGACAAGTTGCAGATATTTCGGTACAAATTGCTGAGAAGTTAATTGGTCGTTCATTAGATAATCAGGCACAGTCAGATTTGATAGATAGTTATCTTTCAAAGTTGGAGAGTTAAGATGAGTGAAATGATTTCAAAAAAATATGGTAAAGCTCTTCTTGAGTTAGCTCAAAAGCAAGATAAACTATCAGATATTATGACTGAAGCTGCAAACTTAAACGAAATTATAAAAACATCAGGGTTAACATCATTTTTCTCTAAAGAAATCTATCATCCAAAAGAAAAAGAACAAATTTTTTTAATGCTTGAAAAAGAAAGTTCAACCTTAATGTCTTCTTTTCTTCGAACTGTAAAAGAAAATGGGCGTTTAGCTTTCTTAGAAAATATTTTTTTAGAACTTAAAAGACAAGCAGATGATCAGATGAATGTCTCGGATGTTGAAGTCATTACTTCTGTAGAACTTACAGCTCATCAAGAAGAAAAAATAATGACAATTATTAAAGAAAAATTCTCTATTCAGGATGTGACATTAATTAAAATAATTGATGAAAAAATCCTTGGAGGATTTATAATAAAAAATAGAGGCAAAATTATTGATGTCTCAATTAAAAGTCAGTTGGCTAAAATTGCCGCTGAAATATTATAGAAGGGAGCAGGTCTTTGTCAATTAATGCAAATGAAATCAGCTCGCTGATTAAAAAACAAATTGAAAATTTTACACCTGACTTTGAAATCTCAGAGACAGGTATTGTTACCTATGTAGGAGATGGAATTGCCCGTGCTTATGGACTTGAAAATGCGATGAGTGGTGAGCTTGTCGAATTTTCTAATGGAGTCTATGGAATGGCACAAAATTTAGATGCCTCAGACGTTGGAATTATTGTTTTAGGAGATTTTCTCTCAATTCGTGAAGGTGATACAGTAAAGAGAACTGGAAAAATCATGGAAGTTCCGGTGGGTGAAGCGATGATTGGTCGTGTTGTAAATCCTTTAGGAATGCCACTTGATGGTCTTGGAGAAATAAAAACAGATAAAAATCGCCCTGTAGAAGTACAAGCACCTAGCGTTATGCAACGCCAGTCTGTTACTGAGCCACTTCAAACTGGAATAAAGGCGATTGATTCGCTTGTTCCGATTGGTCGTGGACAGCGTGAGTTAGTTATCGGAGATCGTCAGACAGGAAAAACGAGTATTGCGATAGATACAATCCTTAACCAGAAAGATCAAGATATGATTTGTATCTATGTGGCGATTGGGCAGAAGGAATCAACAGTTCGTTCACAGGTTGAGACACTTCGTAAATTCGGAGCTTTAGATTATACAATTGTAGTGACAGCTTCAGCATCACAGCCATCACCTTTACTTTATATTGCACCTTATTCAGGAGCAGCAATGGGTGAGGAGTTCATGTTTAATGGTAAACATGTGCTAATTATTTATGATGATTTATCAAAACAGGCAGTTGCTTATCGTGAAATGTCACTCTTACTTCGCCGTCCACCAGGTCGTGAAGCTTTTCCAGGAGATGTATTCTACCTCCATTCACGTTTACTAGAACGTGCTGCGAAGTTATCAGATGATCTAGGTGGTGGTTCTATGACTGCTCTGCCATTTGTTGAGACTCAAGCAGGAGATATTTCCGCTTATATCCCGACAAATGTAATTTCTATCACAGATGGACAAATCTTTTTACAAAATGATCTCTTTTATTCAGGGGTTCGTCCAGCGATTGATGCGGGACTTTCAGTTTCTCGTGTTGGAGGATCTGCTCAAATAAAAGCGATGAAGAAAGTAGCTGGAACTTTACGTTTAGACTTAGCATCTTACCGTGAACTTGAAGCATTTTCTCAATTTGGATCTGATTTAGATGAGGCTACACAGTCTAAACTGAATCGAGGTCGTCGTACCGTTGAAGTTTTAAAACAAGGTCTTCATCAGCCACTTGCAGTTGAGAAACAAGTGTTAATTCTATATGCTTTGACGAAAGGATTTTTGGATGATGTTCCAGTCGAAGATATTTTAGATTTTGAATCAAAAATGTTTAGTTTTATTGAAGTAAATAATTCAGAGTTGTTCAAAGAGATTGTTGAAACAAAAGATTTACCTAAAACAGAAAAATTAGATGAGGCGATTACTGCTTTTAAAGCAACTACGAATTATCAAGAAAAAGAACAATAAGCACAAAAATGACTGAAAGGAGTTTATAGGAGAATGCCAGCTTCATTAAACGAAATAAAATCAAAAATTGCATCTACTGCAAAAACAAGTCATATCACAAGTGCAATGCAAATGGTTTCAGCAGCTAAGTTACAGAAATCAGAAAAGTTATCCAAAAACTATAAAATCTATGCGGATAAAGTTCGAGAGGTTACATCTTATCTTATCCATAATACAGATGCAAGTTTTGAAAATCCTATCCTCCATCCACGTCCGATCAAAAAAACAGGATATCTAGTAATTACATCAGACCACGGTTTAGTGGGTGGCTATAATGCTAATATTTTGAAAAAAATTGTAGCAGAGTTAAAAGATAAGGATAAAGATGATTATTCTCTCTTAGTCTTAGGGTCAGTCGGTGCAGACTATTTAAAAAATGAAGGGATAGATACAGCTTATGTCATGCGTGATCTGGCTGACCAGCCGTCCTTTGAAGAAGTACGATTGATTATCTCAGAAGCAGTTAAGCTTTATCAGGCTGAGATTTTTGATGAACTTTATGTTTGTCATAATCATCATATTAATTCATTAACGAGTCAAGTTGAAATGAAACGTTTGCTGCCAATTACGATTGAAGAAGAAAAAGAGAAAAAATTAGAGAGTTTTAATGATGATGTAGATTTAGAGCCTTCTTTAAATGAAATCTTAGATCGTTTGTTGCCTCAATATGCAGAATCAATGATTTATGGTGCGATTATGGATGCAAAAACTGCTGAACATGCTGCTGGAATGACAGCAATGCAAACAGCAACAGATAATGCACATACTGTGATTGATAATTTAACAATACAATATAACCGAGCACGACAAGCAGCAATTACACAAGAAATTACAGAAATTGTTGCGGGAGCTTCGGCCCTCTAACTGTCGTAAAAATAAAAAAGGAGGAAAAGTATTGAGTTCTGGAAAAATTTCTCAGGTTATAGGACCGGTTGTGGATGTAGAGTTTCCTACTGACGCAAGTCTTCCTGAGATTAATAATGCCTTGATTGTTTATAAAAATGTCAATGGTAAAAAAACAAAAATTACGCTTGAAACAGCACTTGAACTAGGAGATGGGATTGTTCGTACAATTGCCATGGATTCTACAGATGGTTTGATGCGTGGACTTGAAGTTGTTGATACAGGTAAGGCAATTAGTGTCCCTGTAGGAAAAGAAACATTAGGACGTGTTTTTAATGTTTTAGGAGATGTGATTGACAATGGCGAAGCTTTTTCGGAAGAAGCAGTCCGTAATCCAATTCATAGAAAAGCTCCTGGCTTTGATGAATTGGCAACCTCATCTGAAATTTTAGAAACAGGAATTAAAGTTGTTGACCTTCTAGCTCCTTATCTTCGTGGAGGTAAAATTGGCCTCTTTGGTGGAGCTGGAGTTGGAAAGACTGTCTTGATTCAAGAATTGATTCATAATATTGCTCAAGAGCATGGAGGACTTTCAGTCTTTACAGGAGTTGGTGAAAGAACTCGTGAAGGGAACGATCTTTATTTTGAAATGAAAGAGTCTGGAGTTTTAGCAAAAACTGCTATGGTCTTCGGACAAATGAATGAGCCACCAGGTGCACGTATGCGTGTAGCTCTGACAGGATTGACAATTGCGGAGTATTTCCGTGATGTAGAAGGACAAGATGTTCTGCTCTTTATCGATAACATTTTCCGTTTTACTCAGGCAGGGTCAGAAGTTTCAGCCTTACTGGGGCGTATGCCATCTGCAGTGGGTTATCAACCTACTTTGGCAACAGAGATGGGTCAGCTTCAAGAGCGTATTACTTCAACAAAGAAGGGATCTGTCACTTCAATTCAAGCCATTTATGTACCAGCTGACGATTATACAGATCCAGCTCCAGCCACAACGTTTGCCCATCTAGATGCAACTACAAACTTGGAACGTCGACTTACACAGATTGGTATTTACCCAGCAGTTGATCCACTAGCTTCTTCCTCACGTGCTTTATCAGTTGATATTGTTGGTAAAGAGCATTATGAAGTTGCTATGGAAGTACAACGTATTTTACAACGTTATAAAGAACTTCAAGACATCATTGCAATTCTTGGTATGGACGAGTTGTCTGATGAAGAAAAAACATTAGTTGGGCGGGCACGTCGTGTTCAGTTTTTCCTTTCACAAAACTTCCATGTGGCAGAGCAATTTACAGGACAGCCAGGTTCATTTGTTCCAGTTGAAAAAACAGTCCATGATTTTAAAGCAATCTTAGAAGGAACTTATGATGATGTTCCAGAAGATGCCTTTCGTGGAGTAGGACCAATCGAAGATGTTCTAGTGAAGGCAAAAGAAATGGGCTACTAATTATGGCAGAAGAAAAAGAAATGACTGTTCAAGTTATCACTCCGGATGGGATTATTTATAATCATCATGGAACTTACGTCAGTGCTTCTACTTTATATGGTGAAATGGGTATTTTGCCAAATATGATTTCAACTATTGCTAATTTAAAAATTGATGAATTAAAAATAAGACGATCAAAATATCAAAATGGTAAAGTGGATTACGTTGCTGTAAATGGTGGTATTCTTGAAGTTAAAAATAATGTTGTCACAATTATTTCAGATGCAGCAGAGCGTGACCGTGACATTGATGTTAGTCGTGCGGAGCGTGCGAAAATTAAGGCTGAAAAAGAAATTGAACAAGCTATCGAGTTACATAAAAAAGATGAACGTCGGCGTGCTGAAATTGCACTTCGTCGCTCGGTCAATCGTTTGAATGTATCGAAACGTGGCTTATGATAAATAAAAATAGATAAGTTTTTGCTTTATCTATTTTTTAATACAGTTTTATGAATAAAATATCAAAATGATAAAAATGAGTAGAAAAAGATGGGATTTAATGAGTTAAAATTATAGAAAGCTTATACTACGCTATTTTAAAGTGTTATAAAAAAACTTTTTAAAAAAGTTAAAAAATTTATTGACAAAAGAATAAAAAAAAGTTATAATGAAATTGCACATAGGGGACTAGGGTGTCTACTCATATAACTGAATTAACGTTTAAGCGTGCTAAAGGGTACGTCAGCTATGGGGAAAACCACCGAAAGGTGGTTTTTATAAATTTAAGGAAAAAAGATGAATTTATTTATATATTCTGATGAGTCAGGTGTATTTGATAAACGATATAATGAAAAATTTGCTTTTGGTTGGCTTATTTTCAAAGAAAAAGAAGAAAAAGATATCGCAGTTAGAAAATACAAGGCGAAAGAAAGACAGATACGAGAAAGCTATTCTGAAGATATGGAAATAAAAGCAAATCATATTAGAAGAAGACATAGAAATAAACTTTTTAAATCATTAAAAGATTATGAACGTGGAGCGATTGTTATTAATCAATCTGAAGTTTTAGATAATATTTTTGAAGATAAAAAAGTGAAACAAAGATATCTTGATTATGCTTATAAGGTTGGAGTAAAAAAGCACTTAAAAGATTTAATGAGATTAAAAATTATTTATTCTGAAGAAATAAAAAATATTTATTTCTATATTGATGAGCACAATACTGCGACAAATGGTATTTATGAATTAAGAGAAAGCTTATTTCAGGAATTTAAGTATGGAACTTATAATAAAGATTGGGAAGTTCATTATCCTGCATTACTTCCAGAATTGAATGATTTACAGGTCTATTTTTGTTCTTCAAAAACAACTCCCCTTGTTAGAGCAGCTGATTTGGTAGTTAATAGAGTTTATAATCATGCAATAGAAAAGAGCTTAGAAGAACTTAAAGAGAAAGTTTTTCTTAGTTGGCTTCCTTAAAAATAATGTTGATTTTTTATTATGATTTAATTAATAAAAAGTTCTTTTTTATTTTAAAAAAATAAGGTATAATAAAAGAATGTCTGAAGTAAAAGCAGTATTTTTTGATCTAGATGGGACACTTTTAACGCCAACACGTGGAATTGCAAGTTCAACACGACAAGCTATTGTGGATTTAAGAAGAAATGGTATTTTAGTAGGGATTGCAACAGGTCGTGGTCCTGCTTTTGTTTTACCTTTATTAGAGGAATTAAATATTAATTTTGCAGTAACTTATAATGGTCAATATATTTTAGATTTAAAAAATATCTATTATGAAAATCCAATGGATAAAAAATTACTGCAAGGAATTATTCGATATGCTGCAGAAAATCATCGAGATTTATCATTTGGAAGAGCAGATGGTGTCACAGGTTCTGGTCTCTTAAAGTTTGGAGAATCTCGTATGGCTGGTTTTATTGCTGGGATTTTACCTGAATTTGTTGCAAATTTTGCAAAGACTTTTTTCAAGAACTTTGTTCGACAATTTAGACCAGTGGTTTATAATATTCATAAATTATTAAAAGAACCTATTTATCAGATTATGCTAGTGTCAACTTCAGATGAATCATCACGCTTAGAACAAAAATTTACAAATCTAGGAATTACGCGTTCTAATCCTTATTCAGCAGATCTTTTAACAAAGGGGGTTTCGAAGTTAGCGGGAATTAAAAGATTAGGATCAATTTTTGATTTTGAACTTTCAGAGGTGATGACTTTTGGAGATTCAGACAATGACATTCAAATGTTAGAAGGTGTTGGTTATGGAATTGCGATGGGGAATGCTAATGCTGAAGTTAAAAATATCGCAAGTTATGTGACGGCAAGTAATAATTCAGATGGTGTTGCTAAAGCACTAGCTTATTATGGCTTGATACATTTTGATGAACATGCAAACTTTATGTCAAAAGATCAAGAGTTTAATAAAGTTAAAGAATTTCATCGTCTGATGGATGGAAAAACACAAGAAATGCCTAAAGTTTTCCAGCCTGAAGAAGCTAGTCATCGTGCAGATTTTCTAGTAGAAGAAATTATTGAGATGTTAAAGGCTGTCACAGGAGAAGACCATCAAACATTTAAAAGTCTGATAGAGAAATTACATTCAGATGTAGATAAAGCAGCAGATAAAGTCTTGAAAAAAGAAGAGGCTAAACAAGGAAATCGAGATTCTCTGACAGAGCAGACCGATAGTTTGATTGATTTGTTGTACTTTGCTTACGGAAATCTTGTTCTTTCAGGCGTTGATCCGATTGAAATTTTTGGACATGTGCATAAGGCGAATATGGCAAAGATTTTTAAAGATGGACAGGCACATTTTGATCAAGAAACAGGGAAAATATTAAAGCCAGATGACTGGGAAAGTAAATATGCCCCTGAAAAAGATATCCGTCGAGAACTTAATCGACAAATCAGAGTGGCAAATAAAAAGATAAAGGGAAGATAGTTTCTTCTGAATTTATAAGAAAAGTCTTTAAAAAGATATTAATTGGGAGTAGATTAATATCTTTTTAGTTTTAAACTAAGTTTTTTTTAATTTCTCAGTAGAAATATGTTAAAATAGAAAAAGGAAATTCATGAATAAAAAAAATAAGTTGACTCTAAGTCTTGTCAGTATTATTGTTATTTTAACATTTATAGAAACATCAGTTTTGATTTTCTTTGGTAAGGTCATGATTTTTAATTTAAAAAATCCGCTCCATAGCTTTATGGTTCTTTTCGTCATTAATTTGATTTTATATCTTATTTTTATTTTTATCCAAAGGAGATTTTTTATCTCACAAAATGAAGTTATTCAATTTGTCAATGAACAAGCAGACGATTCACTAAAGACAACTTTAGAAAACTTGCCAGTAGCTATTATTCGATTTAACTCAAAAGACTATCAGGCGGAATGGTACAATAAGTATAGTGAATTTATTTTTAACTCTAATGAAAAAGAAATAGATGCTAACTTGATTAAAGAAATTTTAGAAAAAAAAGAAGAGTCCAGTCTTTATCAATTTTCTGAAAGATATTATAGAATAACAATAGATGATAAAAAGTCAATTTTATATTTACAAGATGTAACAACTGAGAAAGAAAGTAAGATTAATCTTGGTGACCGCCGTCCCATTATCGGTGTTATTTCGATAGATAATTATGATGAACAAACAGATACTCTGACAGAAGGTGAGAAGTCAATTATTAATAGTTTTATTGCGACTTTTCTTGAAGATTTTGCCTTATCTAAAAAAATGTATTTGAGAAGGCAGACTGCTGAACGTTTTATCTTTTTTTCATATTATCAAGTTCTTTCAAGTATGATGGAAAATAATTTTGTAAGTTTAATTGATGAATTTAGAAAGCAAGCAACTGAGAAAAATTTAAATCTTTCTTTGTCTGTTGGTATCTCTTATGGAGTGATTGATTTTTCAGCTATAGGTAAAACTTCGCTAAATAATTTAGAACTTGCTCTTATTCGTGGTGGAAATCAAGTCGTTGTTAAAGAAAATAATACGCAAGCTCACGCCTTATACTTTGGTGGAAATTCAGAATCACGTCTAATTAAATCTAGAACACGTGTTCGTGCAATTTCATCTATGTTAAAAAATATTATTACAGAATCAGAACAAGTTTTTATTGTAGGACATAAATTTCCAGATATGGATGCACTAGGCTCATCAATTGTAATGAAAAATTTTGCTCTGTCTGTAGATAAAAAAGAAGTTTATATTGTTTATGACGAAAGTCAATTACAAGATGATATTAAGCGTGCCATTGACAAGATTAATGAAGATGAAGAAGTTGCAAGTCATATTTTACGATTAGAAGAAGCAAAAAAGATAAAGAGAGAGAATTCACTTTTGATTATGGTTGACCATTCAAAATTACAGCAGACTTTAGATAGAGAGTTTTATAATTATTTTTCAAAAGTTCTAGTTATCGACCATCATCGGCGTGATGAGGATTTTCCAGAAAATTCTCTCCTTTCTTATATCGAGTCAGCAGCAAGCTCAGCTACAGAGATGACAGTGGAAATTTTACAATTCCAAGAAGCAACAGAAGTTTCAATGACGCCGACAGAAGCCTCGATTGCATTAGCAGGTATTTCTGTTGATACGCAATCCTTTACACGAACAAATACCTTCAAAGCTTTTGAAGCAGCGTCTTATTTGCGTCAGCAAGGAGCTAGTAACGAGATGGTCCAGTATTTTTTAGCAACAGATTTTGAAACTTTTAAAGCAGTAAACGAAATCGTGTTAAAGGCAGAGATAACGGATAAAAAAGTTGCAATTGCTCAAGCTCAGGAAGATAAAAAATATCGTAATGTAACACTTGCTCAGGCGGCAGATAAATTATTAAGCATGAAAAATGTTGAGACAAGTTTTACTATGGCCTATGCTCAAACAGGAGAGGTCCTAATTTCAGCTCGAAGTAATGGGAAGGTAAATGTTCAGCTAGTTATGGAAAAATTAGGTGGTGGTGGTCATTTTGAAGCTGCAGCTACTCAAATTTCAGATAAAAACTTAAATGAAGTTAAAGAAGAATTATTAAAAGTAATTAGAGAAAGTGAGGAAAAATAATTATGAAGGTTATTTTTTTACAAGATGTTAAAGGTAAAGGAAAAAAAGGAGAAGTCAAGGAAGTTTCTGATGGATATGCTCAAAACTTCTTAATTAAAAAAAATTTAGCTCAAGCAGCAACAGGTCAAAATTTAGCAAGTTTGGCAGGGCAAAAAAAAGCATATGCACGTGATGAAGCAGATGCTCTAGCTAATGCTCAACTATTGAAAAATCAATTAGAAGCAGAAGGAGTTGTTGTTGAATTAAAGGAGAAAGTTGGAACAGATAGTCGCTTGTTTGGAGCAATTAACTCAAAAAAAATAGCCGATGCCTTTAATGAACAATATGGAATGAAATTAGATAAACATAAAATAATTTTAGAAAATCCTATTCGTGCATTGGGAGAACGTGATGTCCCTATAAAATTACATCCTAAGGTTACAGCAAAAGTTAGGATACGCGTAAGTGAAGGGAAATAATTATGGTATGGATGGAAGCAAGAAAATACCTAAAGATCTAGAAGCAGAGAAATCTGTACTTGGAGCTATTATTTTAAGTAATGATTGCTTTCTTGATGTTAAGGAGCAACTGTCTGCAGAAGATTTTTACCTAACAGCCAATAAATTAGTCTTCCAGGCAATGGAAGACTTGTCAGATAAAAGAGAACCGATTGATTATATTAGTTTAAATGCTTATTTTGAAAGTCGCTCTATTCAAGATCAAGTTGGTGGTCTTACATTTTTAAACCGTTTGACAGAAGATATGCCGCTTACTTCCAGAGCTGTATATTATGCTAAAATAGTAAAAGAGCGTTCACAGCAACGAGCAATAATAAAAGAACTCACAGCAACAGTTGATCTTGCTTATCAGTCGGAAGAAAGTTCTGAGGACTTACTGGCTCGTACTGAAAAAAATATCTTAAAAATTTCTCAAGGTCAAAATCGGACAAGTTTTATTAAGCTTTCAGATGTTATTGACAATAGTTTTGCAGAGATTGAAGCGCGCTCAAAAAATAAAAGTGATGTGACAGGACTTGCCACACATTTTATTGAGTTGGATCGTTTGACGACAGGATTCCATGAAGAAGAGTTAATTATTTTAGCTGCTCGACCAGGTGTAGGTAAGACAGCTTTTGCTTTAAATATTGCAGAAAATATTGCAACCTCAAGTAATAAGGCAGTTGTAATTTTCTCTCTTGAAATGAGTGTTGAAAGCCTGGTAGATAGGATGCTAGCAGCAACGGGCCCTATAAACGGTTATAGCATTCGTACCGGAAACCTTACCGAGAGAGAATGGGAAAATCTTGTGCATGCTAATAATATTTTGTCAAAGGCAGATATTTATGCTGACGATACACCCGGTATTAAAGTCTCGGAAATCCGAGCAAAATGTAGACGGCTAGCTCGTGAAATAGATAATTTAGGTTTGATTGTTATTGATTATTTACAACTTATTTCAGGAAATGGTAAAGAGAATCGACAGCAAGAAGTTTCAGATATTTCTAGACAGTTAAAAATTTTAGCAAAGGAATTAAAAGTTCCAGTAATTGCACTAAGTCAGCTATCACGTAGCGTAGAAACACGTGATAATAAACGCCCACGTTTATCTGATTTGCGTGAGTCGGGTTCGATAGAGCAAGATGCAGACATCGTAGCCTTTCTTTACCGTGAAGATTACTATGCAAGAGATGGAGAAAGTGAAGAAGGTGAAGAAGTCGATGATTCAGTTGAAATTATCATTGAAAAAAATCGTTCTGGAAGCCGTGGAACTGCAAAATTAAGATTTATAAAAGAATATAATAAATTTGTAAATATTGAATATTATCAAGTAGAAAATTAATTGTAAATCATGTTATAATTAAAGTTGATAAAATTGGAGGAAGTATGGAACAACAACAAGAAGTCGGGAAAGTAGTAGATATCCGTAAAGAAGTAGAGAAGCATTTAAATAAAGAAATTGAGATTACGTCTCAATATGGACGAAAACGTGAAAATAGACATAGAGTGAAATTAATAGAAGTTTACAGTACTCATTTTATTGTTGAAAATATTCCCTTGAGAGGTCCAAGCATTCGTGAGTCTTATCAATATGCAGATATTTTAACTCAAACGATATTAATTCATTATTAACAATTAGTAACAAAAATATGATTAAAGGAGAAAAAAGTGATACCAGAAGAACCATCTATTGATTGGAAAATGTTAGCCCTAGAAAATAGTCAGTCAAAAACAACTTTTATGGGGACATTTGGCAGTCAAAAAGTTTTTATAAAGTCAAATGCAAACCCAATTTTACCTAGTCTTTCTTCTGAAGGAATTTCTCCAAAAATTCAATGGATTCGTAAGATAGAAAATGGCGATACACTTACTGCTCAATCTTGGATTGAAGGAAGGACGCTTAAGGAAGATGAACTTTATGATGATCAAGTATATGAAATTTTAAAGAAATTACATACAAGTCGAACATTACGTGATTCCTTTTCAAATTTTAACCGCTTAATTTCACGTCCAGCAGAAATGTTGCGAGACCTAGTAATATCAGAAAATTCGGTAATTGCTACGAATACTTTTCTGAAAAATATTGTAGATGATATGATGAAAACGGTGCCTATTTTAAATAATTTGGGTATTGTTGTTGTCCACGGTAATATTGTTCCAGAAAATTGGCTTAAAGATGAAAAAACAGGAAAAATTTATCTGACTGGATGGGATAATGTAAGTTTAGGTGATGCCTTTTTAGATAATGCTTTTTTATTGTCTCATTATATACCGAAGGAAGAGTGGGGGATTTGGTTAGCAAAATCAGGGGATCATTTATCAGACGTTGTGACGATTTCTAAGCTTATTTGGTACGGAAAACTTTCTTTTTTGAGACAAATACAAAAGTATTTATTGATGGGAAATACTGTAGCAGCAAATGCAGAAATTCAAGCTTTACGTAAGTTTAAGGATTCATTTTAATGAGAGTAAAAAAAAGAAAAGGAGCTGAGGAATTACTAGCAGCTCATCCTGATATTGTCTTGACGGAAGCTAAAGACTGGAAAAAAGTTTTTGGGAATTCAAATGATATTCATATAGAAGTTGGTTGTGGAAAAGGTGATTTTATTGTTGCGATGGCTCAAAAGCATCCGGAGATAAATTATGTGGCTATAGACTTACAGTCAACAGTTATCTCTTATGCTCTAGATAAAGTTTTAGCAAGTCAACTTTCAAATGTTCGATTAGTTTGGACTGATGGGAGAGAATTGACAGAGTATTTTAATAAGTCACAAATTTCTCTCTTGTATTTAAATTTTTCAGATCCTTGGCCTAAAGGTCGCCATGAAAAAAGACGTTTAACACATGCAGATTTTTTAAAAATATATGAAAATCTTCTAAAAGAAAATGGAGAGATTCACTTTAAGACAGATAATCAAGGCTTATTTGAATATAGTTTGGTATCAATGAGTCAGTATGGAATGAGGTTAAAAAAGGTATGGCTAAACCTTCATGAAGATTTAGAATTTTCTAAGGAAAATGCACTAACAGAGTATGAAAAGAAATTTTCCATAAGAGGAAGAATTTATAGACTTGAAGCTCAATTTTTAGCAAAAGAGTCAAACTAATAAATATATCATGAAAGAAGTGAGAAAAGGATGAAGTGTCCACGTTGTCAGTCAGAAGATTTGAAAGTTTTAGATACGCGTGCAGGTGATAATTCAGTTCGAAGACGAAGAAAGTGTTTGTCCTGTGCCTATCGATTTACAACTTATGAGCGTATTGAAGAGCCAGCTTTACTTGTTATAAAAAAAGATCAAACACGCGATATATTTGATCGTGAAAAAATTATTCATGGTATTATTAGAAGTGCTCAAAATCGCCCAATTTCTAGAGAGGCGATTGAAGATCTTGTAGATGATATTGAGCAAGAAATTAAGAGAATGACAGAAGGTGAAATTCAAAGTGAGCAAATTGGTAAAATTGTTATGGATAAATTATCAAATCTTGATGAGATTACCTATATTCGCTTTGCGTCTGTTTATCATTCATTTAAAGATATCAGTGAGTTTGAACAATTGTTAAGGGAGATGGCTAAGGAATAAGATGAGGCCTGGTTTTAAATTTTCAATTTTAAATAATCAAAAAATAAGCTTTGATGAATTAACATTTACAGAGCTTTATTTACCTATTCTTGGAAAAACAGCGTTTTCTCTTTATTGCTTACTTCGTACAAAAACAGAAGGGAAGTTTTCGGATTTATTAGAGGTTTTAAATATTGGTCAGCCTTATTTAGAAAAAGCCTTAGATCGACTCATGGCGATGTCTTTATTACGACTTTATGAAAAAGAGCTAGATTATGAAATTCTCTTGCGTAGTCCTCTTACTTTTGAAGTTTTTTTAGCAGATGAAGTTTTTAGAAATTTATTGATTTCAAAAATTGGTCAGAAAAAAGTAGATAACTTATACTCTAAAAAATCAGAAGGGCAAGAAATAACGAAGAAGTTTTCGGATATTTTTTCTGTAAATTTAGAGTTAGATTCAAAACAAGCAAAACCGTCAGATAAAATAGATCTTCAGGCATTTAAGAAATTAATGGAAGATCGCTCTCTTTCTTTTTCTAATGAAGCTAAAGATCTTGTAGACTTGTATAGCTTAGCAGAGAAATTTCATCTTGATTGGTATGCTCTTTTTAAACTTGCTGAAGAAACACTTAATGCAAATAAAACAATCAATACTCAGGAAATGCTAAGAAGGCAGACTACATCTCTTAAACCTCTTCCCCAATTATCAGATGCTTACTTAGGTCTTTTATCTGTTGCAAAATCTGAAAAGTCACTTGATTTTTTAAAACAATTGAAACAACAAATTGGAGGAAACGTTTTATCTGAAGAAATACAACTTTTAAATGAATTAAAACTAAAAAATGTAAAAGAAGAAGTTAAAAATATTTTGATTCATTATGTTTTAGTACAAAAAGGAAATTCAAATATGTCATCAAAGTATTGCTTAAAAATTATGAGTGACTGGAATAGAAATAAGATTTATAATGCAGAAGCTGCTCTTCAATATATTATAAATTTTAATAAAAAAGAAAATTTGAAGCCTTCTTTTAAGACTAAAACAAATGTTAAAGAAGAGCCAAAATGGTCAAATCCAGACTATAAAGAAAAAGCAACTCGTGCAGAGCTTGAAGCATTTAAAAAAGAACTTGAAGGGATAAAAAGCTAGGATATGAAATCTATTTCAAATATTTTAAAAGATAATAGTCAACTTGCTTTAAGAATCGCTCAATCAAGAGAAAGAATATTAAAAAATGAAGAGGTTAAATCTTTTATTTTAAAAAAAAAGTTAACAGAAGAACAAATTGATGATGGTCTTTCAAAATTCAATGAGTTTATAAGTGAGTCAGAAAAAAGTTCAAGTTCTTCAATGTATCAGCCACTATTGATTGTAAATAATGGACGAATAGATGTGTCTTATCGTGAAACAGAATTATTAATCCAAGAACGTCATAAAAGAGAGGAAGAGAGTCGTGTGTCATTAATGTATCTTCCTGAAGAATTTAAAAAAGTTTCTTGGGAAGAGGATATATATAATCAAATTGATGCAGAAGATAAAGGACGATTTGAAGCAATTCGTTACATTGTTAACTTTATGGAAAAAAAAGATAGAGGATCCTACCTTTTTGGTGATTTTGGGATTGGAAAATCTTATTTAATGGCAGGGATGATCGTAAAGCTAGCAAAAGAAGGTATTCAATCACAAATGTTACATTACCCTAGCTTTATTAGTCAAGCTAATTTTGCTGCAGGAAAGCAACTTGATGAGGTTAAAAAAGCTGATTTACTCATTTTAGATGATATTGGCGGTGAGGTAAATAATAGTTGGGCAAGAGATAGCATTTTACAAGTTATCTTGCAATATCGTATGGATAATAAACTTCCAACTTTTTTTACTTCCAACTATTCAATGAAAGAATTGGAAGAACGATTAGCGCAAACAAAGGATACCAAAGATAGTTGGGCTGCTAAACGTGTGATGGAACGTATTAAATTTTTAGCTAAAGAAATTCATATGGAAGGTAAAAATCGCCGGCATAGTTAGGAAAGAAAAGGAGAAAAATGGAAAAGAGAACTTTCGATGAAGTTAAACAAGTGATGGAAGAATTAAAAATTCCTTATAATATTGTAGAGCACCCTGCGAGTCAGTCGACCGAAGAATCCGATGCATTTATTGAAGGTTATGAAGGCTGTCGGAGTAAGACTCTGATACTGGTCAATAAAAAATCAACAGAATATTATATGTTAATTATGGATGATAAAAAAGAAGTTGATATGGAAAAGTTATCAGAATTATTTGGTGGTGTGAAGCGCCTCCACTTTATGAGTGCTGAGCGTTTGCTTGATCTTTTTGGTTTAACATCTGGGGTTGTCAGTCAGTTTGGCTTGATAGGTACAGATTATAAGAATTTACATATTTATTTTGATTATGAGATGTTAGATGAACATAAGATTCAAACCTATCATCCTAATGATAATTGTAAAACAATTTTCTTTCCAATGAAGGATTGCTTTACATTACTAGAATCTCAAGGTTATAGCTATGAGATTATTAATGCGTAAGATTACAAAAAATTGTAATTTATATCATGTGGTTTATGGAGGAGAAAAATGACTTTACCTACAGTTGCTATAGTTGGGCGTCCTAATGTTGGCAAATCTACTATTTTTAATCGAATTGCAGGTGAGCGTATCTCAATTGTTGAAGATACTCCAGGTGTAACTCGTGATAGAATATATACAACGGCAAATTGGTTGGCAAAAGATTTTGCATTGATTGATACCGGTGGTATTGAAATGAAAAATTTAACTTTTATGACAGAAATTCGAGCACAAGCTGAAATTGCAATGACTGAAGCAGATGTGATTGTTTTTGTTGTAGATGGTGAGACAGGAATGACAGATGCAGATTCAGATGTTGCTCAACTTCTTTACCGAGCAGATAAGCCTGTAATTTTAGCGGTAAATAAGGTGGATAATCCTGAACGTCGTTTGGATATTTATGATTTTTATTCTCTTGGTTTAGGAGAACCTTATCCTGTATCAGCTGTTCATGGTATTGGGACAGGAGATTTACTTGATGCGATTGTCAATGCTTTTCCAGAAAATTTAGAAAGCCAAGAAAATCCTGATTTAATTCGATTTAGTTTAATCGGTCGTCCAAATGTTGGAAAGTCAAGTTTGATAAATGCAATATTAGGTGAAGAGAGAGTTATTGCAAGTCCTATTGCTGGAACAACTCGTGATGCGATTGACACACGATTTGTTGATAAAGAAGGCCAAGAGTTTTCAATGATTGATACAGCAGGGATGCGTAAGTCTGGTAAGGTTTATGAAACAACAGAAAAGTATTCTGTTTTACGTGCCATGCGTGCCATTGATCGCAGTGATATTGTCTGCGTGGTTGTGAATGCTGAAGAAGGGATACATGACTATGATAAGCGTATTGCCGGCTTTGCTCACGATGCGGGAAAGGGGATTATACTTGTCATTAATAAATGGGATACTTTAGAAAAAAATGATAAGACCATGAAGGCATGGGAGGAAGATTTACGTTATCAGTTTCAATTTTTAGACTATGCACCGATTGTTTATGTATCTGCAGTGACGAAACAACGACTGGGACAAATTCCTGAAAGAATTAAAAAAGTACATGAGTCACAAAATACTCGTATTTCAAGCTCAGTATTAAACGAAGTTTTAATGGACGCGATTGCAACAAATCCAACACCAACAGATAAAGGAAAGCGTTTGAGGATTTATTATGGAACGCAGGTGGCTGTAAAACCTCCTACTTTTGTTGTCTTTGTAAATGAAGTTGAACTAATGCATTTTAGCTATCTAAGATTTTTAGAAAATCAAATTAGAAAAGCTTTTATTTTTGAAGGAACACCAATTAAAATTTTAGTTAGGCGTAGAAAATAAAGTTTATAGAATAGAAAGGAGAAAAGTATTATGAAAAATAGAGGAGTTAGAAAGCCTAAAAAGCGATTAAATCCTATTGGAATTTTAGTCCTTTCACTTATATTAATGTTCTCGTTGATTGCCATTGTAATTTGGGGTTCCTTATATAGAAATTCAAAGTTTAAAGAGAATCAAAAAATAGAGCAAAGTTCAGTAAGCTCGAAGCAAGATAAGTCAAGTGAAAAGGAAGAAAAAACACTTTTAGATCAAGTTAAAAAATCAGACTGGGAGCTTGTACTGGTAAACTTAGCAAACCCTAAGGAAGAAATGAATCCTGAGCTAACATTAGTAGGGAATATTGAAGTTGATAGTCGTATTGCACAAAATGTATTAGACTTTCATTCAGCTGCTCAAGAAGTAGACTCAGCAGTTCACTTTATCTCTGGTTATCGTTCTGTCGATTACCAGGCACAAATATTTGAAGGCTATGTCGAGCAAACGATGGCAGCAAATCCTGACTGGACAGAAGATGAGGCAAGAGCGCAGGTTATGAGAACCTCACAGCCGCCTGGAAGCTCAGAACATCAAACTGGACTTGCAGTGGATATGAGTACTGTGGATGAGCTAAATACAGAAGACCCTGTAGTTGCTGAGCAAATTGCAGCAATTGCTCCAGAATATGGCTTTATTTTAAGATTTCCAGAATGGGGATCAGAGAGTACAGGAATTGATTATGAAGACTGGCATTTTCGATATGTAGGTGTTGAAACTGCGAAGTATATCACTGAAAATCAGTTGACTTTGGAGACCTTTTTGGAGCAAGTGATAAATGAATAATGTATAAAAAAGTTTGACATGCTTTGATCTTTTAGTTATAATTACTCTTAGGGAAAAATATCAAATTTAAAGAGGATAAGTAAGAGGAGATATCATGGGGATTTTTAATTTTTTGAAAGATGAAGAGCGTGAATCAATAAGTTTACGTCGAAGTTCAAAAGAGAGGTTTGAACTATCAAATTTTTCAAATAATGCTGAGCTTATTCAGTGGCTAGAAGAAAATAAAGTAATTCTTTTAAGCGAAAAAGATGGATTGGTTGTTTATACAAATGATGTGAGAGAGAATTTCTTACAGCTTTATACTTCAACTTCAAATGTTGTAGATGAAGACTTAAGTGAGTATGTAGAGATAACAGGCGGAGATTTAAGGAGTCTTTTATCTGAAATGCCAGATATTACTTATCTTATTCTTAACCCTTCTCAGGAAAATATTTTAATTCAACGCCCTGAAATTTTAAATTCAAACCATATGGAAGAAGCATATTCTACACAATCAGAGAAATCTGAAGATTTAGAAATGACAAAGGTTATTTCAGTTCCTTTTAGTGTAGATAGAGAAGGCAAGAACATGATTAATACTGAAGAACCTTTGAATATTGACTTTTCTTCATCGTCTGATTATGAAGAATTAATGGAAGAGGAATTTTCTGAATCTCTTACTGAAGAGCAACTTGAGTTACTCTTAGAAGACGAGATAAGTAATGATGACGACTTAGTTTTAATGTCTGAAGAAGAAAAAGAATTTGAAGATGATGACTTAGTCTTAATGTCTGAAGAAGAAAAAGAGTTTGAGGACGAGGATTTAAGTTTATTTGATGATAATCTAGAGGAAGACTCATTTTCTGATCAGCTTAAGTATTCAAAAGAAGAGCTATTTGAGGAAGACTCAAAGTTTAAAGTTGTGAGTCAAATTCCACAGTCAATTATTCAAAATATTTTAAAACTCTCAAAAGAGGTGAATAAATTCTATCTTGCTGAAAATAGCGAGTCAGATGAATTATTTTTCTTATTGGGAACAAAGAAGGAAATTTCTTTAGACGATGATTTATTTGGTGTGAAAGTCTTAGTAAAAGATGGCTCAGAGGAGGCGTTTGAGATAGAGGATAAAAAGTATCTTATCTTTGACTCAAAGCAAGCCAAAAAGTTATCTACAACTTATTCTGAAACAGCTACAATGGCACATTTTAAAGAAATGCCAATCATTTATCCATCCTCTAGTAAAGAAAGCTTTTTAGAGACAAAAGAGTTGATGATTTTTACAGATTTTAGTCAAATCCCAGACCTCTTTTTAAATGCTTTTGAAAGTTTTGAGCTTTCCTCGATTGAGAAATTTAGAGACTTTTTAACTCAAAATCCTGAAATTGAACTCGTTCGTTTGAACCCTTTTACAAAAACCCTCGTCTTAAAACCTGTAGCTTTTGAATCTCAAAAAGTAGAGATTACTGAGGAAAACTATGGAAAAATAATCACTGTTCATGCTGAAAAAGGCAATCAAAGCCTTATTTCTCTTTTACAAATCCTTTCAGACTTTAAACTTTCAAATATCACTATCTCAAAAAATGAGAAAAAATTTACCTTTGAGTTTGCGGCTGAAAAGGATGTGACAATTGCTCGCCAAATCCTAAAACTAAAAACGAAGTATCAAATAGATTAAAGAAAAAATACGGTTTAAAAAAATCGTATTTTTTTTGCTAAAAAATTTTTGATAAATTTGAATATAGTATTATTTCATGGTAAAATAGAGGGTATTATTTTAATAAAATAATAAGTTTAAGTCTAGTTTTTTCTAATCTAAAGGCTTAACTTTTTATTTTTAGTAATAAGTTAATAAAAAGCAGAGATAAATTAAATAATAGAAATTTTTAGGAGTAGAAATGTATAAAAAAATTTTAGTACTTGTTCCTTCAGCTTTTAGTAGTAAGACGTTGGGAGATGTTATT
>JBKECB010000040.1:0-9993 GCA_047974165.1 Lactovum sp.
GTAAAATCTCTTAGTCATTAAGAAATCTTTTTATGAATAAAATACTTTATTTTTGTTACAATAAGAGTATGAAAACAGATATTGAGATATCAGAGGTGAGTCCTCTTTTGCCGATTGTTAAGATTGCAGAAAAAATAAATATTTCTGAAGAAAATTTAGAGCTTTATGGAAATTATAAGGCAAAACTTTCTTCGATTAAATTTAATAAAAAGAAGGTAGGGAAACTTGTTCTCGTAACTGCGATTAATCCAACAGCTGCAGGTGAAGGAAAAACAACTGTTTCAATTGGACTTTCAGATGCTTTAAATCAGCTTGGAGAAAAGTCTGTCTTAGCCTTACGTGAGCCATCGATGGGTCCAGTATTTGGAATGAAAGGTGGAGCGACAGGAGGAGGATATGCCCAGGTTGCTCCTATGCTTGATATAAATCTTCATTTTACAGGTGATATTCATGCGATAAGCTCAGCAAATAATCTTATTTCAGCCATGCTTGATAATCATATTTTTCACGGTAATGAGTTAAATATTGACTTAGAGAATATTGTCTGGCGGCGCGTGATGGATATGAATGACCGTGCCTTGCGTGATATCACTGTAGCTCAAGATAAGCTTAAAAATAGTCAGCCAAGACAGGACCATTTTGATATTACAGTAGCTAGTGAGATTATGGCTGTTTTTTGCTTGGCAAATTCTCTTTCAGATTTAAAAGAAAGAATTTCAAAGATTTTAATTGCTTTTGACACTCTAGGACAGCCAGTCACAGTTGATAGTTTGGGGATTACAGACGCTCTTGTAATTTTACTAAAAGATGCTTTCAAGGTAAATCTTGTCCAAACTTTAGAAGGAAATCCTGCCTTTATTCATGGAGGTCCATTTGCTAATATTGCACATGGCTGTAACTCAATTACAGCAACACAAGCAGCATTGACTTATGGTGAAATTGCAGTTACAGAGGCAGGTTTTGGTGCAGATTTAGGAGCGGAAAAGTTTTTAGATATTAACTGTCAATATTTAGGGAAATCTCCTGATCTGATTGTCATTGTTGCAACCATCCGAGCTTTAAAATATAATGCTGGAATTCCAAGAGATGAGCTTAATCGAGAAAATTTGACTGCTTTAAGAGCAGGCTATGTGAATTTGGAACGCCATATTGAAAATATGAAAAAATATGGTCTTCCTGTCGTTGTTGCAATTAATCAATTTCCTACAGATACAGTAACTGAAATCAATGAATTACAAACTTTGATTCCTGTTGAAAGTGCAGTCACACGAGTTCATAGCGATGGAGGAGCAGGTGGACTTGAGCTTGCTAAAAAAGTTTTAGGAGCATTTAATGAAAGTTCAAACTTTAAGAGACTTTATGAGTCTAATCTTTCAGTTAAGGAAAAAATTTCAATTATTGCTAAAGATATTTATGGGGCAGCACAGATAAACTTCAGCCCTAAAGCTCAAGAACAATTAGAGGAAATTAAAAAGTATGGCTGGGATAAATTGGATGTTTGTATCGCTAAAACACAGTATTCGTTCAGCGATAATCCTAAATTATTAGGTGCACCTAAAGACTTTGAATTAACAGTACGAGAACTGTCAGTACGTTTAGGAGCGGGCTTTGTTGTGGTTTATTTAGGAGATATTATTGCCATGCCTGGTCTGCCTAAAAAACCTGCAGCACTTGAGATGACAATTGATGATAAGGGAAAAATTACAGGGTTAAGTTAAAAAATTGAATTAATTTTAATAAAGGAAAATCTTCTTATTACCTAAGGGGATTTTTATTAATTCGAAAATCTAAAAATTATGTTATAATTCTTTTTATGGTTTTCGATATAAATTCATATGATGATAGTAGTATTCAAGTTTTAGAAGGTTTAGATGCCGTAAGAAAGCGCCCTGGGATGTATATAGGCTCGACAGATGGAAATGGTTTACATCATCTTATTTGGGAGATTGTTGACAATGCAGTAGATGAAGCCTTGTCAGGATTTGGGACAGAGATTAATGTAACAATTAATTTAGATGGCTCATTAACAGTTAGTGATCAGGGGCGTGGTATGCCAGTTGGAATGCATGCAACAGGTCGTCCTACAGTTGAGGTTATCTTTACAGTTCTTCATGCGGGTGGAAAGTTTGGACAGGGAGGCTATAAGACTTCAGGAGGTTTACATGGTGTTGGCTCAAGTGTTGTCAATGCCTTATCTAGCTGGCTAGAGGTTGAAATTTCTAGAGAAGGTGTTCTTTACCGTCAGCGTTTTGAAAATGGTGGTAAGCCTGTAACTGGCCTTGAAAAAGTAGGGAAGGTTAATAAGGGAATTTCAGGTACAAAAGTAACCTTTATGCCTGATGCCAGTATTTTTTCAACGACAGACTTTAAATTTTCTATTATTGAGGAGCGTTTAAAAGAGTCAGCCTTCTTATTAAAAGAAGTGACGATGACCCTATCAGATGAGCGAACTGGAGAAGAGAAAAGTTTCCACTATGAAAATGGAGTGAAGGACTTTGTTGATTATCTTAATGAGGACAAGGATACACTTTCTCCAGTGATTGAAATTTCAGGAGAAGAGCAGGAATTTCAACTGTCTTTAGCCTTGCAATATAATGATGGTTATTCAGAAAATATTTTGAGTTTTGTCAATAACGTACGTACAAAAGATGGTGGAACACACGAAACAGGTTTTAAAACAGCTTTGATTAAAGTCATGAATGATTACGCACGTAAGTCAGGCCTTTTGAAAGAAAAGGATAAAAACTTAGAAGGCTCAGATTACCGGGAAGGAATGACAACGGTCATTTCACTTCTTGTACCAGAGGAGCATCTTCAGTTTGAAGGTCAGACTAAAGATAAGCTAGGTTCTCCTTTGGCACGTCCGATCGTTTATAATATCGTTTCTGAAAAACTCCTCTTTTTTATGCTTGAAAATGGAGAATTAGCACAAACTTTAGTTAGGAAAGCAATCAAGGCTAGAGAGGCTAGAGAGGCAGCTAGAAAAGCACGAGAAGACTCACGTATTGGTAAAAAGTCTAAGAAAGATAAGAGCTTGCTTTCAGGAAAGCTAACACCTGCTCAGTCTAAAAATCCAGCAAAAAATGAGCTTTATCTTGTTGAAGGTGACTCAGCTGGAGGTTCAGCTAAGCAGGGAAGAGACCGAAAATTTCAAGCAATTTTGCCCTTACGTGGTAAGGTTATTAATACAGAAAAAGCTAAGGTTACCGATATTTTAAAAAATGAAGAAATCAATACGATGATCTATACCATTGGTGCAGGTGTAGGAACAGATTTTAAACTTGAAGATAGTAATTATGATAAAGTCATTATTATGACCGATGCGGATAATGATGGAGCACATATTCAAGTCCTACTTTTAACCTTTTTCTATCGCTATATGCGTCCACTTGTCGAGGCAGGAAAGGTCTATATTGCACTTCCACCATTATATCGTCTCTCTCAAGGAAAGGGAAAGAAGGAAAAGATAGAGTACGCTTGGTCTGACTCTGAACTTAACCAGATTAAAAGAAACTTTACGAAAGGTTCAAACCTTCAGCGCTATAAAGGTTTGGGTGAAATGAATGCTGATCAGCTTTGGGATACGACAATGAATCCTGAAACACGAACTTTAGTTCAAGTGTCTATTGATGACTTAGCTCAAGCTGAGCGTAGAGTTTCAGTACTTATGGGAGATAAGGTGGAGCCCAGACGAAAGTGGATTGAAAATAATGTCAAGTTTACTCTAGAAGAAAATACAGTATTTTAAGAATAAAAAGTTGACAAAAGAAACTTTTGGTTATATAATATAACCAAAAGTTTTTGTTTTATAAAGGAGGAAAAATGACTTTAGGAGAAAAGTTAGAAGAGTTGAGAAAAAGTATGAGTTATACTCAAAAAAATGTTGCGCAACAACTAGGTGTAAGTCAGGTATCTTATCGAAACTGGGAGAAGGATTTAAAATATCCGACTTCAAGTAACTTGGAAAAAATTGCAAAATTATATAAGGTATCAAGGGTATTTCTTGCAGATAATACGGATTCTGGTGAGTTAATCAATAGTTATATGAAATTACAGCCCTTACGTCAGAAGCTTGTGTCAAACTTTGCAAAAGCTCAGCTAAAAGAACAAGAAGAAGGTGGAGCATTTGTACAAGAAGAGCTAAAACTTTATGAAGTTAAAGTTTTTGAGAAGGTATCAGCAGGATCTGGAGCTGGAATCATAGGAGATGGAGATTATGATACTGTCTTGACAGATCAGCCTATTCCAAACTATGATTTTGCCACTTGGATTGATGGTGACAGTATGGAGCCTAAGTTTGATAATCATTCTGTTGTTCTTTTATCAGATAGTAGTTTTGATTATGATGGTGCAGTTTATGTTGTTTATCTCCCTGAAAGTAATAGTACTTACCTAAAGCGTGTCTATCGTGAAAAAGATGGTTTGCGCCTGGTTTCTTATAATAAAAATTATGCAGATAGATTTATTTCTTATGAAGAAAATCCACAGATTATAGGAAAAGCGATTGGACAGTTTTCACCGTTAACAGTATAAAGGAGAGGATATGTTAGATTTTCCTTTGATAAATGAGACTTCAAGAAAGATTATTCATATTGATATGGATGCTTTCTTTGCCTCAGTAGAGCAAAGAGATAATCCTGAACTTGTTGGAAAAGTAGTGGTTATTGCAAAAAGTCCTTTGGAAACAGGTGGGCGTGGTGTTGTATCAACTTGTAGTTATGAAGCTCGAAAGTTTGGTATTCATTCGGCCATGTCATCAAAAGAAGCTTATATGCTTTGCCCACAAGCTGTTTTTATTTCTGGAAATTACAAAAAATATGTAGAGGTTTCTCAACAGGTAAAAGAAATTTTTTATCGCTATACAGATAAGGTGCAGATGGCATCTATCGATGAAGCTTATTTAGATGTTACGGAGAATAAAATAAATTCTTTATCGGCAGTAAAGATAGCAAAGCTTATTCAGTATGATATCTATCATGAGTTAAAGTTGACTTGCTCGGCTGGAATTTCCTATAATAAGTTTTTAGCAAAAATTGGATCAGACTTTAAAAAGCCTAGAGGATTAACTTTGATAAAGCCTGAGGAAGCAAGAGAATTTTTAGCCCAACTTCCAATCGAAAAATTTCATGGTGTGGGTAAGGTTTCTTTGTTAAAGCTTCATGAAGCATTGATTTTTAAAGGAGAAGATCTTCAAAAGATGACACCATTAGAGTTGACCGATAAGTTTGGAAATTTTGGATGGAACTTGTATTTAAAAGCAAATGGTATTCATTATTCAGAGGTTAAAAACTCAAGGCAGAGAAAGTCTATAGGAAAAGAGAGAACTTTTAGAAATTTTTTACAGTCTAGAGCAGATGTAGAATATGAACTCTTAAAAATAACTCATTTATTAGTGAAAAGTTTAGAAAAAAAACAACAGTATGGTAAAATTATTGTTTTAAAACTCCGATATAGTGATTTTTCAACCTTTACAAAAAGAAAAAAAGCTCCCTTTTTAATTAATAGCCAAGAGAAACTTTTTTTGATGGCTTTAGATATTTTAGATTCTATCCATCTTAAAGATAAGGAAATTCGTCTGATTGGGCTTACGATTACTGGATTTGAGGAAGAACAGTTAGAATTAAATATGCCAAAGTTAGATGTGGGATAAAGGCAATTTCTCTTTCTTTTTTTATAAGAATAAAAATAATACCAGTCATGCTTGCAATAAAAATAAGCGGAGGAAATTGATTGATTTTTAATGTTAGAGCAGCTGAAAAAAGCCAAAGAAAGTCACCAGATCCTATTTTTAAAGGAAGAATAGAACTGAGTAAAGATAGACAGAGAAAAATAAGATGAAAAGGCTGAAAATTTCCTGTAAATAAAATTAAAAAAGTAAAGAAAAGCCAGACTGAAAAAGGAAAATTATGACTCTTGAAGTCAAAAATAGATAAAAGACTACTCATTAAAAGAAAAAAGAAGAGAGAATAAGAAATTATCTGAAGAAATACAAGGAGAAATAAAATTCCTGATAAAAATTCTAAAAATCCGTACCAAAGAGGAATTTTAACAGCACAATAACGGCAGGAACTTTTTGATAGGACTTGAGAAAGTATCGGAATTAAATCTTTTAATCTTAGTGGATGCTGACAGTTGTTACAATGTGAGCTAGGAAAAAGGAGTGAGTGTCCGCCAGATAATCTTTCGATAAGGACAGTAAAAAAAGAACCAAAACTTGCTCCAAGGCAAAAAATGAGAAATATTTTCATATTTTTATATACGTTATTCTCAAATGAATGTTACAAAACTTGAAAAAGTTTTATGAAAACGGTAAAATAAAGAGATGAAAAATCTTTATGATGTTCAAGAATGGCTGAAAAAGTACGGTTATATTAATTTACTTTCTAACCGTAAAGAGGCAATTTACTTTATGAAATTAGAAATTGCTGAGCTTTACAAGGCCGGGATTATTTCTGAAAAAGATCCCAATTTTTTTACTGCAAATCTTATACTGCGCCAAGAATTACGAATTGAAAATCAAAAAGAGTAGAAGTCAGAAGGAGAAAATAATGACTCAAAAAATTATTGGTATTGATTTAGGCGGAACGTCTATCAAGTTTGGTATTTTAACTATTGAGGGTGAAATACAAGATAAATGGTCAATTGAAACAAATATCCTAGACCAAGGTTCTCATATCGTTCCAGACATTATCAACTCAATTAACCATCGCTTAGAACTCTATAAGCTCGATAAATCAGAATTTGTAGGAATTGGAATGGGCTCACCTGGTTCTGTTGATATCGAAAATGGAACGGTAACTGGAGCCTATAATCTAGATTGGAAAACAACACAAGAAGTTGGAAAAGAAATTACAGCTAAAACTGGACTAGAATTTGCGATTGATAATGACGCAAATGTTGCTGCCTTAGGAGAGCGTTGGGTTGGTGCTGGAGAAAATAATCCCGATGTTATCTTTGTTACTTTGGGTACAGGTGTTGGCGGAGGCATTATTGCCAATGGTGAGTTGATTCATGGTGTTGCAGGTGCTGGTGGGGAAATTGGTCATATTGTCGTTGTTCCTGAAAATGGCTTTGACTGTACTTGTGGAACAAGCGGCTGTTTAGAAACTGTTGCTTCTGCAACTGGTGTTATTCGTGTTGCAAGACAGTTATCTGAAGAGTTTGCAGGTGACTCTACAATCAAGACAAAGCTGGACTCTGGTGAAGCAGTAAGTTCAAAAGATATTTTTGATGCTGCCCAAGCAGGTGATTTATTTGCAGTGAAAGTTGTAGACAAGGTATCGATGTATCTTGGGCTTGCTTGTGCAAATCTTGGAAATACACTTAACCCAGACTCTATTGTCATTGGTGGAGGAGTGTCAGCAGCAGGTGAGTTTTTACGTGGACAGGTTGAGAGTTACTTTATGAACTTTACCTTTCCAACGGTTAAACAAACAACAAAAATAAAGTTAGCAACACTTGGAAATGATGCAGGTATTATTGGTGCTGCGAGCCTTGCAAGAAAATTTATAAAGGAATAAAGTATGTTTTTTGTTTTTAATATTATGCCAATACTGCTGCTTATTATCGTATTATTTTTATGGCCAAGAGTTTATCCTCTCTTATTTTCTAAGCTCCTAAATAATCAGGAATTTAGTCAAAAAATTTCTGAAAAAGCTCAATTATTTGATATTCGTGAGAATCAGGAATATCGTAGACAACATATCTTAGGAGCGAGAAATATTCCAGCAAGTCAGTTTGATCAATCTCTAAGCTCATTTAGTAAAGAAAAAGAAATCTTACTTTATGAAAATGGAAATCCTACAAAAGCAGTTACAATTTCTAGAAAATTAAAAAAAGCTGGTTTTGAAAATATTTATATATTAAAAGGTGGATTATCTAAATGGAGTGGAAAAGTAAAGGAAAATAGATAAATTTCTCACAAACTAAGAAAAAGTGATATAATAGAAAAGTAGTCCATCGACAATCGAAAAATGACAAAAAAGGAGAAAATATGTCAATCGTTTCAGCAGAAAAATTTGTACAAGCAGCACGTGATGGTGGTTATGCCATCGGAGGATTTAACACTAACAATCTTGAGTGGACTCAAGCAATCTTGCGTGCCGCTGAAGCTAAAAAAACACCTGTTTTGATTCAAACATCAATGGGGGCAGCAAAGTATATGGGTGGTTATAAGTTATGTAAGCAACTTGTTGAAGAGCTCGTAGAAACAATGGGAATTACAGTACCAGTTGCGATTCATTTAGATCATGGTGATTTTGAAGCATCTATGAAGTGTATCGAAGTTGGTTATTCTTCACTTATGTTTGATGGGTCACATTACTCAATCGAGGAAAACCTTGAAAAAGCTGCAATCGTTATCGAAAAAGCTCATGCTGTAGGAATCTCAGTAGAGTGTGAAGTAGGTAGTATCGGTGGAGAAGAAGATGGTATCGTTGGTGATGGTGAGCTTGCTCCTATTGAGGATGCAGTTGCAATGGCAAAACTTGGTGTTGACTTCCTTGCAGCAGGTATTGGAAATATCCACGGTCCTTATCCTGAAAACTGGAAGGGTCTTAACCTCGAACATCTTGAAAAATTAAACAAGGCACTTGTAGAAGAGACAGGAAAAAATGTTCCTATCGTACTACATGGTGGCTCAGGAATTCCTGATGATCAAATCCGTGAAGCAATCGCAAATGGCGTGGCAAAAGTAAATGTAAATACTGAATGTCAATTGGCATTCTGTAAAGCACAACGTGAATATGTCGAAGAATTTAATGCCAATGAAGTAGAATATATGGCGAAAAAACTTTTCGATCCACGTAAGTTTCTTAAAAAAGGATTTGATGCAATTACAGAGTCAGTAGAAGATCGTATCGAAGTTTTTGGTTCAGCAAACAAAGCTTAATCAACTTTATAAACATGATTAAATCAACGTTTGTCACTTGTGACAGACGTTTTTTAGTACAATATTTTAGGCTTTGCCACACTTTTGCCACAAGTGCTAAAAAAGCTTAAAATTAGCAGTTTTGAGCTAGTAAGATTGTAGATATTGCTATACAAGCATTTGAAGCTTCTTTATGCTTCTGTGATATTTTCCAAAATTTTTTGCCACATTTTGCCATAAAAATAGGACGTATCGTATTTGATATGTCCTATATAATGTTAATCAATCAATGTGTCTATTGATTCTGTTATTGTATCGCTCATTTTCTTTGTGATATGTGTGTATATTTCTTCTGTGATTTTACTTCCTGATTTGTGACCTATATAACGTTGAACAGCAATCAAGGGAACTCCTTGCTCTGCCATATGGCTGACAAATGTATGGCGGAAAATATGAGTACTTATATGTTTGTTAAAGCTAAGTCGATTATCAATGTTTATTCCAACTTTTATAACATGTCCCGTTTTAGTAATTTTCCCTGTTTCAGACGAATTAAGAAAATTATTGATTACTGAGTAATGAAGAGGAGTACCATTATAATCACTTTTATTGGAACTCTTAGAAGTAAATATCCAACCTTTATCTTTATAGTCAGGATTGCCTATAATATGATATTGGTTAATTTCTAGTTCTTCTTCAAGAAGAACTAGAGCTTTAGCTGATAGCTTAATTGTACGATAACTTTGCTTATTCTTAACGTCGCCTTCGTAATCTTCTTTAGAAGCTCCTGCATGCGTCGCACGAGTTCTCATTATTTTTACTAAGCTAGTGTCAAAAGAGATAGCAGAAGTTTTTAAACCAAGAACCTCCCCAATACGCATTCCAGTCAAAACTTGAAATTCTAAAATTCTAGCGTATTGTTGATTATAATTTCTGATAATGCTTAGAACTTCATTTAGTTCATCTTTTTCTAAATAGTGATTTTCAATGCTGTTATTTGCAAGTTGTTCAAGTTGCTCACTCAATCCTTTTTCTTCAACAGAAACATAAGGCATTGGATTTTGTTCGGGTAAGATGTAATTTTTCTTAACTGCAAAAATGTAGATTGAACTTAAATCAGATTT
>JBKECB010000017.1:0-18460 GCA_047974165.1 Lactovum sp.
CTAATTTAGAGTCTGAAGAGAGACTGTATAAGAAATACTACTTGGAATAGTTTAGCATCTTAGAAAAGGAAATAGAGGTACAGTATTAGAACTTGCTGAAGATTTGAATGAAGCTGAAAAAAGTAACTCTATCAAGACTTTGAAAGTTTTCGACACGATATCCAGAATACGCATAACTTGTAGATATTAGAGAGTCTGTCTAAAAGTTAAATCGAATGTAAGGCTTAGCTATAACATCTTGCTGCAGCAACTTGAGATTGACGTAAAAAAGAATTCACTGGTCAGTAAACACCTTGAGGGTGTTTTTTCTAACTTTTATTAAGCGACTACAAAGGTGACTGATTTTCTATTGATAAATTTTCTGCTTAATCATTGATCAATAAAAAATAGGTGAATGGCTCAAACTTTAGTGAAAGTATTTGAGGGAATAAGAATAAACTTGCTGCTTATCTCAATCATGATTTTAAGAATGGAATTATCAGAGAGATGGTTACCAAAAGCTCATCAAACGGTTGAGAGATAGACATTCTAAATGCTCAACAAGTAATCTAAAGCGTTTGGTCGTGACTAAGGGAACTTATACGACTAATTAATCAATAATGAAACCTTTTAATTTATGATGAATATAAATTTGTAGCTTTGATTGATAGTTGGACTAGCTCAATCTGTAGAAGTTTAGAGGGTAAGGCTTTCAAGATGTCTGAAAAAGAAACTGATATCAACTTTCCACCCATGTATCCGAGCTGTAGAAGTCATTTGAGATAGTGATAGTAGATGACTTTGTGGAGAGGTATGAGGAGAGATGTAATGAGGAGCCTTATTATAGCGTAAAAGAAGAATGACTCAATAATTACTCCGACAATGGTAGCTTATCTAATTTAAACTACTAGGAATATGAAGGTACTAGGTATTATGTAGATGGTAAGCATGTTGTGCTAGACTACTCTCAAAAAGAAAAAAAGATTGCCAACTAGCTGTCTCAAAAATTAGTAAAGATGTTCGTATGGTGTTGAGAGTGAATTTTCTAAAAGGAGTGAATATTCCAGATTATTTAGTGGGAGGCGTTAAATTTGATTTGAAAGAAATTACAGGAAGGGGAAAAAATGTCATTGATGGAAATCTGAAGAAAGCTAAGTTGCAAGCTAAAAATATTGTTTTAAAGATCACAAAAATAGCACTGAAAGATTTAGACATTATTGCTTAGTTGGATAATATATACCTAAGTGGTTGTAGAGGAATTGATATTGTAATCATAAAGAGGGGTGATATGATTGTTGATATAATAAAAAAGGAAATTGACTATAGTGCTGTAGCTTTTGGGTACACGGGGTGCAAAATTAATTTCCTCTTTACTTGAAGAAAATGTATGACACTTAAAAGAATTAATTGGAAAAGATTTGGATTTACTATTATGAATTATTCTCTTTCAAGAAAAACTATAGTTAACAATATTAAAGTGATAAAAATTTAAAAGAGAGAGAGTTTTAATTTTTTAATTCTAAAAAATTGTCAAAATAAAAAGAGGGAAAATTAACAAAATTTATGAGAAATTTATTGATTTCTCTCTTTTTCAAAAAAACTTTTTGCATATATGCAAACTCAATTTTAGCACTTTAAGATAATAAAAAAATAGTATTAATCGAAAAATAAGGGTATATAAATATTCTAAACTCTACTTTAAGAATAAAAATAAGAAAAATCTCTTTTTAAAAAAATTTTTAAATTTTTATGTTTTGATATTTTTCTTTTAAAACTGTTAAAATAAATAAAGGGAGTGATAAAAATTGGAGGATTTATGGAACAAAATTTTTATGAACAGTTTGAGCAATTTCTACCTATAATTTATAAAGCAAGTAGAAGTTATCGTATTCAACTTTGGACGATGGATGATTATAAGCAAGAAGGCTTAATTGTTTTTTATAAACTTCTTGAAAAAGGATATCCAAAAGAGTCCCTCCCAGTCTATTTTAAAGTACAATATAGACAGCATTTGATAAACCAACTTAGAAGGCAAAGTGCAATAAAGCGAACTTATGATTTGGGTAATTATATTGATATTGAGGCTATTCATCAATATCTAGCTGATCGTTCCTTTTCTATTGGTGATGATTTGTTATTTTCAGATACTCTTGAAAGCTTTAAGCAGTATTTAAAGAAAAAGGATCTTCAGATATTAAATAGAATTTTAGCTGGAGAAAAGGTCTCTCGAGTTCAAAAATTTAGACTTAAGCAAAAATTGATTACCTTTTTAAAGGATGAAAAATAATAGAAAGAATATTAAAAACTATAACTAACCATAAGCTAACAAAAACTTACCTTTTTTGATATAATAGAAAGAACTCAATACTAGAAATGAGAAGATTTTGACTGAAGAAAAAAAAATAGAAAAAGTAAATTTAGATAAAATAGCAAGTGATTATGATGCCTCACAAATTCAAGTTTTAGAAGGACTCGAAGCTGTTCGTCTACGCCCAGGTATGTATATTGGATCAACGAGTAAGGAAGGTCTTCATCACTTAGTTTGGGAGATTGTAGATAATTCGATAGATGAAGCTTTGGCTGGATTTGCTTCACATATTGAAGTAATTATAGAAAAAGATAATTCAATCACTGTTATTGATAATGGCCGAGGAATTCCTGTTGATATCCAAGAAAAAACAGGGAGACCAGCAGTTGAGACAGTTTTTACAGTTCTTCATGCTGGTGGAAAGTTTGGTGGTGGCGGTTATAAAGTTTCAGGAGGACTTCACGGAGTAGGCTCGTCTGTTGTAAATGCCTTGTCAAGTCAATTAGAGGTAACAGTACATAAAGAAGGCAAAAAATATTTTCAAGAATATCAGCGAGGGATTGTTGTTTCAGATCTTATAGTGATTGGTGATACAGATATACGTGGAACAACGGTTCATTTTACACCTGATCCTGAAATTTTTACTGAAACAGTTATTTTTGATTATCATAAGTTAACCACACGTGTTCGTGAACTTGCTTTTTTAAATAGAGGTTTGAGGATTTCAATTTCAGATAAACGTGAAGGAAATGAAAAAAATTCAGAAAGTTTCTTTTATGAAGGAGGAATAAAGTCTTATATCAGTTTCCTTAATGAAAATAAGAGTATTATTTTTGATGAGGTTATTTTTACAGAAGGAGAGATGGAAGAGATTAGTGTTGAGGTGGCTATTCAATATACTGATAGTTATCATGAGACTATTTTAAGTTTTGCTAATAATATCAACACTCATGAAGGGGGGACACACGAACAAGGTTTTCGTACTGCCTTAACACGTGTGGTTAATAGTTATGCTAAATCTCAAAAAATCTTAAAAGAAAATGAAGATAATCTTACAGGAGAAGATGTTCGGGAAGGATTGACAGCAGTTATTTCAGTTAAGCATCCTAATCCACAGTTTGAAGGACAAACAAAGACAAAATTAGGAAATTCAGAAGTAACTGGGATTGTTAACAAGTTATTTTCAGAAGCTTTTCAAAGTTTTATGCTAGAAAATCCTCAAGTTGCACGTAAAATTGTAGAAAAAGGTATTTTAGCAAGTAAAGCACGTATTGCAGCTAAACGAGCACGTGAAGTTACCCGTAAAAAATCTGGCCTTGAAATTTCTAATCTACCTGGAAAGTTAGCAGATTGTAGCTCTAATGATCCAAAGCAAACGGAACTCTTTATTGTTGAGGGAGATTCAGCTGGAGGTTCAGCAAAATCTGGACGTAATCGTGAATTTCAGGCAATTCTACCAATTCGTGGAAAAATATTGAACGTTGAAAAAGCTACGATGGATAAAATCTTAGCAAATGAGGAAATTCGTTCTTTATTTACAGCGATGGGAACAGGCTTTGGAGTAGATTATAATTTAGAAAAAGCACGCTATCATAAATTGGTTATCATGACAGATGCGGATGTAGATGGTGCACATATTAGAACGTTACTGTTAACACTTTTTTATCGTTATATGCGCCCAGTTGTTGAAGCGGGTTATGTTTATATCGCTCAACCCCCTATTTATGGTGTAAAAGTAGGGTCTGAAATTAAAGAATATATTCAACCTGGTCCTAACCAAGAAGAACAATTAAAAGAAGCTCTAGCTCGCTGGTCACAGGGACGTTCAAAGCCAAGTATTCAACGTTATAAAGGTCTAGGAGAGATGGATGACCATCAGCTTTGGGAGACAACAATGGATCCTGAACGTCGTTTAATGGCAAGAGTGTCAGTAGAAGATGCAGCTGAAGCTGATAAAGTTTTTGATATGCTAATGGGTGACCGAGTAGAACCGCGACGTGAATTTATTGAAGAGAATGCACAGTATTCAACAATTGATACTTAATTAAAAAGCTTACGAAAGTAGGCTTTTTAGTTAGAGAAAGAGAGGATATTAAAAATTATGAAGTAAGTAAAAATGAGATTTGAGAGAGAGGAAATTGAGGTATTATTTACATGTTAAAACGTTCACTTTTCTTTTCTTTAAAAAAATGCTATAATTGTAATGTTAATAAAATTTTAAGGAGACAGTTATGTCAATTATTACTGATGTTTATGCTCGTGAAGTTCTTGATTCGCGTGGTAATCCAACTATCGAGGTTGAAGTTTATACAGAAGATGGTGGTTTCGGTCGTGGAATGGTACCTTCTGGTGCATCAACAGGAGAACACGAAGCTGTTGAATTACGTGATGGAGATAAATCACGTTATAGTGGATTAGGTACACAAAAAGCTGTAGATAATGTAAATAATGTCATTGCTGAGGCAGTTATTGGTTATGAAGTGACAGAGCAACAAGCTATTGATCGTGCGATGATCGCTTTAGACGGTACAGCAAATAAAGGTAAACTTGGTGCTAATGCTATTTTAGGTGTTTCTATCGCAGTAGCACGTGCAGCAGCAGATGAGCTTGGTGTTCCTCTTTACAACTATCTTGGTGGATTTAATGCAAAAGTATTACCAACACCTATGATGAATATTATCAATGGTGGTTCACACTCAGATGCACCGATTGCCTTTCAAGAGTTTATGATTGTTCCAGTAGGTGCACCGTCATTTAAAGAAGCACTACGTTGGGGTGCAGAAATCTTCCATACATTGAAGAAAATCTTGAAAGCACGTGGTCTTGTAACAGCTGTTGGAGATGAAGGTGGATTTGCTCCAAACTTTGAAGGAACAGAAGATGGTGTTGAAACAATTCTTCAAGCTGTTAAAGAAGCAGGCTATGAAACAGGTGAGAATGGTGTAATGATTGGATTTGACTGTGCAGCATCAGAGTTTTATAGCGATGGTGTGTATGATTACAGTAAGTTCGAAGGCGAAGGTGGTAAGAAACTTAATGCTGAAGAGCAAGTTGCTTATTTAGAGGAATTAGTAAGCAAATATCCAATTATCACAATTGAAGATGGTATGGATGAAAATGATTGGGATGGATGGAAGCTTCTTACAGAGCGTTTGGGCAAAAAAGTTCAACTTGTGGGAGATGATTTCTTCGTTACAAATACAGAATACCTTGCACGTGGTATTAAGGAAAATGCATCAAATGCTATTCTTATTAAAGTTAACCAAATTGGTACTTTAACGGAAACATTTGAAGCTATCGAAATGGCAAAAGAAGCTGGATTTACAGCGATTGTTTCACATCGTTCAGGTGAAACAGAAGACTCAACAATTTCAGATATTGCTGTTGCAACAAATGCAGGTCAGATTAAAACAGGATCGCTTTCACGTACTGACCGTGTTGCGAAGTATAACCAATTACTTCGTATTGAAGATCAACTTGGAGAAGTTGCAGTCTATAAAGGACTCAAGAGCTTCTACAACTTAAAAAAATAAGTAAAAATTAGTAAAAATTGAAAAGCTGAACCCCAAAAAGTTCGGCTTTTTCATACAAAAAATTCTTAAATAATAGGTGGATAATATTTGAAGAGAAACTTTGTTTATTTAATCATAGCAAGGAATAAAATTACTCTAAATAAGAGTAAAAATATATAAATAATAGAATAAAATTATTTAATTATTGTTTTTAATCATTTAATAAAAGCGATAATTTATCTGCAGAATTGAGAATTGAGAATAAGAAAATAGAAATGAGGAACTTATGTTAGATTTAATTAACTTAACTAAATCGTATAACAACTTAGAACCTGTCGTTAAAAACTTAAACTTAACAATCAATAAAGGCGAGCTCATTGTTTTAATTGGAGAAAGTGGATGTGGAAAATCAACGACCATGCAAATGATCAATCGTTTGATTGAACCAACATCAGGTACGATAAATATCAATGGAAAAAATGTAAAAGAAATTGATAAGAATGAATTAAGAAGAAGTATTGGTTATGTTATTCAAAATGTGGGACTTTTTCCACATTATACCATTGAAGAAAATATTGCTGTTGTTCCTGAACTTTGTAAAAAAGATAAAAAGGAAACAGAAGAGAAAGTAAAATCATTGATGGATATGGTTGGCTTAGATTATGAAACTTATGCTAAAAGATATCCTAATGAACTTTCAGGTGGACAACAGCAAAGAATTGGTGTTGCAAGAGCATTAGCTAACGATCCAGAAATTATATTGATGGATGAACCATTTTCTGCTTTAGATCCTTTGACAAGAGAGCAACTACAAGATGAGTTATTAACATTAAATGATGAATTAGGAAAAACAATTATATTTGTTACTCATGATATGGATGAGGCAATTAAGATAGGAACAAAGATTGCGATTATGCAAGAAGGACAAATTATTCAATATGATAGTCCTGAAGAACTGTTGAGAAATCCTAAAAATGAATTTGTTGAGAATTTTATTGGTAAAAATCGTCTTTGGAAAACACCTGATCTTTTAAAAGCAGAAGATGTTATGATTAAAGAAGTTACTCATATTTTAGAAAATCGAACAATTGTACAAGCAATGGAGGTAATGAAAAAACATAATTCACAAGTTCTTGCAGTGGTAGATACACACCATCATAAGAAAAAGTTTGTTGGTCTTTTAGGAGTAAACCGTATTGTTAATGCAACTACTCCTCATACACTTGTAAAAGATTTGATGAAAACAGATGTGATTAAAATTAAGCATGATACAGCATTGACAGAAGTAATTGCGATTAGAGAAGAAAATAAAATACTCTTTAGTCCAGTGGTAGATGAACAAGGAGAGTTATTAGGAATGATTACAAATACAAGTATTTTAAATGTATTAAGTCAAATCATGCCGTCGAAAGAAGGAGAGGATTATTAATATGATGGAATTAATAGAATTTATTAGTAATAATTGGACAGATATTTTAGAAAAAACTCTAGAGCATATTTCTCTTTCTTTTACATCAGTTTTACTGGCTTGTTTTGTTGGGATTCCTGTTGGTTTCTTGATTGTCAATCATAAAAAATTATCAGTTATTGTTTTAAATGTTGCAAATGTGATCCAAACAATCCCTTCATTGGCAATGTTTGCCTTTGGAATGTCATTTTTTGGGATAGGGGCAAAGCCTGCAATCTTCGCTTTATTCTTGTACGCTCTACTTCCGATTATAAAAAATACCTTACTTGGAATTAATAATGTTGAACCGGATGTTATTAGAGCAGCAATTGGTATGGGAATGTCAAAGTATCAAGTAATGTTTAAAGTTGAAATTCCTTTAGCGATTTCAGTTATTATGGGAGGGATTCGAATTGCAACGGTTACTTGTATTGGGGCAACAACAATTGCAACGTTAATTGCAGCAGGTGGTTTAGGTGACTTTATTTATAGAGGTTTGAGTATGTTTAATCAACCAATGATTTTAACGGGGGCTTTATTTTCAGCTATACTTGCCCTGATTACAGATTTTATTTTAGGGAAGATTGAAAAGATGCTAACATCACCAGGTTTGTCTAATGTTAAAACATATTAATTTATAGGGAGGTTATTTAAGATGAAAAAAAGAGTAAAAGGAATAAGTACTCTCATTTTTGGAATGTTGGTATTAGTTATACTATCAGCATGTGGAAAAAGTGATGTAATTAAAATTACACATAAGAATTATACAGAGCAAAGACTTTTAGGTCAAATGATTTCAGTTTATTTAGAGGATAAAGGTTATGATACAAAAGTTTCAGAACTTGGTGGAACAATGCTTTGTTTTAATGCCTTGGAATCTGGAGAAGTTGATATTTATGTGGAGTATACAGGTACTTTGTATGGAGCTATTTTTGAGCAAGAAAAAATATTGTCTGCTGAAGAAACTTATGATTATATTCAAAATGAAGCAAAATCACAGTATGGTATGACACTCTTAAAAGAGCTTGGATTTAATAATACTTATGTCTTGTCTGTGACAAAAGAAACAGCTGAGAAATATGACCTTAAGTCTGTTTCGGATTTAATTCCTTATTCTAAAGACTTTTTAATTGGCTCAGATCCAGAATTTGGGAGTCGTGCGGATGGTCTTCCTGGTTTGATGGCAATGTATGAAGGTTTAGAGTTTAAAGACGTGAAAAGTATGGACCAAGGCTTGACTTATCAAGCAGTTAACTCTGGTGATATTGATGTTAATGTTTCATATTCAACAGATGGGCGTATTGCAAAGTTTGATTTAGTTAATTTAGAAGATGATAAGAACTTCTTCCCACCTTATTATGCTGTTCCTATCATGAAGGAGGAATTTGCAAGTGAGAATAAAGAAGTTGTTGAAGCATTAAATGCTCTTGAAGGGAAATGGTCTGACGAGGATATGCAAAACTATAATCTTTTAGTTGATGAAGGTGCTGATGCCAAAGAGGTGGCTACTGAAATGCTAAAGGATAAAGACTTAATTTCTTAATTTAAAATAAAAAATCTTATTTATAAACTGCCTCCCGTTATTTGGACTAACAAATCCAAGTAAAGGGAGGTATTTTCTTATGTTTAAATTAAGAAGAAAAGAAAAACTTGAAATTTATCGAAGAAGAAGCTCTACTGAAAGTCATCCTTCTCTTTCTAGAGAAATTTATGTGAACACTTCGCTAATCAAATATCTCATTTATTTATTTGATCTCCATGGCCTAGATATTTAAAGCAAGAAAAGAATAGATATTAGTCTCCAGAACTCAAAGAAGAAATCATTCATAAAGTACTCAATGGAAGTGACTACTGTAAAATCTAGTTTTTTAAGTAAAGGACAACTTTCAGCTGAGGAAGACTTTATAAAGGAGAAGAGGTAGATCCTTAACTATGAAAAAAGAAAATAAGAATGCTAAAAGTTATGAAGACCTGACTTTAAACAAATTCAAGAAATGCTCCAATCTGCTTTTGCTCTGAAGAGAAAACTGAAGGTCTTCTCTTGCATTTTGGTTAAGGTTGGCAATATCAAATGGAAGCTTAGTATCAGCTCCTTAAAGATTGAGAGATTAGCTTTTTTATTATAATCATGGAAGAATTGATTGACTTCTGCTCAATATAGAAATTAATCCTTAGCCATCAGTCACTGAGTAAAAATTTTAAGTCCAACTTTTAGAGTTTACTTATTATAAAAGGTTTTTTATTTTTGATAAGAATATGATAAAATAGAAGAAATATTTTGGAATTATATTTGAAAGGAGAGACAATGAAAAATAAAATTCGTGAAATGAGAAAAGAAAGGCACTTATCTCAAGATGACTTAGCACGTTTGTGTCATGTGTCTCGACAAACAATCAATGCGGTTGAAAATGACAAATATGATGCAGAGCTTTCTCTTGCTTTCAAGATTGCTAAAGCTTTTGAAAGTAAGGTAGATGATGTGTTTGTCTATGAGTTTCGTAGTAAGGAACATGACTCACTTTGGTGTGAGAAATATCAATGTATTTTATGGAAGTCAGCAAGTCAAATAGAAAAGTAGAGGATATTTAATCTTCTACTTTTCGCTTATAGTCTTTAATTTTTTCAGATTCTAAATTACTAAAAAGAATATCAAAGTCAGTGAGTTCAATTTTAGGATAGCGTTGCTTAATTGCAAGTGAGAGTAAACGATAAGCTAACCTTGGATTTCTAGATAGAATGGGACCATGGAAATAGCTACCATAACTGTTCTTATAAATCATTCCTTCAGTCTTATCGTCAGGATTATTCCCACTACCATAGATGACTTGTCCTAGTGCTTTTTGATTATCAAAAAGATAAGTAATACCGGAATGATTTTCAAAACCGTAATAAGTCTCGTCAAACTCTTCGTTATATATTTCGATATCACCTATGAAACGATCAGAGCCAAGATTTTTTGTATAGTGATTCAAAATACCTGTGCAAAGAATTTTTTCACCACTAGCATCGATATAATATTGACCGAGCATCTGAAAACCACCACAAATTGCGAGGAGTGGCTTTCCAGATTCAATATAATTTTTAAGTTCTGAGGAAATATTTGGTAACTCTTTGGAAATAACTTTTTGTTCATAATCCTGTCCCCCTCCCCAGAAAACAAAATCGTAGTTGTCTTTTTTAAAAGAATCATTTAAACTTACGATATGAAATGAACAAGAAAAACCAAGTTTTTCTGCCATGTATTTGAGAATAAGAATACTACCATTATCACCATAAGTATTCATCAAATCTCCGTATAAATGTGCAAAATTAAGATGATAAGTATAATTTTCTGGATCTTTAGTTTGATAAGAAATATAAGTCATTTCTTTTCCTTTCCTTATTTCATCTCAGCAGAGATATAGTTTTCTTTTGCTAAAAGCTCACGAAATTCAAGCATGGCTGTGTAAGTTGCTAAAACATAAACTTGTTTGGATTTTTCAGATTTTATTTTTGAGAGAACAGCCTGTAAATCTTTACTACTTGAAGCTTGAGAAAGGCCAGCGACTAAAAGACGTCGTGATATTTCATCAGAACGGACACCGCCTGTAATGACAGAATGAATATTAAAATCAGTTAATTTTTCGAAATTAACATCCCAAATCCAACTAGTATCAATACCATCGGCATAATTAGCGTTTAAAAGAGTAACTAAGCTAAATCCTTCTTTTTCTAGACCGAGTAAGTCAATTGCCTGGTTTGCGCCTACAGGATTTTTTATGAGGATAATAGTTACTGTTTTTCCTTCAAGATTGAAGCTTTCTTGTCGTCCAAAAATAGCTTTAGATTTTTCAAAACCTGCCGTGATGATTTCTTTATCAAGACCATAAAAATTAGCAATTGCAACTGCAGTTAGAGCATTGTAGACGTTATACAGCCCACCAATATTAATTTTATAATGTTCTCCATCAATGTTAAATTCTGAAGAATGGATGCTTAACTCTCTAAGTTCCGTCAATGCTGTGTCTAGTGGAGGACGAGTAAAACCGCAATTTTGACAGAGATAATTTCCAAGATTTGCGTAACTATTCATCTTATAATCTAAGATAGAATGACAATGTGGACAAAGTATACCCTCAGTATTATAATGTGCTCGTTTTGGTAAAGTTTCTTCTGTAGCAAATCCATAAAATTTTAAAGGATTTTCTAGTTTTTTAGAATTGAAGATAGGGCTATCAGCATTCAATAAAACTGTTGCTTCTGGAGCTTTTTTACTACTTTCCACTAAAAAATTATAAGTACTATAAATTTCACCATAACGATCCATCTGGTCTCTAAAAATATTTGTAAAAACAAATAAACTAGGCTTGATGGCATCAGTTACTTTAGGCAAGCTAGCTTCATCAATTTCAAGAATAGCAAACTGCTTTTGCTTTTCTTTCTTTTTTGCTTTTAAGAAAGTACTAGTAATACCTGTGATCATGTTTGCTCCACTTGTGTTCGTCAAAACTTCAAAGCCAGCTTCTTTAAAAATAGCTGTTGTTAAAGCAGTAGTTAGTGTTTTCCCATTAGTCCCAGTGATGAAAATTACTTCATAAGATTGTGATAAGCTTGAAAGAATATTAGGATCAAGTTTTTGTGCAATCTGACCTGGTAAGGTAGAGCCACGGTGAAAAAGAGTTTCTAAAATCCATGCGACAGATTTCCCTGTTATTTTTGCAAAAAAGGTTGCTAAAGTCATAAAGTTATTCTATCATTTTTTTAGAAAAATACTAGTCAGTAAATTTTAAGAGCTTAAAAAGTTAGACTTATAATTTATCAGGTTCAAAATAAAGTTTTGTCAAAGTACTTTTTATTGCTAAAAAGAAGTTTAAATTATAAAATAGTGAGGAAGGAGAATTTCTTGGGAAATAGAGTTTTAGTAACAACAGATATCATATTAGATTTTTTTACAGACCGTGGCGAAGCAACAAGGCAAGCTCAAATAATTATTCGAGGAAGCTTACGTGGAAGTTATGAGATTGTCATTAGTGTTGGAACCTTAAATGCTATTAACTATGGTTTATTAGGCTATGGTATGACATTTTTGGAAGTACAAGAATGTTTAAGCCGTTTGTATCAACTTGTGACAGTAATAGAAATTGAAGATCTAATAGAGTCCGAACTCATTTTAAGGGATAAGGCTTACAGAGATAAATTGACCATAAGTACAGCAAGACGCTATGGAATAGAAGTTATTGTGACACATTTAGAAATTAATCCACAGCGTTTTGGTATCAGCATCTTAAGTCCGGAAAGATTTTTATATATTTTTAAAGACTTATTAGAATAAAATAAAATTAATGAATAGACTCTAATAACTTATCTTAACTTAAAAGCGTTCAATGTGATTCATTGTTCGTTTTTTAATAATTTATTTTAATTTATAGACTTTTAATTTCTAATTCTTACAAAATAAGTTAAATAAATATAGAAAAATATATTTGACAAAGTTATCAGAATATTATATAATTTTTGGAATATTGAGAGGATGTAATAACGATGAAAAAACTTAGTTTATTAATAAAATTATTAATTGGAATAGCAGTTGGTGCCATATTTGGTCTAGTTACTGATAGTTTACAAAAGGGGATTATTAAAGAACTTTTACTTTTTATTATTGGTATTTTTTCAACTTTTAACAGTATTTTTGGTTCTTTTTTAAGCTTTATGATCCCTTTGATTATTTTATCTTTAGTTTCAGTTGGTCTTGCTGATTTAGGAAAAAAAGCAAATAAACTTTTTGCTGTCACTTTACTTCTTTCTTATATCTCTTCAGTTGGAGCAGGTCTTGTAGCATTTTTGATTGGAAAAGCTTTCTTGCCGATCTTATTACAAGGAGTCACATTTTCAAGTAAAATTGATGAAGGTAATGCAATATCTCCCTTTTTTACAATTGAGATGCCAGTGATATTTGGGGTAATGACTGCTTTAATTTTGTCTTTTATTTTAGGTTTAGGGATGGCAAATATTGAAGAAAAGTTTTTATTAGGAACTTTAAAAAACTTAAAAGAAATTGTGACCCTTATTTTAGGGAAAATTATAATTCCATTAATCCCATTTCATATTTCAGGTTTATTTATGAATATTTCCGCACAAGGTAAGCTAGCTAGTACAATAAGACTTTTTGCTGTTCTCTATTTAATGATAATTATTCTTCAACTGCTATACATTATCTTTCAATTTTTACTTTCAACTTCTTATACGAAAAGAAATTTCTTCCAATCAATAAAACTTATTTTGCCGGCCTATTTTACAGCTTTAGGAACACAATCTTCAGCAGCAACGATTCCAGTAAGTGTAGAGTGTGCTTATAAGGCAGAGTCAGATAAAGATATTGTTGATTTTGCAATTCCATTATGTGCAACGATCCATTTAGCAGGAGATACAATTGCTTTAACTTTAGGAGCGATGGGTATCATGATGATAAATGGTCAAACTGTTGAGATGTCAAGTTTTCTTCCTTATATTTTTATGCTAGGAGTTATTATGGTTGCTGCGCCGGGAATTCCTGGTGGAGGTGTGATGGCAGCTCTCGGTTTATTGACAGATATGTTATCATTTACGGCTGGAATGCAAGATTTAATGATTACCCTTCATTTTTCACAAGATTCATTTGGAACTGCAACAAATGTTTCAGGGGATCAAGCTCTTTGTCAAATTGTGAATAAATATAGTCAAAAGTCAAAGAAAATTCTAAAAGAAAATCCAATTCCTTCTTAAATTTAAAATAATGATTTTTATCATTATTTTTTTATGAGATGAGTGAAACGAAAATAAAACTATTACGTATAAGTAAAGAGACTGAGGTGGGGAAATGTACGAAATAGAAAAAAAGTCCTTTTCTATAAAACCTAGAGAAAGGTTAATAGAAGTAGGAGCAGAAAATCTAAGTGAAAGAGAATTACTAGCCATTCTTTTAAGAACAGGATCGAAAGGAGAACCTGTTTTTGAGCTTGCAAGTAGAGTTTTAGAAAGATTTGAAAGTTTACCTAATTTTAGAAAGGCGACACTTGCTGAACTTAGACAAATTAAAGGAATTGGTCAAGTAAAGGCGATTGAGCTTCAGGCAATGATTGAGCTTGGAAAGAGAATTCATAATGCACAACTTGAAGTTCAAGGAAATATTTTAGGGTCTGAAGATATTGGCAATCAGATGATTATGGAAATGCAACACTATGAACAAGAACATTTAGTTGCTCTTTATTTAGATAATCGAAATCAGATTATTAAGAAAAAGACAGTTTTTATAGGGACTGTTAATAGTGCTCCCGCTGTTCCACGAGAAATTCTACATCATGCGGTGAGGATGATGGCAACAAGTTTACTCGTCGTTCATAATCATCCTTCTGGAAATCCTGAACCGAGCAATGCAGATATTTTATTTACAAAAAATTTAGATAAGTCTTGTAAGATGCTAGGTACAAATTTGATTGATCATTTAGTGGTCGGAAGTAAAGGTTACTATAGTTTTAGAGAACAAAACTTAATTTAAGTTTAATGTCATGCTAAGATGTGAAATTTCAGCTTCTTCAAAAATTTCACCTTCTTCTTGAAAATTAAATTTTTTATAAAAATTTATAGCTTTAAGTTGAGAGTGGAGAAGAATTTTCTGGATATTTTGTTCTTTTGAAAATTGAATGACTGAAGAAAGAAGTTGACTTGCATATTTTTTTCCTCGTTCTTCCACTAAAACGGCCATTCTTTGGAGTGTCACGATTTTTAAGTCTTCTTCTGTCAGTAGACGACAAGTTGCACAAGCCTTCTCCTTTTCATCATAAAGAACAAAATGAATGGATTTAGCTTCTTGAAGTGCAGAACTCATCTCTAAAGAGTAAGCAATGTGTTGCTCTTTTACAAAGACTTTATTTCTGATTTTTAAGGCATCAAAGTAACAGTTTGAAAGAGTATCTCTTGTTGTTTTAATTTTCATCTTAACTTTGATTATAGCAAAATAATCAGAAAAACTTTATAATAGAAAAAAGAACTAAAGAGGTGAATATGACAAAAATAATTTTCTTAGATGTAGATGGTACTTTAGTAGACTATACAGGAGAGCTTCCAGAATCAGCTGTGAGTGCGATTCGACAGGCTAGAAAAAAGGGACATAAAGTATATCTTTGTACAGGACGTAGTCGTGCTGAGATTTATGAGGAACTATGGGATATTGGGATTGATGGATTGATTGGAGGAAATGGAAGTTATATTGAAAGCCAAGGAGAAGTAATCAGTCATCACGTGTTATCAGTTTCAGATTCTAAAAAAATTGTTGATTATTTACATCAAGAGAAGCTAGAGTTTTATTTAGAAAGTAATAATGGTTTATTTGCCAGCAAAAATTTTGAAAGTTCAGCAGAAAAAACAATTCAGGAATATGTTAAGAGAAAAGGTGATAAATATTCTAAAGAAATGACAGTTCGAAAGGCTTTCCCAGAAATGATTTTTAATGGTGAACTTTATCGTGATGATTTAAATAAAGTAAGCTATATTCTTAATAATATAGAAGATTTTAAGCGAGCAAAATTGGTCTTTCCTGAATTACAACATGGAACATGGGGAGGCTTAGGAGAAGAAGCGCTTTTTGGAGATATAGCATTAAAAGATATCCATAAAGGAAATGCAGCTAAAAAGTTATTAGAATATTTATCTTTGGATAAAAAAGATAGTATTGCCTTTGGAGATGCTAAAATTGATATTCCAATGTTAGAGTATTGTGAGATAGGAGTTGCAATGGGATCGGCTGGTCCAGAAATTAAAGAGATGGCAGATATTATTACAGGAGATGTTGATAAGGATGGGCTTTATCAAGCTTTTGAAAAGTTGAACTTACTTTAAAGCTTGAAAAGTACTTGGAAATAAAAGAAAATGGAGAGAAAATGGAAGAGTACTATGACCTGTCTGAGAAGATTTATGAAAAATGTCTTGTTTATTATGAAGAATATGAGTCTAAAAGTGAGCATTTATCAGAAGTTGAAATAGAACTAGAAAAATCTTTTTTAATTGGTTTTTATCAGGCGATGAACCTTGTAACAAACAATTTTTTACTTAATACTGGGATTAATAATAAAAAATATAATGAACTTCTTGACTTAATTGAGAAAAATATTATCTTTTCTAAAAGCACAAAACCTTAAAAGACTGTCTTTTAAGGTTTTTATAAATAAAAAGTAAGTAAAGTAACTTGACATTTATAGTTTACAAGTGTAAACTATAAATATGGAACAAGCTAAGAATATTTCAGATGCTGAGATGGTCATAATGCGAGTAATTTGGGCACTAAAAAAAGCAAGAGTAGATGAAATTGTGAGTCAAATTTCAAAGCGTCAAAAATGGTCAAAAGCAACAGTAAAAACTCTTTTAGGTCGATTGGTTAAGAAAAAAATATTAAAAACAAAAAAAGATGGACGTGCTTTTATTTATTATTCAGTAGTCACTGAGGATGAAATTATACAGTTTTTATCAATAAATTTGATGGAGAAAATTTGTGAAACAAAACATTCATTAGTTATTCTTGAGAATATTAAGCAAGCAAAATTAACAGAGTCAGATGTTGCAGTTCTTAAAAAAGAGTTATTTAAAAAAGAAAGAGTTGGAAATATTCAATGTAGTTGTTTAGATAATTACTGTCAGGATTGTCAGCATAAGTAAGGAGGAAAAATGAAAGTAAAATATAAAATTATGGGAATGACCTGTGAACATTGTGTGATGAAAGTAACTCAAGCTCTTGAGTCTGTTGAATTTATCAAATCAGCAAAAGTATCTTTAAAAAAATCAGAAGCAATAATAAAAGTAAAAGTAGCTGAGGAAATTAACTTTAAAAAAATAGAAGAAGCAGTAAAGTCTGTCGGTTATGAAATAGGAGGAGAATAATGAGAACTCAAAGTTTTGTACTTATTGGAATGACTTGTGCAAATTGTGCAAATACAATATCTAAAGCATTAAATGAAGCAGATGGAATTGAAGAAGCAACAGTTAATTTTGCAACAGAAAGAGCGAAAGTTTCTATTCAGGAAAATTTTTCAGATCAAGAAGTTATTGAAATTATAGAATCAGTAGGTTATCAAGCTATTGTAAATAATAAAGAGTATGAAGAGGAAATTAAAAAACACCAATTAAAAGAAGTTAAAAAATTAAAACTGTCTTTAATTTTTTCAGCTCTCTTAACTCTTCCTGTAACTCTTGCAATGATTGGAGAAATTTTTAATTGGTCTTTATTTTCTTTCTTTCACCAAGCTATTGTTCAATTAATCCTTGCGACTCCCGTTCAGTTTATTTTTGGTTGGCGATTTTATAAAGGAGCTTACCATGCTCTCAAAAATAAAAGTGCCAATATGGATGTTTTAGTTGCTTTAGGAACAACAACTGCATATCTGTCAAGTATTGTTTTAGTAATTTTTATGCATCAAATGGAGGCTTTAAATTTTGAATCAAGTATGGTGATTATAACACTTGTTCTGATGGGGAAATTTTTAGAGCATAATGCAAAAGAGCAAAGCTCAAAAGCTATAAATTCATTAATGTCAAGTCGTGTAAAGATGGTACATACAAAAACTAAAGATATTCCGATTGAAGAGGTTGAAGTTGCAGATAATATCCAAGTTTTTGCTGGAGAAAGAGTTCCATTAGATGCTAAAATTGTCTCAGGGTCAGCATCTTTTGATGAAAGCCAATTAACAGGAGAAAGTTTGCCTGTGGTTAAAATGATTGGAGACACTGTTTTTGAAGGGCTTGTAAACTTAGATGGAGAAGTGACTATTGAAGTTCTTCATAAGATTGAAAATTCAACGATTGCAAGAATGGTTGAAATGATGAATGAAGCACAATCTTCAAAAGCAAATATACAAAAAATAGCAGATAAAATTTCAGCTGTGTTTGTCCCGCTTGTTCTTTTGATTGCCCTCTTAACATTTATTCTAACTTGGCTTATGACAACGGATTTACTAACTGCAATCATGCATTCTGTTGCTGTTTTAGTTATTGCCTGTCCATGTGCTTTAGGACTTGCAACTCCAACAGCTATGGTTTCTGGAACGGCTTTAGCAGCTAAGTATGGTCTTTTAATAAAAAACGCTAATGCTCTGGAGCTAGCATCAGAAGTAAAAACAATATTTTTTGATAAAACTGGAACAATTACAACTGGAGAATTTAAATTAGAAAGTTTTGATGGAACAGACTTTGACTTTAAGATTTTATCAA
>JBKECB010000027.1:0-2900 GCA_047974165.1 Lactovum sp.
TCCACATCATACCCGCAATTAAACCTAAGGCAAGCATTCCCCAGAATCCTGTAAAAGGTGAGAGGATAATTGAGAAGATTGCAGTAATTAAAGTGGGTAAATTCATTGCTGTACCAAAAGCCAAATTTGTCAAAAATATTACTCCTGAATCAACAAGTAACCATGTGACTACTGAAAATAGTAAGGGAATAATTGAACTAAAGGAATCTGCCAAAAATGGAGGAACCACATCTGGCATTTTAATAATGATATTCTTTACTACACAGAAATTATAGATACGTACTGTTACAAGACCAACAATAATAGCTACAAATAGCCCTGTTGATCCTAAAAAGCTTGTAGTAAGTGTTTCCATAGAAGCTGTTCTTGCTCCTGTTGTTGCTACCATAAGAAAGCAAATTGTTGCGTTTAATGCACCCGTCATTGGCTTTAGTCTTAATTGTTTTGAGTATTGATAGCCTAATTGAAAAACAAACCACAAGGATAAACAGTTCATTGTTAAATTATAAGGCATATAAATCGTAGAATACAAGCTTGATTCTGCACTTAAGATTTTAAATGATGTTAAGAGTGTTGCAATAATTTGAAAAATTGCACCTACCATAATAATACCCATAGAGCCCATAAGAGCTCCTTGGATGGAGTTAATTGCTTTGTTTGAACCTATTTTATCACCGAAATTTTGAAGAGACTTCATAAATTTAGACTCAAATATTTTATCCATTTTTCCTCCTTTATCTTTTAGATAATTTTATTAATTTAAAAGTTTATCAATTTGTTTGAAGATATTCACTGCATTACCAATCGCATAGTCTGCTGGTTCTATTTTTCCAATTGGATAGTCTGGACCAGAGATTTCTTTCATTGCTGCTGCTCGGTTTGAAATCTGTGGGCCATAAAGTGTTAAGTCCCAATCCTGATAAATATCTTGAAAATCACTTACTCCATGAGCTTCACATAGGAAATTTTCAATTCCATTTTCTGCGGCATATTTCTCAAGCTTTTTAATGAGCATACTGGTACTCATACCACCAGCACAAATTAATAATAGTTTCATTTTTTCTCCTTTATTAAAAATTACTTTATAATACTTGAATCATTAGGGCATTTTATCTTATCCATTTCTTATCAGATTAATTCATAGCTCTAACAAATCTATTTTTTACTTATCAAGAACTAAAATTTACATCTTAATAGTTACAACATTTATTTATTTTCTTCAACAGAATAAGTAAGAAAATCTATTACTTTTCACAGATTTTAATTATCTCTTCAATCAAATCAATGGCGAGCATTGAATTCATCAAATGATCTTGTGAATGAATTAATAAAATATCTACTCCAACTATTTCACCTCTAGCATGTGCAACTAGTAACTCTGTCTGTGCTTTATGTGCTATAACTGCATAGTCATTTGCCTGCTTCATTATTTCTTTTGCTTTTTCAAAATTTTTATCATCTCTTGCTAATTTTAATGCTTCAAAAGCAAGACCACGAGCTTCTCCTGAATTCGCAATAATCGTCATAGACATTTCTTCTAACTTTGTATTGTCCATATTTTCTCCTAACATTTTCTAATAAACTATTAATTCAAAAGTTTATCAATTTGCTTAAAGATATTTGCAGCATTTCCAATCGCATAATCTGCTGGTTCTATTTTTCCAATTGGATAATCTGGACCAGAAATTTCTTTCATTGCTGCTGCTCGGTTTGAAATCTGAGGACCATAAAGTGTCAAGTCCCAGTCTTGATAAAGATCTTGAAAATCACCTACACCATGAGCTTCACATAAGAAATTTTCAATCCCATTTTCTGCAGCATATTTCTCAAGCTTTTTAATCAGCATACTGGTACTCATACCACCTGCACAAATCAATAATAGTTTCATATCTTCTCCTTTCTATTTTGTTAATTTTTATTAAATAAAAATATAAACCTATCCAGTATAATAAAACGCTTACAAAACCTCCTCTATTTATCCTCTCTTTATAATCAAAAGAGAGGATATGTTTTTAAATATAAGCTTTATACCATAACTTTTAAAATTTCATCATTTATAGAGACATTATTTTCAGCAACTGGAACAACATCTAAATAATCTGCTGTATTTGTAACAATAACAGGGGTCAGAACACTGTAACCTGCCGTCTTTATCGCCTCAATATCAAAAGTTACTAACTTCTCACCTTTTAACACTTTTGCCCCTTGTTCTACAAAACTTTCAAAGTATTTTCCTTCTAATTTTACGGTATCCATACCTACATGAATCAAAACTTCACAGCCTGTATCAGAAATCAAACCAATAGCATGCTTGGTTGGGAACAACGTCACTACTGTCCCATTAAATGGAGATACAATCAGACCTTGACTAGGTTCAATGGCAATACCTTGCCCAAGCAAAGCTTCTGAAAAGGCAGCATCTTCCACAGTGTTCAATGCTCTCACATGACCTTCTAAAGGAGAAAGAATTGACTCTGTTTCTTTTATTAATTCTTCAACTTTAACTTCTTCATATTTTTCTTCATCTTTATACATAATCAAGCCAACAAGAGCAGCAACAACTGTACTAAGCAAGCAAACGATAATGATAACAATAGCTGAGCTAGACTCCTCTGTTGAAAAATATCCTGGGAAAGAGAAGATGCCCAGACCTGCCATAACATATTGCTTTACCTTCATCATACCAATGAGTGCACCACCGATACCAGATACAATACAGGTCATGATGAAGTACTTCATTTTTGGTAAAGTAACACCATAAATCGCAGGTTCAGTAACTCCAAAGATACCTGAAATCCAAGCAGGAAAAGCAATATTTTTTAACTTTTTATTTTTAGTTTTAAGCCAAATTGCAAATACCATCCCTGTCTGAGCAAAGCTTGCTGCTCCAATCAAAGGCA
>JBKECB010000001.1:0-15070 GCA_047974165.1 Lactovum sp.
CATCTTATACTGGAGTTGTAGGAACAGATATTTATGGAGATAAGATGATTGAAGCGTTAAAAAGGAAAGATATTGATGTCAGTCATCTTAGAAAACTTAAAGGAAATACTGCAATTACTGAAGTAGAGTTAGTAGATGGAGAAAGAGTATTTGGTGATTATGATGAGGGTGTTTTAAAATATTTAACTTTATCAGATGAAGATATTAATTTCTTATCAGGACATGACATAGTAATTTCTGGACTTTGGGGAAATGTACAGTCTTATTTTAAAAAGATAAAAGAATCTTCTACAAAAATTGCTTTTGATGCTGCCACAAGACCAATGGATTCTGCAGCTCAGGAAGCTTTACCATATGTTGATTATTTTTTCTTTGCATCAGATGATGTATTTAATGTAAAGATAAAGTCTTTAATGAAAGATCTTTATGAAAAAGGACCGAAACTTGTTATTGTTACTCTTGGAGAGTTAGGAAGTGTCGTTTATGATGGAAAAAACTATGAAAAGTTTGGTATTATTCCTTGTACAGTTGTAGATACAATGGGAGCAGGCGATAGTTATATTGCTGGATTTCTAACAGGAATTTTAGAAAATAAAGAAATAAAAGAAGCTATGAAATTAGGCGCACAAACAGCTAGTGAAACCTTGTCCTATAACGGAGCTTGGTAAGGCTAGAAAATAAATTTTTTAAGGAGTCTTTACTTTGAATGAAATAAAAAAGATAAGTTATGAGTCACCAATGTATCTTCAATTAAGAGAAGTAATTCGTACAAAGATTGAAGATAGGGAGTATTTACCTGGAGTTTCTATACCTTCAGAAAGTGAGCTGATGACGAACTATGGTGTTAATCGCCATACAGTTAGAAATGCAATAGAAGGATTAGTAAATGAAGGACTTTTAAAAAGTATTCAAGGCAAAGGTGTTTATGTTTTAGCTCCAATAGAACGTGATTTAGAAAGTTTAGGTGGTTTTACACAGACAATGTCAGATAAGAAGTTGAACTCTAAAAGAAAAGTATTAATTAGAGAAAAACGTTTTGCTACTAAGAAATATGCTTCAATTTTTAGTATTAAAGATGATGATTTAATTTACTATATCAAAAGATTGGATTATGTGAATGATGAGGCAATTGCAATACAAGAGATCTTCATCCCTTATAATCTTGTCCCTAATATTGAAGAGATAAATCTTGAGGTTTTTAGGATGTTTGATATTTATAAGTTTTATGGTATTCTTCCTAAGGATGCATGGCAAACGCTTGACTTAGCAACATTAACACAAGCAGATGCACGTCTGATTAATATAAAAAAAGAGCAAGCTGTTTTTTTATTTTCATGTCATACCTATGATGAGGAAAATAAGCTAATTGAGTTTTCAAAATCTTATACAAGAGGTGATAAATGTACATTTAAAGTTCATTTTAACAAAGAACATAATAAAAGAGATGAAATAGAAGAGAGAGATAAGTAAATGTTAAATTTTAATAAAGAAAAAAAGAAAAAGAATCTTGAAGGAGCTTTGGCTTTAAGAGGTAAAATTGAGGAAGTGGTAGATCAAATTCAAGAAAAAGGATTTGATGGTATTTACTTTATGGGTATTGGAGGAACTTGGGCTTCAAGTCTTCAAGTAGAGGTCTATATGCGAAAAAGAAGTACTTTACCTATTTATGTAGAAAATGCAGGAGAGTTCTTGGTGACAGGAAATAAAAAATTTACTTCAAAATCAGTTGTTGTTTTTTCATCAGTAACAGGTTCGACACAAGAAATGCTTGAGGCAATAAAGAAGGCAAAAGATATTGGAGCAATAATTTTTGGATTTATTGATGTTGAAGAGGCACCTTTAAAAGAATACTGTGATTATTGTATCTCATATCCAGAAAATGAGCAGTTAAAATTTTATATGGTAGCAAATCGATTAATGTATAATAATAAAGAATTTCATGATTATGAAAAATATAATCAAGAGATGGAAGAATATTTGCCAGAAGCATTAGTAAATATTGAAGCTATGACTGATCAGTGGGCAAAAGAACATGCTAAAAAAGTCTATCAGTATGTAAAAGAACATCCAGAAATGCCACATTATTTTATTGGTGCAGGAAATCAATGGGGAGCAACTTATTCTTATGCTATGTGTTATTGGGAAGAACAATTATGGATTAGAACAAAATCAATAACTGCGATTGAATTTTTACATGGTACATTGGAAATTGTTGATGCAGAAACACCTGTAATATTGTTTATGGGTGAAGATGAACAGCGTATTTTATCAGAAAGAGTAAGAGATTTATTACCTAAAATATGTAGAAATTATACATTTATAGATACAAAAGACTATCCACTTGAAGGAATTAGTCAAGAGTATAGAGGAAGTATTTCTCATCTTGTGATGTTATTTATCAATAATAGATTAAATACTTATCTAGAAAAAGAATTTTGTCATCCTATGGTTATACGACGTTATTATCGTCAGTTTGAATATTAAAATAAAAAATCTTCTTAAAAAGAAGATTTTTTGATTATCCTAATAAAACATCTAGAGCAAGCATAACACAGAGTCCTAAGATAGTAAAAATAGTAACGAGGTTTCTATTTTCTTCCATTGCTTGACTTTCTGGAATAAGCTCTTCAATGACGACAAAAAGCATGGCGCCTGCAGCAAAAGAAAGTGAAAAGGCAAGGATTTTCTGCATTTGCGAGACGAGTAAGATACCTAAAATAATAGCGATAGGCTCAACTAAGCCAGACATTTGCCCGATCATAAAACTTTGTTTTCTCGTTTTTCCCTCACGATAAAGAGGAAAAGATACAGCTGCACCTTCTGGAAAATTTTGAATTCCGATTCCAATCGCAAGTGCAATAGCAGGTCCAAGCAAACTTATATCATTAGTAGCGGCAAAAGCACCAAAGGCCACTCCTACAGCTAACCCTTCGGGGATATTATGCATAGTGATGGCAAGCACGAGTAGTGTTGTTCTCTCTAACTTTGATTCTGTTCCTTCAATCAACTCTTGATTAGGATGAAAATGTGGTGTAATCCAGTCAAGTAATCTTAAAAATAAAGTCCCAGATAAAATTCCAGTAATAACAATGATGACAGGATGAATGTTATTGAGCTTCTCAGCATAGTCAAAGGCTGGAATAATTAGGGAGCTAAAACTCGCAGCAATCATTACACCGGCTGCAAATCCAAGCATACTGTCTAAGGCAAGTCGTTTAACCTCTTTTAAAAGTAAAACTAAAGCAGCACCTAAAGCAGTCATCCCCCAAGTAAAGCCTCCAGCTAGGAAACCAGAAATAAGAATATTTTCCTTAACAAAGTCAGTAAGAGTCATCATGAGTTCATTATACTATATTTCAAACTTTAAATCCTTTTAGAAGTTTATAGCTACTAGCTTTTTAAGTTGATATATTTAGCCATTCTTCTCTTAAGATTGACATGGGAATAATATCAGCATAACTATCTCCATCTAAAATAGCCTCACGTAAACACCCTTCAGCTTTAAATCCAGCCTTGAGATAACATTTTTTAGCACGAGGATTAAAACTAAACACTTCTAAAGAAAGTCGATGAAGATTTAATTTTTCAAAGGCAAAATCACGTGTACAAGTAGTTGCCCAACTTCCGATTCCTTTGTCTCGATTTTTTACTTGAGAAATGGCGATACGAAAATTTGCAGATTTGAGTTTAAAGTCTATATCATTAATGACAGTTTCTCCAACAATCTCTCCTTTTTCCGAAAAAATTAAAAAAAGATAGCGATCTTTATCTTGAAGTGATTTTTGAAAGAAAGTCATTACCTCTTCGTAAGAAAAAATTTCTTTACAGGCAGTGTATCGAATGATTTCAGAATCTAAAGGATGAAACGCTTGATAATAAGCCTCAGCGTCAGAGGCTTTTACTGAACGCATGAGATAATTATCTTTTTTCCAAAATTGAGAAGTTTGCATGCCTTACTTTATCAAAAAATAAGTAAAAAGTATACTGATTTCCATCTCTTATAATCAATAACGTACTTTTTTATGAAAGAAATAAAAATAGACTAGTGAAAAGAAAAACTATATCTAAAAATAAAAAATAGACTATTTGAAATTCTCAAAAAGGGATATTTAAAGAAAAGATACATAGATTATATTTTTGTAGTTATACTTACCTAAATTTGGAATAAGTAAATTATAGATAGGAAAAGTAGTAGAGTAAATAAAATTATTTTTAATGACTAAAGCAGTACCTATCCAAAGAAAACTGGTTATTAAAGAAACGAAAAAGATAATTAAGAAAAAATAATAGTATAAAAAATAAAAGAGAAAAGAATTAAAAAAGAGTCTGTCTTTATCTAAAAAATAAGAGATATTTCCTGTCTTATGATACAATAAGACAAGATATTTTTAAGAATTAGGAAAGATTAAGATGACAAAAACTTTTTATATTACGACACCCATTTACTACCCTTCAGGTAAGCTCCATTTAGGCTCTACTTATACTACGATTGCCTGTGATGTCTTGGCACGCTATAAGCGTTTGATGGCTTATGATACTTTTTATTTGACAGGTCTAGATGAGCATGGGATGAAGATTGAAAGAAAAGCCGAAGAGTTAGGACTTTCAGCTAAGGAATATCTAGATCCGATGGCTGAAGAGGTGAAAAAGCTCTGGAAATTATTAGATATTTCATATGATAAATTCATTCGTACCACAGATACTTATCATGAAGAAGCAGTACAAAAGATTTTTGAAAAGTTATTAGAACAAGATGATATTTATCTTGGAAAATATGCGGGCTGGTATTCGGTCTCTGATGAAGAATTTTTTACAGAGTCACAGCTTTTAGAAGTTTATCGTGACACAGAAGGTAATGTCATTGGAGGACTTGCACCGTCTAATCATGAAGTGGAATGGGTAGAAGAAGAATCTTATTTCTTCCGTATGAGTAAGTATGCGGACTGGTTATTAGAGCATTATGAAGAAAATCCAGACTTCATTCAGCCTGAAGCACGTAAAAATGAGATGGTAAATACTTTTATCAAACCAGGACTAGAAGATCTTGCAGTATCAAGAACAACTTTTACATGGGGAATTCCAATAAAGTCTAACCCAAAACATGTGATTTATGTTTGGCTGGATGCCTTATTTAACTATATTACAGCTTTAGGTTACACCTCAGATGATGAAAGCCTCTATGAAAAGTTTTGGCCAGGTGTTAATATGGTAGGAAAAGATATTTTGCGTTTTCATACGATTTACTGGCCGATTTTCCTTCATGCTTTAGGTTTGCCGACCCCTAAGCAAGTCTTTGGACATGGATGGTATCAGGTAGATGGACGTAAGATGAGTAAGTCTTTTGGAAATGTTATTTATGCTGAACCTTTAGTGGAGCGTTATGGACTAGACCCATACCGTTACTTTATCTTACGTGCCATGCCTTTTGGGAATGATGGTAATTTTACAGCTGAGAGTTATATTGATCGAATTAATTTTGATTTGGCAAATGACTTGGGAAATCTTTTAAATCGTACAGTTGCGATGATTAATAAATATAATGCTGGAAAGATTGAAAAAGGTCAAGCAACAGAGTTTGATTCCTTACTTGATGAGGTACGTGATCAGTCAATAAAAAATTATCAGTTAGCAATGGATAAGTTTGAGTTTAGCGTGGCCTTATCAGAGCTTTGGGTTTTGATTTCTAGGGCCAATAAATATATTGATGAAACACAGCCTTGGATTTTAGCTAAGTCTGAGGAGGAGAAATCAAAGTTAAATAATGTTCTTTATCATTTGGCTGGAAATTTACGAATTGTTGCAGCTCTCTTGCAGCCTTTTATGCATGAGACGAGTGAGAAGATTTTCAAACAGTTAGGTTTAAAAGATGAGAAAATTATGCTAGATAAATTGGACTTAGAGATTGATTTTGTAGAGCTAGTAGTAGAAAAAGCAAGTCCGATATTCCCTCGTCTTGAGCGTGAAGAAGAGATTAACTACATCAAATCAGAAATGTTTACAAGTCCTGAATCAGAAAAAAAAGAAGCAGGTCAAGGAAAGTTAACCCTAACAAAAGCTGAGATTGAATTTCCTGATTTTGATAAAGTGGAAATTAAAGTAGCAGAGGTTATTGCTGTTGAAAAAGTAGAAGGTTCAAAAAAACTCTTAAAGTTTGAGTTAGACGCTGGAGATGAAGGAGGGCATAGAATTATTCTTTCAGGTATTCAAGAATTTTATCCTAATGAGCAAGAATTAGTCGGTAAAAAGTTACAAATTATAGCAAATCTCAAAGCTCGTAAGATGATGAAAAAGTACATGAGTCAAGGGATGATTCTCTCGGTTGAGGATCCAAACGGGCAATTAGAAGTCTGTGAGGTTAGCTCAAAATCAGTAAATGGAAGTTTAATTGGTTAATTAAAGAAAAGATGATCCTTGGATTCATCTTTTTTTATAAGAAAGACTAAGTTTGGCTAGACTTTTGATATAATAGAGAAGTGAAAAATTTAGAAAAAAAATTAAAGGAAGATTTTGGGATTGTTTTTTCGGATCAGATACTTCTTAATCGCGCCTTTACCCATTCTTCATTTACTAATGAGAATCAACTCCCAAAGACTGCAAGTAATGAACGCTTGGAGTTTTTGGGAGATGCTGCTCTATCTCTGGTTATTTCTGAGTATTTATATGTAAAATTTCCAAATAAAAAAGAGGGAGAACTTTCAAAAATTCGCTCATCACTCGTAAGGACAGAGTCTCTTTCAAGATTTTCTAAAAAATGTTCTTTTGATCAATTTATAAAGCTAGGGCATGGTGAAGAACAGCTAGGTGGACGTTATCGTGAAACAATTTTGGAAAATTTATTTGAAAGTTTTTTAGGAGCTTTATTGCTAGAAAAAGGCTTTGAATCTGTTAAAAATTTTGTTCATCGTGTGATGATTCCTGATTTTGAAGATGGTGATTTTATTGGAGTTGTTGATTATAAAACAACCTTACAGGAAATTCTACAGGTTAATGGTAATACACAGATTGATTATAAAATTTTAGAAGAAACAGGTCCTGATCACTTGAAAGAGTTTAAAGTTGCAGTCTTTGAAAATAGTATGATTTTAGGTGAGGGTAGAGGCCGCTCTAAAAAGTTAGCCGAGCAAGAGGCAGCTAAATCAGCCTTAGAAGAAGTTATCAGAGGTCAGAAATAATGTATTTGAAAAAACTTGAAATTTTAGGCTTCAAGTCTTTTGCAGATAGGACGAAAATAGATTTTGATCATGGGATTACAGCAGTTGTTGGTCCAAATGGCTCTGGAAAATCGAATATTACTGAAGCTCTTCGCTGGGCATTAGGTGAGCAGTCTGTTAAGTCTCTACGTGGTGGTCGAATGCCAGATATTATTTTTGCTGGAACAGAAAAGCGAAAGCCTCAAAACTTTGCAGAAGTAACAGCATATTTTGACAATCAAGACCATTATTTAGACTCAGATGAAGAACAAGTAACTGTAACACGCCGTCTTTATCGTAATGGTGACTCTAACTTTTTAATTAATGGTAAAAAAAGACGCCTTAAAGATGTTCATGATTTATTCATGGATACAGGTCTTGGGCGAGACTCTTTTTCAATTATTTCACAAGGGCGTATCGAGTCAATCTTTAGCAGTAAACCTGAAGATAGACGGATGATTATCGAGGAAGCAGCAGGAGTCTTAAAGTATAAAAATAGAAGGCAGGAAACAGAGTCAAAGCTTGCATATACTCAAGAAAATTTAGACCGACTAGAGGATATTATTTATGAATTATCAGGTCAGTTAAAACCTTTAGAAAAGCAAAAAGAAGTTGCCTTAAAATTTCAAGAATTAGAAAAAAATCGAAAACATTTGTCTTTGTCAGTTCTTCTTTCTCAAATTCATTATGAAAAGATAAGGTATGAGCAACTAAAAAAAGATTTGACTGAGGTAAATCAAGAGCTTAGCTCATTATCAGAGGAAAGAAAATCTTTTGACTTGTCTATTTTTAAACTTAAGAATCGACAATCTGAAATTGATAAAATAAGAGAAAATCAACAGACAAATCTTTTGAATTTAAATCATTTAAAGTCAGATTTTGAAAAAAAGATTGAAATTTTTGATTTACAAAAAATAAATCAAGAAAAAACAGATAAGGAAAAAGAAAAGCGTCTTCAAGATTTATTTTTATCTAAGAAAAATATAGAAGGACAGCTTGCTGAAAGTTTAAAGAAATTCTCTGAATTAGAAAAGAATAAAAAAGAGTTTAAAGAATTAGTGAGTAAACTTTCTGAGGAACTTGCTACTTTTTCTGAAAGCCCTGAAAAACAAACAGAAAAGATACAGGAACTCTACCTTCAAGAGGTTAACCGTGAAGCTCAATTAATGAATCAGCTCACTAAAAATGAGATCGAAGTTAATAATTTTTTACAACAGCAAGAGGATATCAAGTCCTCAAATAAAGAAAGATTTGAAAAACTTCAAAATCAGAGTGAGGAACTTTCTCTATTAACTGAGAGTTATCAAAAGCAGAAAGCTGAAATTAATCAAAGCCTAGAGTTATTTAGAGAACATAGTCAAAGCTTAAAAATTATTCAAGAAAGTCGAGCGAAGGCAGAGGAAGAACAGTTTAAATACTTAGAGAAATTAAATAAAAAGCAAGCACAGCTTAACTCTTTAGAAAATATCCACGATAATCACAGTAATCTATATGCTGGAGTACGTGCAGTTATGAAGTCTAATCTTTCTGGCATAATAGGTGTTGTTGCAGACCAGCTTTCTTTTGATAAGAAATATGAAACTGCTCTGGAGATTGCATTATCAGCAGCAGCTCAAAATATTATCACTGAAAATGAGCAATCTGCTCAGGCAGCCATTCGCTATCTTAGGGAAAATCAGCTTGGACGTGCAAGTTTTCTTCCTTTGACCACGATTAAAGTTAGAGAGCTTCGTGAGGTTAATAGACTTTCTCAATTTAAAGGATTTATTGGCTTAGCAAGCCAACTTGTGAGTTACAGCCCTAAAATCCAAGCTGTAATATCAAATTTACTTGCAACAACTGTAATTGTTGAAACTGTTGAAGATGCAACAGCGATGGCAAAAGGGATGAATTTTACAGTCAGAATTGTGACGCTTGATGGAACGCTACTCTCACCTGGAGGCTCTTATACAGGAGGTTCACGAGTAAGTCGTAATAATGTGACTTTTATTCGTAATGAAATTGAGAATTTAACATTAGAAGTGCAGACTTTAAATGATGAGCTAAAAATTAAGGAGCTGTCTGTTAAGAATTTTCAAGAAAAAGAGAAAGAAGAATCTAAATTTTTAACTCAACTTCGAGAAAAAGGAGAAAAAGAAAGATTTGATGAACGTGAGCTTGAACTAAAAATCAAGCAAGTAACACAGACTAAAGAAGATCTTGAAAGTTTACTTGCTTTAGAAGGAGCTAAAAATCAATCTTTTTCATTAGAAGAAATTTACAAAGAGAATCAAGAAATTACTCAAAAACTGATAGATATAAAGGATAAGAAACTAGAACTTGAAAAAGAGCTTGACCTTGTGAAGATAAGTAGCAATGAACGACATCTGCTACAGCAAGAAAAAAGTGAAGCATTAACCTTGGCAAAGGTTGAAGAATCGACTGTTCAGTCCAAGCTGGGCTTTATAAAATCAGAATGTCAGCGATTTGAAGAAGAGTTAAAAAAGCAGGAAAAGGAAATAGATAGCTTGTCCTATGAATCAGAAGAAAGAAGCTCTGAAGAAAAATTATCTTTTGAAAATCAGCTTTTACAAGTATCTCAGCAAATAGAAGAGGCGAATATGCAGCAAGTGTCTTTAAAGTTTGAGTATGATGACTTGAAAGCACAGATTGATGATTTAACAGAGCGAAATTCAGAGATTAATCAAAAAAATCAATCTTCTCATGATAAAAAGACACGTCTTGATATTCAGACAGAACAATCAGAACAGCAACTTCGACGACGACATCAGCAACTCACAGAGGGTTATCAATTAAGTTTTGAAGAGGCGAAGACTGTGAGTGAAGTTATTCTAGAAGAGGAATTTTTAAAGTCTAAGAAAGATCTAGGACAACTTGAACAAAAAATTCGCCAGTTAGGACCAATTAATATCGAAGCGATTCAACAATTTGAAGAGGTTAATGAACGTTATACTTTTTTAAATGGTCAAAAGGATGATTTACTAGAGGCAAAGGCTCTGCTAGTTTCAAGTATTCAAGAGATGAATGATGAGGTAAAAGTGAGATTTAAATCGACATATGATGCAATTCGAGAGAGTTTTAAACTTACTTTTCATCAGATGTTTACGGGTGGAGAGGCAGATTTAATTTTGACGACAGATGACCTTTTGACAGCAGGTATTGATATCTTAGCCCAGCCACCAGGGAAAAAATTAGGAAGTTTAACTCTAATGTCTGGAGGAGAGAAAGCTTTGACAGCCTTAGCCTTGCTATTTGCGATTTTACGTGTCCGAACAGTTCCTTTTGTTGTTTTAGATGAGGTAGAAGCAGCTCTTGATGAGGCCAACGTCAAAAGATTTGGTGATTATATGAACCATTTTGATAATTCTAACCAGTTTATTGTTGTTACTCACCGTAAAGGAACGATGGCAGCAGCACAAGTGATGTATGGTGTAACGATGAGTGAAGCAGGAGTGAGTAAACTTGTCAGTGTTCGCTTTGAGAATAAGGAGATAATCTCCAAATAAATAAAAGAAGAAAAGGAAGATAGATATGGCATTTGAAAATCTAACAGAACGTCTACAAGGCGTCTTTAAAAATTTACGTGGAAAGCGTAAAATAACAGAAAATGATGTACTTGAAATCACAAAAGAAATTCGTCTGGCTCTTTTAGAAGCTGACGTTGCTCTTCCGGTTGTAAAAAAGTTTATTAGAAATATTCGTGAGCGTGCTATTGGTGTTGAGGTTTCAGAGGCTTTAAATCCTGGACAGCAAGTTATTTCAATTGTTAATGAAGAATTAACAATAATCTTAGGTGGAGGAGAATCTGAACTATTAAAATCTCCACATATTCCAACAATTATTATGATGGTTGGGCTTCAAGGAGCTGGTAAGACAACTTTTGCTGGAAAGTTAGCTAAAAAGTTAAAAGAAGAGCAAAAGGCACGTCCTTTAATGATTGCAGCAGATGTTTATCGACCAGCAGCGATTGAGCAGCTAAAAACCTTAGGCAAGCAATTAGAGCTTCCTGTTTATGATGAAGGAGTAGACAGTAATCCACTAGAAATTGTCAAGCATGGACTTACTCAAGCCTCTAAAAATAAAAATGACTATGTCTTGATTGATACAGCGGGACGTTTAGAGATAGATGATAAGCTGATGACAGAACTTTTAGAAATAAAAGAACTGGCAAAACCAACAGAGATATTACTGACTGTTGATGCAATGACAGGACAAGTTGCTGCACAAGTGGCTAAAGGCTTTGATGAAAAACTTGATATTACAGGTGTTGTAATTACAAAGTTAGATGGTGATACACGTGGTGGTGCTGCTTTATCTATCCGTGAGATTACAGGTAAGCCGATTAAGTTTACAGGTACAGGTGAGAAATTAACGGACCTCGAGATTTTCTATCCTGATCGTATGTCAAGTCGTATCTTGGGTATGGGAGATATGCTGACTCTGATTGAGCGTGCTCAGGGTCAATATGATGAGGAACAGTCGGCAAAAATGGCTGAAAAAGTATTGGAAAATCGATTTGATTTTTCTGACTTTATTGATCAGCTAGACCAGGTACAATCAATGGGACCAATGGATGAAATTATGAAGATGATTCCAGGAATGTCTGAGCTTCCAGGTTTTGCGAATGTCAAAATAGATGAAAATGAGATTGCTCGTAAAAAAGCTATGGTACTTTCAATGACAAAAGCTGAACGTCAGTTAGAAGTTGAGCTTTCTCCTGCACGTCGACGTAGGATTGCAGCAGGATCGGGAAATACATTTATTGAGGTAAATAAATTTATTAAGCAATTTAACCAGTCTAAAGATTTAATGCAAGGAATGATGTCAGGAGATATGAATCAAGTGATGTCAGGAATGGCAAAGAAAAATGGAAGACAAATACCTGCTGGAATGCCAGATATGAGTCAACTTGGTGATTTATCTAGTATGATGGGAAATTCAGGACAAGTAGATATGAGCCAGATGTTTGGAGAAGGCTTGAAAGGAAAAGCGACAGAATTTGCAATGAAGCAGGCCATGAAACGTGTGCAGAAAAAAATGAAGAAAGGAAAGAAAAAAAAGTAAAATAAAATGAAAATTGTAACTACAGAACAGATTGCGGGACAAGAAATTCAATATGTATTGGGTCTTGTTAAAGGAACAAGCGTTCGTGCTAAGCATATTGGACGTGATTTTGCAGCAAGTTTAAAAAATATTGTAGGTGGAGAAATTGAGGGGTATCGTGAGCTTCAAGATGAATCACGTAAGATGGCGATTTCTCGTATGGTAGAAGAAGCAGAGAAAATGGGAGCTGATGCTATTGTGACCTTTCGTATTACATCCAGTGCAATTGCACAAGGAGTAAGCGAAATTCTTGTCTATGGAACAGCGGTAAAATTAAAATGATTGCATTATTAATTTTAATTTTGTTTTATTTTATCCCCTTAATTGCTATTGTTATAGGAATTATTTATTTTATATTAAAACGAAAAAAAGAAATTGAAAGTGAGAAAGATATTTTAACACGTGAAGATTACTAAAATTAAGGAGCTTAAGCTCCTTTTAAAATTGCTATTGACAAATATAGACTTTTTACCTATAATGAACAAAATAAAAAGAATGAGAAGTGAAATGAGAAAAATTATATTTTTGGATATTGATGGGACATTGGTTAACTTTGATCAAACAATCCCTGACTCAACGATAAAAGCTTTAAAAGAAGCAAAAGAAAAAGGGCATTACTTATTTATCTCAACAGGGCGTTCTTACCCAAGTATTCATAAGGAATTACTTGATTTAAATCTTTTTGATGGGATTATTGCTTCAGCTGGTGCAAATATTTTCTGGCAAGGTAAGGAAATTTATCACAGCTATCTTCCACAAGAAAAGCTTACAGAATTAGCTAAAATCTTAGATCGACATGAAGCAATTTATATGTTTCAAGGCTATAACGGTCGCTTTATTGATGCTAAAAATGGAGAACGTATGACTAAACATTTTAAGGATCATGGTTTTGATATTGAAAAGTTTAGCTTTTTTAAGCAAACAGTGATTGAATCACCTTATGCGCGTGATGATATTGAAAGTGGTGTCTTTCATGAGGCAAAGGTCAGTCTTGAAGAAATTCAAAAGGAAATTGGGAATGATGTTAAAATTACAGCCCTAAGTTTTGAAGATAAAAATGAGGATAATAGTGGTGAATTCACAAAAGCAGGTGTTAATAAAGCTACAGGAATTCAATTTGTACTTGAATATCTAGAATTGTCACAAAAAGATAGTTTAGCTTTTGGTGACAGTGCCAATGACATAGAGATGATTCAGTATGCTGAAGTAGGTGTTGCGATGGGAAATGCAATTCAAGAAGTAAAAGCAGTAGCAGATATTATTACAGATAATATTTCTGAAGATGGGATTTATAAGGCTTTCAAAAAACTACAGCTTATTTAAATAGTAAACGCTTGCAAGCTATTAGCTTTTATGATATACTGTAAAAGTAGTGAGTATGGATAGTAATTGCAATTTAAGTTGTGAGCTAAACCAATAGATAAATAAGGACAGACTGTCTTATTTGTTTATTGGTTTTTATTTTGTAAGAAAGGAGGGAAAATGAAGATTCATAAAGTGTTAAATAATAATTTTGCTATTATTATGGATAATGATGGTGAAGAAAAAATTGTAGGTGGAAAAGGAATTGCTTTTGGAAAAAAGTCAGGAGATTCTTTAGATCAAGCAGCAATAAATAAAATATTTGTAATTCCAAAAGAACTTATTTCAAAGTATATTGACGCATTACCAATTGAGCTGATAGAGATAGCGATTAGCATTGTTGACTTTGCTAAGCATAAGATTGGAAAAGTAATTAATGAAAATGTTTGCTTTGCCATTGCTGATCATATTCAGTTTGCAATTGAGCGAAAAAAGAAAAATACGAGTATTCCAAACTATATGATGTGGGAAATTAAAAAGTTTTACATTACAGAGTTCGAAGTGGGAATATATGCTTTAGACCTTATAAAAAAAGAGTTAGGAATATCTCTTCATGAAGATGAGGCAGGATTTATTGCCACACATATTATTGATAGTGAATTAGAGCAGTCAAATTTAGAACAAGTATATAAAACAACAAAGCTTATCAAAGATATAAGTAATATTGTTAAGTATTATTTTAATATTGACTTTGATAATGATTCAATTTACTACTACCGCTTTATTACACATTTAAAATTTTTTGCTAATCGCTTATTTAATGATTTTATGTTTAAGGTAAAAGATGATAGCACACTTTATGATATGATTCAGAAAAGTTATATTAATTCATTTAGTTGTGTATTAAAGATAGAAGAATACTTAAAGCAAAATTATGCTTACTCATTATCAAAAGAAGAAAAGATTTATTTAACAATTCATATTGAAAATGTTATTTATAAATCAAAAAAATAAATAAGAATTTTTTAGGATAGTAACATTTAGTTGGCTAAACCTTCTATATCAAAAAGTAGGAGGAACTCATGGCGAAATACACAGAGTTAGTAGAAAAAATTATTCAAAATATTGGTGGAAAAGACAATATTATCTCAGTGACACACTGTGTCACACGACTTAGATTTAATCTTAAGGATGAAGGCATTGCACAGGATGAAATCTTAAAAGATATGGACGGTGTCGTAACAGTCATGAAAACTGCTGGACAATATCAGGTGGTTATTGGAAATCATGTTCCTGATGTCTATGCAGAAGTATTAAAACAAGCAGCTATCAGTTCTGATACTGTTGTTGAGGTAAAAAAAATGCCTTTGAAAGATAGATTATTAGATTTAATTTCAGGGATTTTTATGCCTTCAATTTCTATCTTGTGTGCAGCAGGTATTATTAAAGGTTTCTTGGCAATGTTTACAGCCTTT
>JBKECB010000030.1:0-1654 GCA_047974165.1 Lactovum sp.
GCTCTGGAGCTAGCATCAGAAGTAAAAACAATATTTTTTGATAAAACTGGAACAATTACAACTGGAGAATTTAAATTAGAAAGTTTTGATGGAACAGACTTTGACTTTAAGATTTTATCAAGTTTAGAGTCTAAATCACAACATCCTTTAGCTAAAGCTCTCCATTCTGAAGATATTTTAGAAATTTCAGATTTTACAGAATTAGCTGGTCGAGGAGTTGTAGCATCGATAAATCAATCACGTTATTTAGCCGGAAATGCAAAATTAATGGAAGAAAATAATATTCAAGTTCCAGAAATTCGAGACAGTGTCATCTATCTTGCAGTTCCAGGTCAGTTAATTGCAACAGCAATTTTTAGTTCAGTTATAAAAGAAAAAGCTCTAGCTACTATAAAAAATCTAAAATCTAAAAAAATAAAGACTGTAATGTTAACTGGAGATAATGAGATTGCAGCTCGAAAGATACAATATGAAGTTCAACTTGATGAAGTAAAAAGTGAATTATCTCCTGAAGATAAGGCAGAAATTATTAAAAAAATGAGTCAATCTATGATGGTTGGAGATGGGATTAATGATTCAATCGCTCTTATTTCCAGTGATGTTGGCGTTGCCATGGCAACTGGATCAGATATTGCAATGGAGGCAGGAGATGTGACAATTATTTCAGGAAAGATTGAGAAAATTCCAGAACTTGTTGAAATCTCACATAAGACAATGAATAAAGTTAAGCAAAATTATTTTTGGGCTTTTATTTATAATATTATAGGAATCCCTTTAGCAGCAATTGGTCTACTTAATCCAATGCTTGCCGCACTTGCAATGAGTCTTTCAAGTGTTTCGGTTATTATTAATTCCCTTCTTTTAATGTCATGTAAAATAAAACATGTTGATGAATATTAATCAATATGTTTATTGTAAACAAAATTACTTATTGGGTCATTAAGTAGATGAATTTATTTTTAATAAAAATTGCTTGCCAACTGGCAAGTAATTTTGTCTCTTTTTTAAAACTTTATATGATTTAAAAGAAATTAGAGATTTTATTTTGAAAAATTAATTGTTAGTAGACAACTATTTTTAGCTAAGAAATCATAAAAACGATGTTAAAATAGGAAAAAGATCAGAACAAAGTATTAATCTAAGCTATCGGCTTAGATTAATAAGTAAAAAAAATATTTTTAAAGTAAAAATTAGGAGGAATATTGACATGAAAATCTCTAAATTAAAATATATATTTATCTTACTTATACTCAGTTCTATGAGCTTTAATTTAATATCTCCAACACTTGTTAATGCAGACACAACTTTACTAGTTTTATCGCTGTCTCCCTCTCTGAAGACCATTCGCTCTGTCTATAGTTGAGAGTTGAGAGTAAATCAATTGAGAGTTTTTTCGTGGTGGCCGGAGGATGGTCCAGGTAGAAATGGTTCATCAACTTTAAGTATGAGTAATTCTTCTTCGGTAAGCAGAACTGTCACTAATACGATATTGGATACTTGTACAGCTGTTGTAGGAATAATAAATTATTCTATAAAAATACCGAAAGGAAAAAGAGACAAATTATCTATGGATAAAAATATAAAAAAATTAAAGTTGTTCAATAATAATATTCAAAATTAGCAGTTGCTACAAAAGTAACTTCTGCAACGAAGT
>JBKECB010000075.1:0-5685 GCA_047974165.1 Lactovum sp.
TAAATCTCTTGACAATATGGCCTTGTTTTGCTATACTTATGAACGGTACTTTTTACATTTGGACTTTATAAGAAGAACGTAAATGTTGCCAATCTTCTAGTCAGAACTTGGATTAAGCGGCCATATACTGACAACCCAATTATAAAAAATATGAAAGGAATGCTTTATAATTTTCATCGCTTCATGCTTGCATGGAAGATTGTAAAAGCAGGAAAGAAATGCCTACTATTAATCAGTTGGTAAATCGCCCTCGTAAATCGAAGGTAACCAAATCTAAGTCACCTGCCATGAATGTTGGCTACAATAGTCGCAAGAAGGTGCAAACAAAAATTTCAAGTCCACAAAAACGTGGAGTTGCAACTCGTGTCGGAACGATGACACCTAAAAAGCCTAACTCAGCTCTTCGTAAGTTTGCTCGTGTACGTTTATCAAACTTGATGGAAGTTACAGCTTATATCCCAGGTATTGGTCATAACTTACAAGAACATAGCGTGGTACTTCTACGTGGTGGACGTGTAAAAGATCTACCGGGTGTTCGTTATCATATCGTTCGTGGAGCACTTGATACTGCGGGTGTTACAGATCGTAAGCAAGGCCGTTCAAAATACGGTGCTAAAAGGCCAAAAGCTTAAGAAAGGAGAAAGAATAAATGCGTAAAAATCGTGCCCCAAAACGTGAAGTTTTGGCAGACCCAGTTTATAACTCAGTTGTTGTTTCTCGTCTTATCAATCGTTTGATGCTTGATGGTAAGCGTGGTGTCGCAACAAATATCGTATACAGTGCCTTTGATCAAATCAAAGAAGCTACAGGGAATAATCCATTAGAAGTATTTGAAGCAGCAATGGAAAATATTATGCCTCTTCTTGAAGTTCGTGCCCGTCGTGTGGGTGGTTCAAACTATCAAGTTCCAGTTGAAGTACGTCCAGAGCGTCGTACAACATTGGGACTTCGTTGGTTAGTAACTATTGCCCGTAAACGTGGTGAGCATACAATGCAAGACCGTTTGGCAAAAGAAATCATGGACGCAAGTAACAGTACAGGTGCAGCAGTTAAAAAACGTGAAGATACTCACAAAATGGCTGAAGCAAACCGTGCCTTTGCACATTTCCGTTGGTAAGATTATTCAATTAAAACAGATAAGACTGAGCTGGGCGCAAGCTCACTCAGTTTTCTTTTAAAAATATAAGGAGAAGCAATAAAATGGCTCGTGAATATTCATTAAAAAAAACACGCAATATCGGAATTATGGCACACGTTGATGCTGGTAAGACAACAACAACAGAGCGTGTCCTTTTCCATACAAATAAAATCCATAAATTAGGTGAAACTCATGATGGAGCTTCACAGATGGACTGGATGAAGCAAGAACAAGAACGTGGAATTACAATTACTTCTGCGGCAACAACAGCTTTTTGGAAAGAAAATTGTATTAATATTATTGACACACCAGGACACGTGGACTTTACAATTGAAGTTCAACGTTCTCTTCGTGTTCTTGATGGCGCAGTTACCGTTTTGGATTCACAAGTGGGTGTTGAGCCTCAAACTGAAACAGTTTGGCGTCAAGCAACAGAATACAAAGTTCCTCGTATTGTTTTCTCAAATAAGATGGACAAGACAGGTGCAGATTATTTTGCCTCAGTAGAAAGCTTACATGACCGTCTTCAGGCAAATGCACATCCAATCCAACTTCCAATCGGTTCTGAAGATGATCTTCATGGAATGATTGATCTTGTTGAAATGAAGGCTTTTGAGTACGATGGTGGTTCAAAAGAAGAGGCTAAAGAAATTGATATCCCTGAGGATATGCTTGAACTTGCAAACGAATGGCGTGAAAAATTAGTTGAAGCAGTTGCAGATACTGATGAAGATCTCATGATGAAATTCCTTGAAGGTGAAGAAATCACAATTCCTGAGTTAAAAGCAGGAATCCGTAAAGCAACGATTGCTGCAGAATTCTTCCCAATGATGGGGGGCTCAGCTTATAAGAATATGGGTGTTAAGTTCATGTTGGATGCAGTACTTGATTACCTTCCTTCACCAGTGGATGTGCCAGCGATTCAAGGAGTTAATCCTAAGACTGAAGAAGAAGATTCACGTGCACCTTCTGATGAAGCACCATTTTCAGCAATTGCTTTTAAGATTATGACGGATCCATTTGTTGGACGTTTAACATTCTTCCGTGTTTATTCAGGTACTGCGGAAGCAGGATCATATGTTTTAAATGCTGTTAAAGGTAAGAAAGAGCGTTTAGGACGTTTGGTGCAGATGCATGCTAATAATCGTTCTGAAATAAATCAAGTTTTTGCTGGAGATATTGCAGCAGCGATTGGATTTAAGGATACAACAACAGGAGATACATTGTGTGATGAAAAACATCCTGTTATTCTTGAGTCCATTGTCTTCCCAGAACCAGTTATTGAAATCGCTATCGAACCAAAATCTAAAGCAGATCAAGATAAGATGGGAACTGGCCTTCAAAAGTTAGCTGAAGAAGATCCATCATTCCGTGTGTCAACAAACCAAGAAACTGGTGAAACAGTTATTGCTGGTATGGGTGAGCTTCACTTGGACGTGTTGGTAACACGTTTGAAAGATGAGTTTGGTGTTGAAGCAAATGTTGGTGCACCACAAGTTTCTTACCGTGAAACATTCCGTGCTCCAGTTACTCAAGCACGTGGATTCTTCAAGCGTCAGTCAGGTGGTAAAGGTCAATATGGTGATGTTTGGATTGAATTTACACCAAATGAAGAAGGAAAAGGCTTTGAGTTTGAAAATGCTATCGTTGGTGGTGTAGTTCCTCGTGAGTTTGTTCCAGCAGTTCAAAAAGGTTTGGAAGAGTCAATGGCGAATGGTGTTCTTGCTGGATTCCCATTGGTTGATGTTAAAGCCAAACTTTATGATGGTTCTTATCATGAAGTTGATTCATCAGAAACTGCCTTTAAGGTAGCTGCAAGCTATGCCCTTAAAGAGGCAGCTAAGAATGCAAATGCTGTAATTCTAGAGCCTATGATGAAGGTAACTATCACAGTTCCTGAAGAATATATGGGAGATGCGATTGGTCATGTAAACTCACGTCGTGGACGTGTTGAGGGTATGGAATCATTAGGCAAGACGCAAATTGTTAATGCCTTTGTTCCATTGGCTGAAATGTTCGGATATGAAACTGTTATTCGTTCAGCAACACAGGGACGTGGAACATTTATGATGGTATTTGATCATTATGAAGATGTACCAAAAGCAGTTCAAGAGGACATTGTTAAGAAAAATGGTGGTAACCCAGAATAAAAGAAAAATACGAGTGTTAAACTCGTATTTTTATTTTACTTATAAAGTTAAATGTTCGGTATTTACTTAATTTTATGATAAAATGAGATAAGAATTAAAGAAATCAGGAGAGAAAAATGAGAAGAAGTGAACGTTTAGTAGATATGACAGATTATCTTTTAAAGAAACCTTTCCAATTATTAAAGTTAAATTACTTTACTACACGCTATAACTCTTCAAAGTCAACTATTTCAGAGGATTTAGAGATTGTACGTCAAGTTTTTGAAGAAAGAGAAGTTGGTCGATTAGAAACTTTAAAGGGGACATCAGGTGGTGTAATTTTTACTCCTGATATTAGTGATGGAAGGTCAAGAAAATCTGCAGAAGAAATTAAAGTATTGATGCATCAAAAAGATCGAATCTTACCTGGAGGATATATTTATCTTTCTGATATTTTAGGTCATCCTAAAAATTTAAAAAAAATAGGGCAGATTCTCGCCCATGAATTTTTAAACTCTCGTGTTGATGCTGTGATGACCATTGCAACAAAGGGTATTCCTATCGCTCAGTCTGTTGCAGAGCGTTTAAATGTCCCTTTTGTGATTGTCCGCCGTGACCCCAAAGTTACAGAAGGGGCAACCTTATCTGTGAATTATATGTCAGGATCAAGCGCAAAAGTTGAGTCGATGGTCCTCTCAAAGCGAGCTTTATCTGCAGGACAGCGTGTGCTTATCGTGGATGACTTTATGAAGGGAGGTGGGACGCTAAATGGTATGAAAAGTTTGGTCTATGAAATGGATTGTATCGTTGCAGGTGTCTCTGTTTTTATAGAAGGCCCTTTCAGAGGAGAAAGACCAATTAAAGACTATAAGTCTATGCTTGCAGTTGATGAGATAAATCTTCTTGAACATTCTATCAAAGTTCAACTTGGAAATATGTACAATAATATGACAGATTAAATCTGTCATTTTTATTAACTAATACCAGTAACCAATATCTTGATAATGAAGTTTATAAGAGCTAGGTACATAGTCATAATAATATTTCTAATTGCTTGTGTTGCCATTAAAGTAATTTTTATGATAAGTATAAATATCAATGACTTTTTTGTTTTTACTTCAGCTTTTGTGGAATAACCATCCCAAGTCCTATAAATAAAAGAGTGAATGTGATAAAAATATGTCTTTCTTTTTCACATTTCTTTTCTTTTCATCTCAATAGAAAGGAAAAAAAGAAAAGATTGGGTTAGCCATTTAATGCTGAGAAATGTGTCATTATGTGGATAAGCAGATTGTAAGCTATTCATTAGGGATTTGTTGGAAGCTTTTGATTTCTTTATATGAGGTGGCAGATGTTGATTATTGGTTGTTGATGAGCTAACCTTAGTGCTAGATAGAGATAGTGTCAGAGTCTTTAGAGAGTTACTTGAGTAGAAGGTAGTAGAAAATAAGGCAATTATTTTTCGACTCGTGAAAATGAATGCTTTTTGAAGTTTATGACAGGATTTATCATATTGAAAATCTCACACTTGTGAAAGAAGGAGGAGACTACCTCTTTAAACTTTCTTTTAAGTATAAGCTAAACTATCTGCCTTTAATCCTTCCATTTTGTGTCCTCTTTATTTTTCTATTGATGAATATGTCTGTAGATAAAAATATTGAATTTATAACGATGATAGATGATAAAAGAGGAAATTCAAGTCAATACTTTTATCATAGAGTCAGTAGAAGATTTTTTCCAATCTGAAGAAGAGCAGATGAGTATGTCAAAAGAGAACTTACTAGAAATAGAAAAAGAACATTAGCGAGCAAAAGAAAAGAATGAAGAAAGAAAAAATGCTGTTCAATACGCTGAAAATGGAGAATGGAAAAAAGCCTTGGAGATTATGCTTAGACTCCAACTTGAAAATCTTAATCCTGAAGAGGGGCTAAATGAGTCAATATATGATGAGATAGAAGCTTCTCATCAAAAACAAGAGGTTATATATACAAGATTAGTGGCAGAAAATATAGCACTGGATAATCTAGGCGTAGAAGACTTGACCTTCTTTTTCTTTATCGTATGCAAGATTACGTTTTTCTAACGATTATTCTGATTTGTTTTATCAGTTTATTGGTTTTATTTTTCTACAAATTTTGTAGGAAAGATAGATATTGAGAGGATGTTTCCGGTATCTTCAATCTCTTTATTCTTGAGCAAGTTATTCTTTGCTTTCCTCTATCTTGTATTCTTTTATTTCCTTTATTTGTTATTTTCTTTTGTGACTGCTTCATTACTTAATGGTACGAGCTCTTGGAATTATCCCCTTGATTTTTGATACTGGAAGTTATCGAGAAATTATCAGTGTAGGCAAAATAATCTCACAGACTGCTTTACTTTATATTTTAAGTTTATTACTTTTGATAGTTTTTTAATCTT
>JBKECB010000074.1:0-1760 GCA_047974165.1 Lactovum sp.
CGAATTAGATGGCACTGTCTTCGATAAGAGCAAGATAATTATACCAAAAATAAAAAGAGAAGGAGAGAATAAATTCCCCCCTTCAATATTATTTAGCGATATCTACATTACTACAACTTATTCAACAAACGCAAAGTAGATATAATTATTATAACACCAATATACATAATTTGTGCCAATAATTAATTTGTAATTTGTTGTGTTGATCTAGTTATTGTTGTTGTATAATTTTGATGGATATTTAGCGATATCTGGGGGGAAGCGACGCGCTGACTTTAAAGGGGACACACTATACGCTAGCAAGACACACGGAATGTTGTAAATGAAATGCAGGCAAGTAGTTCCTAGAAGTGGAGAAGTTTCATATTCCTACTCTCACAAGCTTATATAAGAATGCTCTATCGCTTGGGGGGTAGGGGGGGAACCTTCAACACTTTTAGGAACTACTACCACAAAGCAGACTCCGGAATATTGTAAATTACTTCGTAATTTATATAGTGTAATTGCTTATATGATCTAGTTAACTGCAAGTTAAATTAGTGTATTGTATTCTAGTATTCTTTACTAGGGACAACAACTAGTTAACTTGCTTATTTTTATAGCTGATGAAAAGGGATAAAAAAAATACTTCTTTTAGTGCTCCAAATCACATTTTAAATATATACGTAGTATATATTTATAATTAATAAATTATAATCTTTACTAATTATTGGCGCGGACTCCACAAAATTCCCATTAAATTTATAAAATTCAATGTATAATGAAAGTAAGGAGAAAAAATTATTATGACTTTAAAAGAATTATTAGAAATTATGACCGAGAGAGATTTAACAACAGAAGAACTAGATCTTCTTAATCAATCTAGAACGTCAATAGTTGAAACTGTTAAGATGGCATTAGATTCATACGGACAGAGCGAAAAAATTTTAAACGAATTGAAGGGCGGGGAATCTAATGAAGTTGAAGAATCACCTTCACCTACTGATATTATGAATATCCCAGCAGATCAATACTCCGACGACGAATAAGGAACACTATGAAAAGTAAATATACAAAAGCACAACAATTAGAATTTATTCAAGCAATGGGGGAAGCGGCCGTAAAGGACAAGATCATCACCCAAGAAGTTTTAGATGCATTTAAAATTGAAGAAGGCGATAGCGCTAAAACTAAAGCAGAAAAATACACAGGAATTTTTAGAGCAATTGAAATACAAGATACTAACTTCATTTTAGAAAACCATTTAAACATGATAAGAACTCAAACTTATCTAATGATCCATGGAGCACAACTTGCAGACTCAAAATTCGGATTCTGAAAATCAAACAAAGGAAACGGGGAATATGTTATAGTTGAAGACTTACCAACAGCAACACCTAGAACAGGACAAATTGGAGAAGACTTTAATAGCATTACTGAAGCACCAGCTGTAGAGAATGCTCTTCTAATGTTTTTAGTAAATAGAGCTGTAGATCTACCTTCAAATCCAGAACTTGAAAAATGAGCGACACTAGAAGGAGCGACTTCTTGAGTTAATGAAAGACTTCAATTAGCAATAGCTGCTCTAGACTATCCACTATCAACTTTCCTAAAAAATGAAATCAACTCATACACAGGATTTGCTAATGTTCTAGTTGATAACACAGGATTAACATCTAAAGAATCAGCAGAAGCATTACAAAAAGCAATTGGTAAAACAATTCTAACTATCTCTAATGACTATAGAAAAATCTACAACGAAGAATTGAATACAGGAACAG
>JBKECB010000081.1:0-14014 GCA_047974165.1 Lactovum sp.
CTCAAGTCCTTGACTAGGGCTTAAACTTTTGGTTAAGAGGCAGAAATAGCAAAAAAACTTTGATAGAATTAGACTCACTATCAAAGTTCTTTTATAAAGATATAAAACTAAGTTTTTATCAATTTTTTAGTTCCTCTAGTCTTAACTTTACACTGTTAAACTTTTCTTGATAATCCAGTAATTTTACTTTTTCTTTTTCTACAATTTCAGGTTTAGCATTGGCAACAAACTTTTCATTGTTAAGTTTCTTATTAACCAGATCGATTTCTTTCTGCCATTTTTCAAGCTCTTTTTCTAGACGCACAATCTCTTCTTTGATATTCACAAGTCCTGCAAGAGGCATAAAAATCTCAGCTCCTGTAACTACTGCTGACATCGTCTGCTCCGTTAGGTTAATTTCTTTATCAAGAACAAGATTGGAGGGATTAGCAAATCTTCTAATATAACCTGAAACTGACTTTAAAAATTCCGTTTTCTCTTCTGACTTGATAAAAATCTGAACCTCTTTTGACAGAGGGGTATTTGCCTCCGCACGGATATTTCTGACTGCAGTAATGAGTTCAATCAAAAGCTTAACATCTTCTGAGGCTTGAGTATCTTCAAAACTCTCATTTTTCACTGGCCAAGCTGCTTCTACGATAGAGCCTTCTGTCACTGGTAATTTCTCAAAAATCTCCTCTGTAAAGAAAGGCATAACAGGGTGTAAGAGACGTAAAACTTGATTTAAAACATAAATAAGAACAGAGGCTGTCACTTCCTTTTCCTCCTCATTCTCAGCAAACATCACTTCTTTTGTCAACTCCAAATACCAGTTAGCAAACTCATCCCAGATAAAGTTATAGAGCTTATGACCTGAGACACCAAACTCAAACTTATCCATTTGCTCTGTAACTTGAGAGATTGTATCATTCAAACGAGATAAAATCCAGCGATCCGTAACATTTCCTGCAGTTTTATTTATCACTTTTTCGATATTTTGCTTAACTTTATCAGCAGTAATCTCAGCTGAATTCATCAAGATATAGCGACTGACATTCCAGATTTTATTAATAAAGTTCCAGGCGGCATCCATCTTTTCATAGCTAAAGCGAACATCTTGACCAGGTGCTGAGCCATTTGATAAAAACCAACGTAGCGCATCAGCTCCATATTTCTCGACCACATCCATCGGATCAATCCCATTTCCTAAAGATTTAGACATTTTCCGTCCTGACTCATCTCGGATAAGACCATGAATCAAAACATTTTCAAAAGGACGTTGATCTGTTAACTCTAAGGATTGGAAAATCATACGTGAAACCCAGAAGAAGATAATATCATAACCTGTCACTAAAGTTGTGGTTGGAAAATAACGCTTAAAATCTACTGCTTCCTCATCTGGCCATCCCATCGTACTGAAAGGCCAAAGGGCTGAGCTAAACCAAGTATCCAAAACATCCTCATCTTGTATCCATTCACCAGACATCCCTAACTCTTCAGGAGAATTTTCAGCCACATGTATCTCACCTTCAGCATTATACCAAGCTGGGATTTGATGCCCCCACCAAAGCTGACGTGAAATACACCAGTCATGAATGTTTTCCATCCATTGTAAGAAAGTATCATTAAAGCGTGTGGGATGGAAATTAACAGCATTTTCTGTTTTTTGATTTTCAATAGAGCGTTTTGACAGCTCATCCATCTTGACAAACCATTGTGTAGATAAGCGAGGCTCTACCTCAACACCTGTACGTTCAGAGTGACCTACAGCATGCATTATTTTTTCAATCCTTACCAAATTTCCTAACTCTTCAAGCTTTTGAATAATTGCCTTTCGTGCTTCAAATCTGTCCATACCTACAAAGTTAGCAGCTAAATCATTCATCGTCCCGTCAGGATTCATCACATTGACACGCGGGAGATTGTGACGATTTCCAACCTCAAAGTCATTCGGATCATGAGCAGGAGTTATTTTTACCACACCTGTTCCTTTTTCCATATCTGCATGCTCATCTGCAAGAATTGGAATTTCCTTATTTATAATCGGGAGAATTACAGTTTTTCCAATCAAATGCTTATAGCGTTCATCTTCAGAATTAACCGCAACAGCCGTATCACCAAAGAAAGTTTCAGGACGGGTCGTTGCAACTTCTAAACTACCCGAACCATCTGCCAAAGGATATGTAATATGATAAAAAGCACCTTCAACCTCTTGATGAATTACTTCGATATCTGACAAGGCAGTCATAGCTTTTGGATCCCAGTTAATGATACGCTCTCCACGATAAATCCAGCCTTTTTCATAAAGAGAAACAAAAGCCTTACGGACAGCTTTTGACAAACCTTCATCTAATGTAAATCTCTCACGATCATAATCTACAGAAATCCCCATTTTCGCCCATTGCTCATGAATCGTTGATGCATATTCATCTTTCCACTCCCAAGCTTTTTCTAGAAAGGCTTCACGGCCAATATCATGGCGAGAAATTTCTGACTCCGCAAGTCTTGCTTCAACTTTTGCCTGTGTTGCAATTCCTGCATGGTCCATTCCTGGTAACCAGAGTGTATCGAAACCCTGCATGCGTTTCTGACGAATAATAATATCTTGTAATGTTGTATCCCAGGCATGCCCCAGATGAAGTTTTCCTGTCACATTTGGTGGTGGGATAACGATACTGTAAGGTTTAGCTTCTTTATTTCCTGAAGGCTTAAAAACTCCAGCTTCCAGCCATTTTTCATAACGACCTTGCTCAACTTCTTTAGGATCAAACTTTGTTGAAAGTTCTTTTGTCATTTGTTCTCTCTTTCTTTTACTTAAAAATTAAAAAATACCTATTAAAAACAAACAGGGTGCTTCCGCACGGTACCACCTGATTTCGTATTAATACGCACTTATTTATTTATTTTATTTTTTAAATCATGTAACCTTCACAAAGCTTCCTTACTACTTTCCACTTACAGTAGCTCTCTTTAAATTTCACTTTATTACTCCTCATGAAGTTAATTGTATTCTATCATTTATCTCAAAATTTCACAAGTTTTTTTATTTCTTTTCAGTAAACTCATGAAAATCTAGACCTTCTCTATAATTTTCAAACTTTGTCTGCAAAAATCTATAAGCATCAAGTCGAGATTCATAGCGGATTTCTGCCTCTTTTTCCCCCTCTTCATCTGAGAGTTTCATCGCCTTTTCCATAAGAAGAACTTGTTGATTTACCCAATCATTAAAATCAGATAAGAATTTTTTTTCATAATTTTCTGTCATTTCTTTACTTTCTACTTTGTGAGTTGATAACTTTCTTCAATCAGCTGAAAAATCTCTTGATCTGACAGGTCTGAATTCATTTGAATATCTGACCAGTATGTTTTATTCATATGCCAAGCAGCAGTGATACTTTCGAAGTCACGACGTAAATTCTCTGCCTTTTCTGGTTCAAGTTTTACAGATAAAATATATTTTTCCTGACGCTCAGATAAATAAAGGAAAATTTTCTTATTCTTTAAATGTCGAAAAACTAATGTTGCGACTTTATTTTTTTCCATTTTCACAAAAGGATTATCACTATAAATATTAGATAAACTTCCACAAAAATTTATTAATTCATCTCTTGTCATTTATTTAGCTCCAGTTGGAAAGCCACACGTTCTCCATCTATCCAGACCTTACCACAATAAACAAAGCCTTCTCGTTTGATAACAGACAGCATTGCTTGATTTTGAGGATGTGTATCAATACGAATATCTCTGATTCCTTTTTCTAAGCAAAGACTAAAAATATTTGAAAACATTGCTGTCATCAACCCCTGTCCACGATACTTCTCTAAGATAGCAAGACAGTGTATCGCTAGGTAGTCCAAAGACTCATTCGACCAACTGCCCTCTTTAATTTCAGTATAAGCCTTATCCTCTCCTTGAATCAAAGCTGAAAAAGCGACAATCTCATCATCAATAAAAAAAACATAAGCAACTTCATTTTTTATAAACTCTTCAAGATTTTCTCTTGCAGGATAAAGTCCTTGCCACTGTCCTGTCCCACTGGTTGCTAAAGCGGCACGCGCATCATTAATTATTTCTAAACAACATTCAAGATCAGAAAGTCTGGCTCTTCTTAAGTATCTCATAATTTCATCTCTGGATGATTACGATCAATAATTTGAAGTTGACTTGAAAGTCCGAACTCTTGCTTTACTAAGTCAGATAACTCTTGACCAGCCGCAATAATCGCTTCTCTTTGCTCAGCAACACAAGATTCAACAATCAAAAAAGCATTTTTTGTTTTTTCTGTCAGCATCGTTCTTTGTCCGTCACGCCAGTTCCAGCCACGGCAAACTGCACCTTTATCATCTAGATAAGCGATTTCACCTTCAAGGCAAGGCGAATCCTTATCCTCACCAATAGCGATAAACTCTTCTCCCCCCTTTGCAAAAGTTAAGCGTAAATCCGAAGCAAAACTGTCCAAATCCTCACCACCTGCAGGTAATCCATATTTCAAACTGATAATATTATAAAGATCTACGAGAGGGTTAATTGATCTAACTTCATTTCCCTTACTTGCTCGTTTTAGTAAATTTTCAATGGAAGCCCTCGCTCCTTTTTTAGTCTTGAACTTTTGATAAGCTGTACGCCAGACCGCAATCGCTGGATTTTCACTAAAAAGAGCTGCTTCTGTAAACTTTTCTGACGCATCATTTGCTAAGCTTAGCTCTTTTTGTATCTCAGCACTGGATTCTCCAGAGTTATCAACTCCTTTTACTAAAATAACTGCAAACTGTGCCTCAGGAAATAAATCCCAAAAATCTTCTTTTACAATAAACTTAGGCATAAAAACTCCTTTATTTCAATTTTTTTCTTAATGATACTACAGCTTCTACTCGAGCAGTATGTGGAAACATATCAACTGACTGAATGTAGTTAACCTCATAAGCCTTGGTTAGTGCCACTAAATCTTTTGCTAAGGTTGAAGCATTACAGCTAACATATACTAAACGCTCAGGTTGATATTTAACCAATGTTTTCAATAATTCTTGATCAAGACCAGTTCTTGCTGGGTCAACAATCACAACAGAAGGCTTATGTCCTGATTTATACATATTTGTAATGACCTTTTCAGCACGACCTACCTCATAGTGACAGTTTTTAAAACCTAGTCTAGCCGCATTTTCACGTGCATCTGCAACGGACTCCGGCACAATATCCATCCCATGCACCGACTTTACCTTCTTAGCTAAAGCAAATCCAATCGTTCCGACACCACAGTAAGCATCAATCACACGATCATCACGTTTTGGCTTAACTGCCTTAACTACCTCGGAGTAAAGTACTTCAGCCTGCTTGGTATTTAGCTGGAAGAAAGCACGCGGACTTAACTCAAAATCATAGTTTAAAAGACCTTCACGAATTCGTTCTTGCCCCCAAGCAATAACTGTCTGATTACCATAGACTTCGCTTGATTTCTTCTCATGCAAATTTGTTGCGACTGTTACAATTTCTGGAAACTTTTCTGTTAATTGACGAATCAAGCGATCAAAATTTTGCTTAATAGAGCTGATTAAAATAATCTGAACCTCACCCGTCAGATGACTTCGACGAATTACCATTGTTTTTATTCCACGTTGTTTTCTTTCATCATCCACAGGAATTTTATACTTCACAAGTAATTGGCAAATTTCATTTGCTATTTTTTGAGTCAATTCTTCTTGGACAATACAATCTGTCAAACTTACTAAATGATGCGAATTCTCTTGATAAAGTCCTGCAATAACTTGACCATTTCTTAGCTGACGAATCTGATAAGTAAGTTTATTACGATAAGCTCGCCAATCTTCCATACCTAAAGTTGGTCGAATCTCATAATCATTATAATTTTGAGGACGATATTTATTAAAAGCCTGTCTTAGTAAATCCACCTTATACTTTAACTGCTCTGCATAGTCAAGATGCATAATATGAGAGGAAGATAACTCTGAAAAAGACTTATCCACTGCTTTGACACGATGCTTTGATTTTTTTAAGATTTTTAAAAGCTTTGCACGTGAAAAGTTCTTTTGATTTTCTACAATCTCAACTTCAACCAACTCCTCTGGGAGAGCGTAAGAAATAAAAATCAAACGTTTTTTATAATATGCAATCCCCTCTCCATTAATCCCGAGACGGACAATCTCTAGGCGAAGTTTCTCGCCAATACGTAAATTTATCATAACTTATTATACACTATCTCTTAAGATTTAATCTATTCCTAGCAAAAAAAATAGAAAAAATGCTAAAATAGCTCTTATGACAATTAACACAAATTACACGGGTAATTATAAAATTGGTAATGTAACCATCAACAATCGCATTGTACTTGCGCCAATGGCTGGCATTACAAATAAGGCTTTTTTAACAACTGCAAAAGAGTTCGGAGCAGGCTTGGTCGTCTCTGAAATGATTTCTGATAAAGGGATTGAGTTTCGAAATAAAAAGACCTTAGACATGCTAGACTTTAACGGTGTCCCTCACCCTTTATCAATCCAAATTTTTGGTTCTGAAATTGAAAGTTTAGCAGAAGCTGCAAAGTTTGTAGAAGAAAATACAACTGCTGATATTATCGACATTAACATGGGATGCCCTGTACCAAAAGTAACTAAAAATGATGCCGGAAGTCGCCTACTTCTTGATCCAGATAAAGTTTACACTCTCGTTAAAGCTGTCAGCTCCTCTGTCAATCTTCCAGTTACTGTTAAAATCCGTCTAGGTTGGGATAAAGAGCACATTCTTTGTGTAGAAAATGCAAAAGCAATCGAAGCTGCAGGTGCTGGTGCTGTCTCCATGCATACTCGAACACGTGCTCAGCAATATACTGGAAATGCACAAGAAAACTGGCAGTGGTTGAGAAAGATTGCAGAACAAATTAATATCCCACTCATTGGAAATGGAGACATCAAAAGTCCTGAAGATGCCAAGAAAATGATTGATGAAACAGGAGTGACAGCAGTCATGATTGGACGAGCAGCTCTAGGAAATCCTTGGATTTTAAAGAGAACCACACATTACTTTGAAACAGGTGAATTAATTACTGAGCCAACAACAGAAGAAAAGATAGAAACTGCAAAACTTCATCTTGAACGCTTAGTTCAATTACATGGAAAAAAATTAGCCACTTTAGAATTTCGATCACAGGCTTCTTACTATCTAAAAGGAGCAAAAGGAGCTTCAAAAGTAAAAGTTGCCATTAATCAAGCAAATTCTCCTGAAGAAGTTTTTGATATTTTTAACAATTATATTCTAGATATATAAGAAAAACTAGCTCTAAGGCTAGTTATTTTTTTACAATTATTTACTCAGTAAGTTTTTATTATTTTTAGCATACTTACTCTTTGCATACGAGAAGTCTCCTATAATTTCATGTACATTAATAATAGAAGTAAAGGAATTTGCATCAATTTTTTGAATAATATGTCGTGCTTCTTGAATTTCACGTGGGTTTAAAACAACATAGATAATTTTCTTTTCATTTCTAGAAAAAGCACCTTCTCCGTTAATAAAAGTGACGCCTCGACTCATGTCCTTTAATATTTTATCTGCAATTTCATGAGGATATGAAGTAATGATAAGCATTCCACGCACAGTATAACTTCCTGACTGAACAAAACCAAGCACTTGACTTGTAACAAAACTACAAATCAAGGTATACATCATATGCTTAATATCAATATAAGTCAATGACGCAATCAAAACCATTGCATCAATGATAATAAAGGTTCTTGACAATGGAACTCCTTGCTTCTCCTGAATAATACGTGCAATAATATCTGCACCTCCTGTTGTACCACCGGCACGAAAAACAATTCCAAGACCAACACCAGCAAATCCACCGGCTAAAAGCCCAGCAATCAGCATATCATTATCCACCGAAATTTGAAAATCAATCCTCTGAAAAATACTCAACCAGAGGGATGAAAAGCCAATGGCAGCTGCAGTATAAATAAATGTTCTTTTTCCCAAAAAATGATAACCAATAAATAAAAGTGGAATATTTACAAGCACTTGAGTAATTGCTGGATCAATCCCAAAATTTGCATGAAGAATAAGAGCAACCCCTGAAAAGCCTCCCTGTGCCAAATGATTTTCCATATTGAACTTTACAAATCCAAAAGAATAAAGACTTGTTCCTACAGCAACCATCAATAAATTTAAAAAATGAATTTTTATAAACTTTAACATTTTATCAATCTCCTAAAATAATATTAACTTCAATATTGGTTTTTATCCTCATCAAAGTTTCCTAAAATTTGAATATTTTGTGCAACAGAAACAAAGGCTTTAGGATCTGATTTTTTCATAATCCTTTTAAAATCCTGAAGCTCTGAAGCTGTTATAATTGTAATCAGTATTGTTTCCTTCTGATTTGTGTATCCACCCTCAACTCCACGAATAACCGTTACTCCACGAGTAAGCTTCTTAAAAATAAGCCTTTTAACCTCTTCAGGATGTTGTGTAATAATTGTAACTTGTAATTTTTTTTGTTTGTTATAAACACTATCTATGATACGACCATTAATAAAAACATAAATTAATGAATAAAAAAGATATTTTACTCCAAAAAAATAACCTGCAAGTAAAATAACAATACCGTTAAATATCATTGACACTAGTCCAACACTCTTTCCTGTCTTTTTACGTACAATCAGACTAATGATATCTGTTCCACCACTTGAAATCCCATTTTTCATGGCATAACCTACACCCATTCCCATTAAAAGTCCTCCAAAGACTGCATTCATTATTGGGTCTGTTGTGAGGTTAATCATAGGGAAAATTTCAAGAAATAAAGAACTCAAACTAATAGAAATTAAAGTGTAGACTGTAAACTTCTTTCCCAGAATAAACCAAGCAAAAAAAATAAGAGGAAAATTTAAAAGCCAAATCATTAATGAAATTGGAATATACTTTCCTTCTAAAAGACTTGAAAAAATTTGAGCAAGACCAGTAACACCACTCGAATATACACGTCCAGGGAGTAGAAAAAACTTTAACGCAAAAGAAGATAAAAGAGCATAAATAACTGCCGCTGTTGTTTTTTCAATAAAACGCTGACGATTAAATGATAAAAAAAACTTATACATAAAATAATACCTTACTCTTATTCAGAAATAAAAGTCTCCTCATAAATAGAGGAAAAATCTATAAATAAGGCCTCCAAAGGATAGTTATATTTTTTATGATTCTCTCTATTTTCTATTTCAACTTCTAGATTATTTTTTACTCGAATAAGTAAGTCTGATTCTATCAACTCCAGGAGTTTTTTTTCTTCTTCTAAGTTAGACAAAAACTGATAATTCCGGTCTACACTAAAGCCCTGACTTCGCAATTTTTGAGTCAATTGACTTATTTTTAAATCTAAGTTTTCCTGCTGAACTAATAAATAGGCATGTTGTTTTTCTAGCTGGATGAAGAAACATTTTTGTTCTAGAGAAAGTTGATATAAACTCTTTAAATCTAAATCAAAACCAAGCTCATGAGATTTTATGAGTAAATAATCTTCTTTTGGAGTTTTTACAATAAAGTTATAGCTCATTTCTTCAGATTCAAAAAATTCATAATCAAAGCTCATCCAATTTTTAAAAGTTTCAAATACTTCACGCTCACTATTAGTTAAAAATACTTGAAGTTTAATCTCTTGAATATCTAAAATTAAAAGCAAGTCTATCGCTAAAAAAAGAAATTCTAGCCTCTGAGTTAGATTTTTAAGGCCAGAGCATCTTACCTCTATCTGTTCTTCAGACTCATACCAAGACTTTAAAAGCTGAAAATAATCTAGATTTTCAAGCTTTTGAATTTCTGACAGTACTTTATCAATTTTTTTTACATTATAATTTTCAAAAACCGATAACATCAAAGTTTGTATTTGTTGATTTACTTCAATTTTCTGTATATTTTTCTTTAAATTCATTTGTACCTACTATATTTTTTTAAAGACAGATTTATTTTTTAGGAAATAATCATAAGCACTATAAATTGTAAAGAAAATACAAATATAAAAGAGAACTGTTCCAATATAAAATGGATCACCTAAGAAAAGAAAGATAATACTTAACATCTGTGTAAATGTTTTTATCTTTCCAGGCATATCTGCTGCAAGCACTACTCCGCCTTGCTCAACTAATAATAAGCGAAGACCGGTAATTGCTAACTCACGACTAACAATAATAGAAATCGCCCAAATAGGAACAAGATCTAAAGAAAGCAAAATAATAAAAGCAACCATTGTGAGCATCTTATCTGCAAGTGGGTCAGCAAACTTTCCAAAATTACTGACAACCTTCCACTTACGTGCTAGATAACCATCTAACCAGTCTGTAAATGCGGCAAGCGAAAAAATAATTGCGGCAATTATCCAAACTACATAAGTCGAGCCAACTTCTGCTCCTTTAGGAAGATAAAATAAAGCTACAAAAAGTGGGATAATAAAAATTCTAAGAATCGTAAGTTGATTAGGGATTTTTTCTTTTTTCATTTTTTATATATAATTTCCAAGTCTAAAATATTTGATAACATTTGAACAGAAGAAAAGTCAATTTCCTGCCCATTGATTACAATCATAAAGGCTGAAATATCTGTTACCGTTATATTTGCTGAAGTCAGCTCTTTTTTAAGAAAAAGACTTTCTGTCATTTTTTCTTTTGAAAGTTCTATTGTTTGTGATACTTCATTTTCCGAAGAAAGTGTTGCAACAGCACTGTCATAGTCTGATTTTAACATAAACATAAACTCAACTTGCTCAGCTTCTGTTTCAATATTTAACTTCGAACCATCCTCAGAAAGAGTGAGTACCGTTTCTTTTTCTTCTATTGATGAATTAGAAGTCGAATTTTTTGATTCATTTAGTGAACTAGAACTCACCAGAGTTTGTGATAAGCTATAACTATCTTTAGAGGGTTGACTTATTTCAGGATAATTAATAAAAACAATCAAGGCAACAACAACAACAATAATAATAGCAACTGAAGAAAGAAGAATCATTGGCAAGTAACGTTTAACTCTAACTTGAATTTCTTCTTTTTCTTCTTTTTCTTTTTCTTTTTTCTTCTCTTTATAGGTATTCTTATGGGCATTCGTAGAGTTCAAGCTTGTTCGCTCCTCAGGACGCTCAAATCGATAGTTTTCTATTTCATCAAGCTCTCCTTCTACTTCTATTAGCGTATGATTATCATAAGCTTCTAAAATTACTTCTGTATCTAACCCTAACTTATCAGAGTATTGTTTCAAATAAGCACGGACATAAAAGGCACCAGGAAAAACACTATAATTTTCTGTTTCTAAAGCTGAAATATAAATTTTCTTAATAGAAGTTTGTTTTTCAGCCTGATCCAAACTCCAATCAAATGTTGTTCGTTGCTCTTTTAACAACAAGCCAATTGTTTTTTCCACCATTCCACATCAGTTGCCTATAGGGCTGAACTGTCCTTTCTATAATTTTACTCTGGCCTCATGATGAAGACCGATTGCTCACTTGTCTCTAAAAATTCTCCTGCAAATCTCTCCAGTTTCTCTAACGTCAACTCTGATAAAATAGTGGATAGATCAAAAATATTTTTACTTTCATCAACTAATGTACTTGTAAACTCTTGAGCAATATACTCTAGCGAATTTAATGAGGAAATATGTAAGCCTAGTAACTTACGTCTCAAAAGATCAAAATGAGAATTTGTCACATCTCCTTTCATTTTATAACTTTTCAGTTGCTCTTGCAAGAGCTGAGTCAATTTTTCTGGATTTTTTGTGTCTAAAGTAAGAATTAAACACTGAAAATCTTCTGAAAACTCAAAGTCATAAGAAAAACTATCATCAATCAAAGACTTTTGGTAAGATTCTTCATAAAACTGACTGGTCTTACCAAAAATAAGAGAAAAGAAAATTTCCATAGCTATTTTATATTCAAAAAAATCTGCCTTCTGAGGATGATTATTTCCTCGAAATCCCAAAGCTAACTTACTCTCTACAATTTCAGCTTTTTTTTCAGTTTTAGGAATTGCTGCTTGAAAGATTCTTTCTTCTCTTTTAATTTCTATTTTTTCAAATACTTTTTCTGATTGATTTTGAACGATTAGCTTTGAAATTTCTTCAAGATTAAAATCACCTGTCAAAAATAAAGACATATTGGAAGGCTGATAAAAACTCTTAAAATTTTCATAAAGCATCTCAGAGTTAATTTCAGAGATTGATTCCACTGTCCCGGCAATATCCTCAGCTAAAGCTGAGTTAGGATAAAGTGCTGCTAAAAGGCCTGAGAAAAGCTGCCAGTCTGGATCATCTTGATACATTTGGATTTCTTGAGCAATAATTCCCTGCTCTTTTTGGATAGAAGCTTCTGTAAAGTAGGCTTCTTGTACGAAGTCCAAGAGAAGCGTTAAATTTTCTTCTAATTTTTCTGAGCTTGTAAATAAATAAGATGTTCGATCAAAGCTTGTAAATGCATTAGTTTGTGCCCCTAGCTTTCCAAACTCCAACATAACATCTCCCTCTTTTTTTTCAAAGAGCTTGTGCTCTAAAAAGTGGGCAATTCCTTCAGGGTATTTTTTTCCATTAAATGTTCGATCAAGTGACCCAAATTGACTTGTAAAAATTGCATAATTTTTATTCCAGCCTTTTTTAGGAAGATAGTAGACGGTCAATCCATTATCTAAACATTCATGATACAGTGTCTCATCTATTGTTTTATAATATTTTTTAGTTATCATTCTAGCAGTATTTCCTTATTCTGAGATAGCTTCTAATTTATATGACGTTTGTAATCTTAATTTTTGAGCAAGCTTTTGAATATCTTCTATTGTTACTTTTTCTAATCTTTCAAGCCAATCCTTAGCCTCCAACTTTCTATTTGGAAGTAAGCTTTGAATAAATGCTTCTTCTATCAAAACTCCAGCTCCATCACGACTAGCTAAAAATCCATTACGAAGCATTGACTTTGTTTGCTCTAAATCCTCCAGTGAAAAATCACCATTTTTAATCTCTTCCAATAAAGAAAGAACAAGTGCTTCTGCACGATCTAAACTTTCCAAATCTGTTCCTGCTGTCACCTTTAATAACGATTTAAAACTATCAAAAGAAGATGAAATACTGTAAGCAAGACTTTCACGTTCACGAATAACACTAAATAACTTAGAATGTGGCATTCCTCCAAATAATCCATTAAAAACCTGCAGAGTTAGATAATCTTCATCTGCATATTGACAAGATAAATTCCAAGCCATTGCCAATCGTGATTGTTGAGCTTTTTTTGTTTCTTTATAATTAATTTGTTCTCGAGTATCTTGCTTATAAAAAAGCTCGGTGAACTCAGGACGGTCTGAAAAATTCCAACTCTCGATGATTGGAAAAATCTCTGATTCTTTTAAGTTTCCCAAAATAAAGATATCAATCATATTCGTTTGAACTAGATCCTTATAATACTGGTAAAGTGAGTCTGCCTCTACTTCTTGGATAAGTTCTTTATTAGCCGCTAAAGAGAGTTTCATCTCTTGACTTTCAAAAAATAACTCCGATAATTTTCTAGACGCAAGGTAAGAATTATCTTCATTTAACGAATCTAAATAATGAAGATGGTTTTCCTTTTCTAGTCTTACATTTTTTTCATTAAACTTAGAGCCCTCTAAGTCTAATAAAGGATTAAAAATAACTGACTTTAAAAAATGAAGTGCTATTTCAATAGTATCTTCTTTTACAAATCTTGGGTCAACTACAGAAAGAACTAAATTTAAAAAATGTTGTTTTCCTTTACTCGATACATTTGAGCTAAATTGCATTCCATAATTCATAGCTAAAGCTGTTTGAAAAGCTGACTGGCTTGGATATTCTGCATTTGAAAGCTCAAAAAGATGAGATAAAATTACTCTCTTTGCAAGATTTTCAGAAGAAATCTTTTCACGAAAGCGAACTAATATACTGACAGTCTTGAATTTTTTTTCAGAAATAAGATGTAAATTTACAGATTTCGCAAGTTTTTTTTGAATAATCATAGCTTTTATTATACTACATCTTAAAAATTTAATCTATT
>JBKECB010000097.1:0-23073 GCA_047974165.1 Lactovum sp.
ATAAAATTATAAAATAAAGGAGAAGAAATGAAGAATCCAATTTCAGAATTAAGTAGTAAATCATCGATTGAACTGTTAGTTAACTTTGATGGTTTTAAAACTATAACAAATCAAAAATTAATTATTTTTCTCCTAGAAGGTGAGATAGAGCTCGAATTAGCACTAGGGAAAAAATTTTTAAAAGTAAATGATATGATACTCTTAGATGAGTATACAAGTTATAAAATAACTAAGAGGACAAAGTCAAACTTTATTTTTATCTTTAACTTTGCTTATGAATTAGCAGCTTTAAGCTTGGATTTTTCAAAAGAATCCTTAAGAACTTCCGAAGTGATTAGTGTCTCAGATGTTGAAGATATCCGTGAGCTGATTTTAAAAATTATTGATTTAGAAATAAATGCTAAAAGTAAGGCTAATTTTCTAGAATTAAGCTATGTTTTCTTGCTTTTAGATAAAATTATCAGTTATTACAGCGATTTACAAAATGAGAAGAATGAGCGAATTAAATTAATCTTAAATTATATTTTAGTTAACTATAAAAATAGCTTATCTTTAGAGGATATTGCAGATGAATTTTATATTGATAAAGCTTACTTTTCACGTTATTTTAAAAAGCAGATGGGGGTTAATTTTAAAGAATATCTGACACGGTTGCGTTTAGAGCAGGCGAGTCATGAATTAATTACAACTAAAAAAATTATCACCTCTATTGCCTTGGAAAATGGCTTTTCTAACCTTAATAGCTTTAATAAACAGTTTAAAGAGCAATATCAGCAGACGCCTTCAGAGTATCGAAGGCTTGAAAAGCAGTCTCAAGAAGTAGATATCAGACAAGTGAGTGAGAAGTTAGAACTTGCTAAATATGAATTAGGACCCTCAGATTTAAAACTGAAAAGTTATCAAGTTAATATGCAGACAGAAGGCCAAGTGATTGAGGAAAGTTGGAGTGAGTGTATTAATGCTGGAAATATTGAGATGTTATTAAATGACAAGTTAAAAAAACAACTACTAATTGCTAAAAATGAGCTAAATATCAAGTATGTCAGGATTTGGGGTCTTTTTTCTTCTGAAATGTTTGTGAATCAGGCAGATGATTTTTCACTTATTAGCTATAATCTGAATCAAATTTTTGATTTTTTCTTTGAAAATAAACTGATTCCTTGGATTGATTTTACAAAAATTGAAGATGGACAGGAGAATTTTTTATCTTATTATAATTTGAAAAAATGGGAAGTTCTTATTACAAACTTTATGAAATTTATCGTCAAGCGTTATAAAAATCTTGAAGTTGAAAAATGGTTCTTTGAGTTTTCAATCAATGACATGGATACAGAAGAAAAAATAGGAGACTATCTCTCCTTCTTCAAAGTTAGTCAAAAAATTGTTAAATCTATTCTTCCACATGCTCAGTTTGGGGGAGGAGCTTATAAGCCAGAGCTTTTTTTAAATAATGATAATACTCAAGCTCTCTTAGATTTAAATGCAGACTATATTAGCTTTATTTTATACCCTTATCAGACGACAGGTTCAACCATTCATGAAGCCTTACAGGATTACTCTGTCAGTGCTGTAACGAGTAAAGTCGCAATCATACAAGGAATTGTAAAAAATCATCCTCATTTAGATATTTATATCACAGAGTGGAGTAATACACTTTCAAATAGTGATATCTTAAATGATCACCTTTTGAAAGGAACTTATATTTTAAAAACGATATTTGAAGTTCGTCACTTATGTAAAGGGATGTTTTACTGGCATTTATCAGACAGCTATAACTATAACTTTAGAGAAAAGAAAGTCCTTTATGGCGGAAATGGTCTAATGTCTAGAAATAACTTTTATAAGCCTGCTATGATTGCCTTTAAATTTTTAAAGGAACTGACTTATGGAGAGATTGTTTACCATGATTCTCATTTAATTATTGTGAAAAATAGAAATGAAATTAAAGTTTTAGGGCATTATTATCAGCATCCTAATACTTTACAACACCATTATAATGAGAAAATTACAGTCCAAGAAATTGATAAACTTTTTGATGATAAGAAGTTAAAAGTAAAGTTAAGATTAAAAAATATTGAAGTTGGAACTTATACATTAAGAAAATATAGCTGCACTCAGACAATTGGAAATTTATTAAATACTTGGAAAAAATTTAACTACTTAAATGACTTGTCACGGTCAGATATCAAGTATATGAAGAATGTGGATAATGCAGAATTACGATTAAAAGAAGTGGAAGTCAAAAATCAAGAATTAAAATGGGAAACACTTCTTGATAGTAATGAATTTTTTATCTTAAATATTGTGAAAAAAGATATTAATTTTTAAATTTTAAAATCTCAGTATTGCTGAGATTTTTTTATGTCAAAAAATGGCATCTAAAATTGACTTTTACTAAAATGAAAAGGCTTACAAGTCAAAAAAAGAAGAACTATTGAGGCAAATAGAGGTGAGTTTGTGAGTAAAAAACTTGCTAGAATGATGAGGTAAATAAGAAAAGGAGATATTATGAAGTTAGGATTAGTCAGCGCAATCTTGGATCAAAGTAATTTTGAAGAAATGATAGATATTGTATCTGAGCAAGGTCTTGAATGTGTGGAAGTGGCTTGTTGGCCAGCTGGAAAAGCTGAAAGACGCTATGCTGGTGTGTCACATATTGATGTGGATAACTTGACTGATGAAAAAGCAAAGTCAATTTTAGACTATTGCCATCAAAAGAAAGTAGAGATTTCCTCTCTTGCTTATTACCCCAACCCACTTGATGCAGACTCAGAAAAAAGCCAACTAGCTATCAATCATCTTTATAAGTTGATTGATGCGGCTAAAAAGTTAGATATTAATATGTTGACGACATTTATTGGTCGTGATCAGAATAAAAATCTAACTGAAAATTTAAAGTTAGTAGAAAAAATTTGGACACCCATTATTCGCTATGCTGAAGAGAAGAAGGTAAAAATTGCAATCGAAAATTGTCCGATGCTCTTTACAGAAAATGAGTGGCCAGGTGGACAAAATATTATGACCACACCAGTGATTTGGAAAGAGGTGTTTGAAATCTTAAAGAGTGATTATATTGGATTAAACTATGACCCTTCACATTTTGTCTGGCAAGGGATTGATTATATTAAGCCTTTATATGAGTTTAAAGATAAGATATTCCACGTACATTACAAGGATATTAAGCTTTATCAGGATAAATTGAATCAGGTGGGTTACTTGTCAACGCCTTTAAACTTTATGTCACCTAAACTTCCAGGTCTTGGAGATGTGGACTGGGGTAAATATGTATCAGCTCTGACAGATATTGGCTATCAAGGCTATAGTTGTATTGAAGTTGAGGATAAGGCTTTTGAAGATTCTTATGAACGTGTGAAAGTCTCTATTGAGATTAGCCAGGCTTATCTTAGAAACTACGTTAGATAATTTAAATAAAAAGAAAGGAAGATTATGATTAATGTAGGAATTGTAGGTTTTGGCTTTATGGGTCAAATCCATGCCAAGCATATCATGCAGCTAGAAGGTTATAAGTTGGTTGGAGTATGCGACATTGATGAGGAAAAATTAAAAGAAACTCCAGCATCAGTAAAGAGCTATTTAACAATGGATGAACTATTTTCAGATTCAGAAGTTGATACAGTTATCTTATCTTTGACCAACCATGTTCACTTAGAAGCAGTAGAAAAAGCAGCTAAAGCCAAGCTAAATATTATCTGTGAAAAGCCAGCAGCTTTGAGCGTTGAAGAGTATGACAAGATGTTGGAAGCTGTAAAGGCAAATGATGTGGTCTTTACCATTCACCAACAGCGACGTTATGACATAGACTTTAATGTAGCAAAATCAGTCTATGAGAGCCAAGAATTAGGTGATGTTTATACGATTCAGTCAAAACTTTACGGTATCAATGGAAACATGCATGATTGGCATGTTTATCCAGAATATGGTGGAGGTATGCTTTATGACTGGGGAGTGCATTTGATTGATCAGATGCTCTATATGGTAAAAAGTAAGATTTCCTCTATCTATGCTGATGTTCGTAATGTGATTAATAAAGATGTGGATGATTACTTTAAAATCCTGATTCGCTTTGAAAATGGACAAGTTGGAGAAATTGAACTTGGGACTTATTTCCTTGCTGATAAGGAAGATTGGTTTGAAAGACACTGGTTTATCGGAGGCAATAAAGGAACGATGTACTCAGATGGTTTCCATCCTAAAGGGAAGATTTGTAAAACATCTACCCTACTTGAAAATGTTCCAGGTAAGGCAACGATGACGGCAGCAGGCCCTACACGTTCATTTGGGCCACCACAAGATGGTGTCTTACTCACAAGTGACTTGCCAGAAGTTGATGTGAATCACTTGATGTACTTTGAAAACTTTAAGAATACTCTTGAATCTAAAGAAGAGTTTATTATCAAGCCTGAAGAAGTGAGACGTGTACTTGTTGTTATGAATGCAGCGCGTGAATCATCAAAAACAGGAAACAGCATTAGCTTTCCAGAAGGTTTATAAAAAGAAAAGAGGAAAAAGAAAATGGAAAATAAAAAAGATAAAAAAGACGTTAAAAAACTCCGTGTAGGAATTATTGGATGTGGTGGTATTGCAAAGAACAAGCACTTTGGTGCCTTAGAATCACAAAGTGATATTGCTGAGATTGTTGCTTTCTGTGACATTGTAGAAGAGCGTGCGATAGAAGCTTGTGAAAAACATGGTGCAGAGGATGCAAAGGTTTATACAGACTATAACGAACTTTTAAAAGATAAGTCTATCGATGTGGTTCATGTATGTACACCTAATGTGTCACATAGCCCAATCACAGTTGCAGCCTTTGAAGCCGGCAAGCATGTTCTTTGTGAAAAACCAATGGCACATAATGCTGAAGCAGCAAAATTAATGTTAGATGCTTGGAAAAAATCAGGTAAGAAATTTACGATTGGTTATCAAAACCGTTTCCGTGAGGAAGTACGCTCACTCCATGAAACATGTGAAAAAGGTGACTTAGGTGAGATTTACTTTGCAAAGGCGCATGCCCTTCGTCGTAAAGCTGTACCTACATGGGGAGTCTTCCCTGATAAGTCACAGCAGGGTGGCGGACCGTTGATTGATATCGGTACACATGCTTTAGATATCACACTTTGGATGATGGACAACTATGAGCCAGAGTCAGTGTCAGGATCTGTTTTCCATAAGCTAGGAAATCTTCCAGGAGCTGATGAAGGAAATATGTTTGGACCATGGGACACAGATACTTTTGAGGTTGAAGATTCTGCCTTTGGTTATATCAAGATGAAAAATGGAGCAACGATTTTTCTAGAATCAGCTTGGGCATTAAATGTTTTGGAGTCTAAAGAAGCAGCAACAACACTCTGTGGTACAAAGGCTGGAGCACATATCAATGCAGGAATGAGCTACAGACAAAATGAATTAATCATTAATAAGGCAACAAATGGTATCTTAACACAAGAAGAAATCAGCACATCAGGAAATATTGCTTTCTTTGAAGGTGGCACAAATGATCCAGAAAAAATTGAAGCAAAACAATGGCTTGAAGCAATTATTGAAGATAAAGATCCATTGGTAAAACCAGAGCAAGCTTATGTGGTTACACAAATTTTAGATGCTGTTTACAAAGCAGCTGAAACAAATAAAGAAGTAAAATTATAAAAAATATGAAAGAGTGGGGCTTTGTCCCACTCTAAGAAAGGAGAAATTATGTTTGAAAAATATGTTGTCAATCCAACAGGATTTAGAAATGTAAAAAAAGGCGACCAAGTGATTGGTTATGAAGTGCAATTACGTATCCCATACTACCGCGGTCTTTACATGAGTTGTGTAGAGGTTGTTGACTTAGAAATTGATGGTGAAAGTATTGCAAATGAAGATAAACTCTTTAAAGTAAAAGGTGAAGTTTTAAGCTTTGATGAGCTTCCTACAGCAATCAATCATCGCTGGGCAATGACAGAAGCTTTGACTGTATTTGTGAAAAAGGAAGGTGGATTAGCAGAAGGTGAACATGAAGTTCATGCCTTTGTTAGTCTTCGTATTTCTTACTTACCTTTTAATAATGAAGGTGATGATAAAAAAGTGCTTCACCTAGAGTCAGCAGTAGAGGAGGAAAACAATGAGTACTCAAATTAAAAGAAGTGTGTCACTTTATAGCTATCAAGAAGAATTTTACACTGGGAAAATGACTTTGGAAGATTGTATCCGTGCAGCATCAGAGACGGGTGCAGAAGGAATTGAATTTTTACCAGAGCAAATGCTTCCAGACTTTCCAAATATCAGCGATGAATTTGTCAAAGAATGGCATGGTTGGATGGAAAAGTATAATGTAAAACCAGTTGCTTATGATGCTTTTTTGGATAATAAATTATTTGCAAATCGTATGCTTACAACATCTGAAAATGTTGACATGATGAAGCGTGATCTTAAGCTTGCAAATTTATTAGGATTTAAGATTTTAAGAACATTGGTATCAACTCCACTTGAGGTTATTAAACAAAGCTTGGCTTATGCTGAGGAGATGGATGTTGTGATTGCCTTAGAAGTTCATGCTCCATTTACATTTGGAACTCTATGGTTTGAAGAGCGTCTTGCATACATAAAAGAAAGCGGTACCAAATGGTTTGCGATTATGCCTGACTTCGGTATCTTCACAAAACGTATGGGAAGTATCTTTACAGATGAGTATATCCGTAAAGGTGGAACAGCTGAAATCATCCATATGATTGCAGATAACTATGAAAATGGAGTTGATCCTGTCGAAACAATTGAAAAGGTCAAACAAAATCCAGCAGCAACAGATACTGATAAGAGTTTTGCTGAATTTTGCCGTCATGCCATCTATACAGATCCAAAAATCTTAGTTGAAAATATGCCTTATATCGTTCACTTCCACGGTAAGTTCTATGACATCACAGAGGAACTTCAAGAAACAAGTATCCCTTATCATGATGTTTTAAATATTTTAAAAGAAGTAGGATATGAAGGTTACATCAGTAGTGAATATGAAGGTAACCGTCACATTCAAGATATCGTTGAAGTGGATAGTTTGACTCAGGTGAGTCGCCATCAAAAGATGTTGGAAAACATTCTAGGATAGGAGGACTGCAAATGATTAAACTCATTGCGTCAGATATGGATGGAACTTTAGTTTCTAGTAATCATCGTATTTCTAAAGAGAATGCTCAAGCCATCAAAGAAGCACAAGAAAATGGGGCAGAGTTTATTATCAGTACAGGTCGGAGCTATGAAGATTCTTATCAGCAGGTAAAAGAAGCTGATATTAAATGTAAGTATCTCGTTATGAATGGGAGTGAACTCCGAGATGACAAAGGAGAGATTGTATTTAAAGTTTATCTTGAACAAGATATCGTTCGGATGATTGTTAATGATTTATTGAGGGAAGATTTCTGCGTAGAGCTTTATACAACGGCAGGGACTTATGCTTTAGGAACGACAGAAGCTTGCAAGTTATCCGTTGCGACAAGGATTAATAACTTTTATCCTGAACAGTCTATCGAAACAATTTATGAGACAGTTGAGTCACACTTCTTATTTAAGGAACTTAATCGAGTTGACTCTCTGGAAGAATTGTTTGGAAAAGACTATAAGGTTGGAAAAATTATTATCTTTTCAAGAGATATCTCAAAGGTTGAAAATCTAAGAGAGTCAATTCCTAAACAATATCCTGTCAATGCAACTGGCTCCTTTGCTATTAATTTAGAAATTACTCATCCTTTAGCTGATAAAGGAAAGGCGATTTGTCGTTATGCTGAAAGTAAAGGGATTGTCTTAGACGAGATTATGACGATTGGTGATAGCTATAACGATATGACGATGCTAGATTCAGCATTTGGTTACACAGTAGCTATGGGAAATGCTATCGAAGAAATTAAAAAGATTGCTAAGTATGTCACAGATACAAATGATAATCATGGTGTAGGAAAAGCAATCAAGAAGTTTATGAAAATAAAATAATTTATTGGAGGAAAATAATATGAGTTTCATGGATTATATGGATAAATTCCAAGTAGTCGCTGAAAAGATTTCAGATAATCGATATCTGAAGGCAGTAAGTAAGGGAATGATGATGACAATCCCTGCTACTATCACAGGTTCGCTCTTTACCTTACTTGCGAACATTTCAATTAAACCTTACCAAGATTTTTTAACAAGTACTAACTTAAAATCTCTTTTCTTAATTCCAGGTATTTTCACAAGTAATATCATGGGATTGATTGTTGTTTATTTTGTTGCCTCACGTTTGGCAAGTTCTTATAAGCTTGATCCAATGGTTCCAGGAATCCTTTCACTTGTGTCTTTCTTAATTTTGACTCCTTTGTCAACTTTTGAAGTTCCTGTTCATGATACAGTAAGGCCGACTGATTTTATCAGCTTTGATTATATTGGAGCTAAAGGAATGTTTGTTGCGATTCTCTTAGGTATTGTTGTGACAGAGTTATATTATGTATTTATAAAAAATAATATTACTATTCGCATGCCAAACTCTGTGCCAAAGTTTGTTGAACAATCCTTTAGTGCGATTATTCCATTTCTTTCAATCACGTTTATCATGTCTATTGTCTCATGGTTATTCAAGATGACAAGTGCTGGAAGTGTTCATGCTTTAATCTATAATGTTCTTCAAGTGCCAATTCAAAAAATTGGTGGTTCATTCTGGGGTGTAACTTTTGCCTATGCTTTGATTGGTCTCTTCTGGTGGTTTGGTATTCATGGTAAAGCTCTTATCTTTGGTGTTTTTGCTCCAATTATCCAAACAATGACAATTGAAAATATGGATGCAGCAACAAAAGGTATTGATTCACCAAATGTAATTGACTTTGGATTTACCTCTGTTTTCCTAGAAATTGGTGGTGGAGGCTGTGTCCTTGGTCTAGCTATTTGTTTCTTACTCTTTTCAAAAAGTGACCAGTATAAAAATGTTGGGCGTGTCACAGGATTGACAACTTTCTTTGGAATTAATGAACCAATCACATTTGGTACACCTGTATGTTTGAACATGCATTATTTAATCCCAACAGTGATTACTCCACTTATTACAGGAGCTATTGGTTATCTTTCAATTATGATAGGCTTTGTTCCTCAAATGAAAGGAACTCAACTTCCAACAGGAACACCAACTTTGATTAATGGATTTATCGTTGGTGGATGGCAAGGTTTCGTTACTCAGCTCTTATGTGTTGTAGTTGCGGTACTGATTTACTACCCATTCTTTAAGATTGCAGATAAAAAACAGTTTGCTGAAGAGCAAGCAAAACTAGCAGAAGCTTAATTAAATATAAAGGATATTATGATGGAAAAAATAAATATTTTATTAGTATGTAATGCAGGTATGAGTACAAGTTTACTTGTTGAAAAAGTTGAAAAAGCAGGAGCCGATAAAGGAATTGAGGTAAGTATTGAAGCTCGTCCAGTAGATGACCTTGCAGCACATGTAGAGGGACTCGATGTTGTCTTATTAGGGCCACAAGTTCGTTTTAAACTTAAACAAGTAAAAGAAATTGTTGAGGGAAAAATTCCTGTAGACGTTGTAGATATGTCTGCCTATGGGACAATGGATGGAGAAAAAGTGTTAGAACAAGCGCTTAATCTTGTATCAAACTAACAAAGTAGGAAGTGGCTGATAAATATTGGTCACTTCTCTTATATAAAAAATAAGAAAATAAAGAAATGAGAAAAAAGTGGAAGAGAATAATTTATTAATTTTTATGGAACTGATCATGCACTCAGGAGATGGAAAAAGTTATGCTTTTGAGGCTATTCAGTATGCAAAAGCAAATGAGTTTGAGCAGGCTGAAGAAAAGCTCGCCCTAGCTAAAGAAGCTTTATTAGAAGCGCATCATGCGCAGACAAATATGCTAACGGAGGAAGCAAAGGGGAACCGCTTGGATATTAGTCTTTTAACGATCCATAGCCAAGATCACTTGATGACTTCGATGACCTTTATGGATTTAGCAACTGAGATTATTGATATATATAAAAAACTTGATCAATCTTAAAATAAAAAATTATCTAAGAGAGTGTTATCTGTTCAACAACTAACAGAGCAACAAGATTTTCTTGAGATTATAATATGAAATAGGTGAAAAATAATGAAACAAGAAAAAATTTCGATGAAAGTTATGGGTGCAATTGTTGCAACAGGGATATTATCTTTTTGTGGCGTATTGGGTGAAACGGCGATGAATGTTGCTTTTCCGACCTTTATACAAGAATTTCAAATTACAACAGCTCAGGTACAGTGGCTGACAACAATTTATCTTTTAACATTATCAATTGTTGTTCCCTTATCTGGATTTTTTAAGCATAGCTTTAAGAGTAAAACGATATTTATTGCAAGTATTATTATATTTAGCTCTGGCGTTTTAATTGCTGCAGTCTCTTCAAATTTTTCGATACTACTTGTAGGAAGAGCGATTCAAGGCTTTGGGACAGGAATTGCTCTTCCTTTAATGTTTAACATTATCATTGAGCAAGTTCCCTTGTCAAAAATAGGAATGATGATGGGAGTAGGAACGATGATTCCAGCAATTGCACCAGCAATTGGACCAATTTTTGGAGGAATTGTAATTACTCAACTGGGCTGGCGTTATATCTTTATCTTACTCTTACCTATCTTGATAATTGCTTTCTTTGTAGGCTTATTTACGATAGAGCAAAAAAATGAGATTTCTCATAAGAAGTTAGATGTCACAAGTTTGTTGATGATTGTCTTTATATTTACAGGACTTATTTATGCTTTTGGAAACTTAGGAACTTATACATTCTTTAGTATTCATGTACTTGGAACTCTTATTGTTGCCTTACTAGGAGTTGTAGGCTTAATTTATTCGACCAATCATGTAAAAAATCCTTTATTAAACTTAAAACTTTTGCTTAATAAGGCTTATTTGAATCATGTCATTAGCTTTTTTATTATCCAACTTGTCTTGATGGGCTTGGTATTTATCTTACCTAACTATATTCAGATCGTAAATGGAGAAAATGCGCAATTATCAGGCTTTGTAGTATTTCCAGGTGCAGCACTAGGTGCATTACTTACTCCAGTGGGAGGAAAGCTTTTAGACATGCTCGGTCCTAAAAAGCCTATTACTTTAGGAAGTCTTCTTCTCTTATTTTCCTTAATCATTTATTATTTTACAGCAAATCAGATGTCTAACTTCTTAATAGGAAGTCTTTACTTTATCTTTACGCTAGGAATTGGATTGACATTTGGAAACTTAATGACTAACGGACTCAATCAACTCTCTAAAGAGACTCAGCCAGATGGAAATGCCATTATCATGACTTTTCAACAAGTGGCTGGAGCAATGGGAACCTCTCTTGTTGCTTCAATCTTATCGATAAGTCAATCAAAGACAGAGTTAACAAATATTTCAGGAACAATTCAAGGCTCTAAAAATAGTTTTATCTTTCTGATTTTATTAAGCTTGATAGAATTATTAATCGTAGTTACTTTATTTTGGAAAAAATCAATTAAAAATTAAAAAAGAGAAGAGGAATTATGGGATTTGCAATGAGAATGCAACTGGCAGAGGAAATTATTAAAAAAAACTCTGTACAAGAAATGTATATTAATGGAAAAAATAGAGGCTTGGAGTTTGACCTCCAATTAGCTTACTATCGTGGGCATTATCTTTCAGATATTGATCTATTTGAAGTTTATCTGGATGGAGAAAAAGTAAGTCAAGAGGCAGTGACTTTTGAATTTAATCAAAAGGAAATACCAGTATATAAGCTAAAATATGCCATCACAGAGTTTTGGAATCAAAATCAACTGGCAAAAATTCGTGTTATCTTAAAAGATGGTATCGCCAAAGGTCAGCATGAGTTGAAACTTAACTTGATGCTTAGAGTCCCTTATATGCAGATGGGAGAAGGACATCAGTTTATGCCGCTGGATAGTGGTGAGATAATTTCAATTGACATTCAATAAGTTGAAAAGGAGAAAAATATGAATATTGGAGCAACGTTGTTTTGCTATGGAACAGAATATGCCAGAGGTCAATATGACTTTGAGGCTTGTGTGAGAGCGGCTTATCTTGCAGGTGCACAAGGTTATGAAATTGTAGGAAGTCAGATGCTGCCGGATTATCCTAATGTATCAGAAGAGTTTTTAGGAAGAATTGCAAAACTAGAAAGTCAGTATGGTATTCGTCCTGTTTCTTATGGGGCAAATAATGATAAAGGAATGAAACATAACCGCTGTCTGACAGATGATGAAATGTTAGCAGATGCCATTATTGACTTGAAAACGGCACATCAACTTGGCTGCAAGGTTATGCGTGCGCAGTATATGCTTTCACCAGAAGCATTTGAGAAGTTAGTAGACTATGCTGAAATTTATGATGTGAAGGTTGGGATTGAAATCCATAATCCAGAAACTCCTTTATCTGAAAAAATGAAAGCTTATATTGCTGTGATAGAAAAGACAAAGTCTCCTTATCTAGGCTTAATTCCTGATTTAGGTTGCTTTGCAGTTAAGCCTAATAGACCACATTGGTTAAGGGCTTTAGAGGCAGGAGTTAAAGAAGAACATTTAGAACTTGCTGCAGAATTTAAGTATAAGGATATACCTGTTGATGAAGCACGTGAGAAGCTTTTAGAAGCTGGTGCAAGTCCTACTATATTCCCAGCCTTGATGGGTATGTATGGTTTTGTTCAGTTTAACTCAAAAGAAAAACTTCCTCAGCTCCTTGCTGACTTGAAAGAAGTCTTAAAATATAGCTTAGAAATTCATTGTAAATTCCATTATCTGGATGAAAATGATGTGGAAGCAAGTATCCCTTATCCTGAAATTATCGAGCTCTTCAAACAAGAAAATTATCAGGGGAATTTAATTTGTGAATACGAAGATGAACTCTATTGTGGTGGAACAGCATTCACAAAACAACAAATCAAAATGCTTAATCGCCTGATAAAAAATTAAAAAGAATCAATTGATTCTTTTTTTAAATATTTAACTTATTTAAAGGAATTATTCTGGAGAAGAGTTTGTGATTTTGTATATTTAATACATAATAAGTTAATTTTTATACTGTATCTTGCAACTGATTTGGTGAGTTATTAAAAAATCTTATATTGATAGTGATAATAAAATAATTAAAAAAGATGATTATTATTATATAAGGTAAGGAAATAATTTCTCAAAAAAGGCATATTAAGAATTAATTAAAAACCTTCCTTTAGACTTGAAGTTAATAAATATCATAACATATGAGTAGATTATTCATTTAGTAAACTATATAAAAAATGTATGCTAAGAAATAATGCCAAGTTAATTTACCAATACTTAAAATTAGAAGAGTTTGTAACAGCAGATGAATTGGCTAAAAAAGTAAAGTTAAGTAATCGAACAGTGCGTAGTTATATTAAAGAGATGAGGATAACGTTGGAGAAATATGGTATAAATGTTATTTCTAAACCAAGATTTGGCTATAAGCTCGAGATTTTTGATATTGATTTATATAAAAAATCTCAAATTCTTTCAGAAAGAAAGACACCGATTGAAAATAAAGAGAGGGAACGTTATCTGATGGAACTTTTAGTTTCAGAGGAATCCTATCTTAGAATTGATGATATTAGCGAACTTTTTTATGTCTCTCGTGGTACAATCAGTAGGATATTAAAAACAATTGAGGGAGAATTGAATAAATTTAATATCAGTTTGCAGCGTAAGGCAAATTATGGAATAAAAATAAAAGGGAAAGAAATAGATATCCGAAGATTTATAGAGGAAACTTTAGCTATATTTTCTTCTAAGAGGTTAGAGTTAGAGCTTTCTCTTAAAACAGATGAAAGAATAAATATTATTTTAAAAATTATTCGTGAAACGATAAGAAAATATGATATTTATGTATCTGAAGTTTCTTATTTAAGACTGGTAGCTAGTCTGATTGTTCAAATCAATCGCATTGAGATGCATCGAAAAATTAAGATGAAAAAAGAATCACTGGAAAATGTGACTTCTCAATCTTGGAGAATGATTGAAGATATTGCGAGTAGATTTTTAGAAGAATTAACTATTGATTTTTGTGAAGGAGAAAAAGTTTATTTATACCTTAATTTTATGAGTAAAGGTGTTTTTAATTTTGAGCAACAAAATATATTATTAGAAAATAGCCTTGATAATTTAGTAGATGAAATGTTGGATGAGGTAAATAGAGAGTTATTCCTGAACTTTTCTGAAGATTTTGAATTACGGCGGCAGTTGATACAACATCTTGTTTCTTTAAATACAAGAATAAAATATAATTTTTATTTTGATAATCCATTAATTGATGAAATTAAAAAGAAATATGTCTATGCTTTTAATATTGCCTCTCAATCTATAGTGGCTTTAGTGAAAAAGTATAATAAATATATTCCACAAGATGAAGTAGGATACTTAGCTTTAATTTTTCAGTTAGCTATTGAACGTTTGGAGAAAAAAATAAAAAAATCTAATATTTTAATTGTTTGTGCGTCAGGAAGAGGGAGCTCTCAACTTTTAAAATATAAATATAGGCAGGAATTTTCTGATTATATTAATAAACTCTATGTTTGTGATATTTATCAATTGAAGTATTTTGACTTTTCAGCAATTGATTATTTATTCACAACAGTCCCTTTGGAGGACTCATTTCCTGTTCCAGTTTATGAAATGAGTTTATTTTTAGAAACTGATGATATTGTGAGAATAAAAAATATTTTATCTATAAATAAAATAAAAGGAGAAAATCAGTTTTATAAAAGAGGAAATTTTATTGCTAATCTTGAAGCAAAAAATAAATTTGAGGCAATTGAAAAGATTATTCAATTGATTAATGCAAAGTATAAACTTTCTCAAAATCTCTATGATTCAATTATAACAAGAGAAAATATGGCATCAACAGAATTTGGAAATTATATTGCAATGCCTCATACTATGGAAACATTCTCTAAAAAAACAATTGTTTATGTGGCAATTTTATCAGAAGCTATATTATGGAATAAAAAAGAAGTACAAGTAATTATCCTTACTGTGATTGGAAGAGAAAGTGAAGAAGATATGCAAACTTTCTATGAACTTACAACAGATTTATTTTACAATAAACAGGGGATAGAAAGATTAATTGAGGAAAGAAGTTATAGTTGTCTTTTATCATTAGTTAATAAAGAATAAAAATATTTCAAGTAAAATTGAAGTATTTTTATTTTGCCACATTTAATAAGGTAAAAGAGAGTATGGACATATTTTGAGAAGAAGGTAGAATGAAATTAACTCATATATAGGAGGTAATAAAATGAAGAAATTCCCAAAAGATTTTTATTGGGGAGGAGCAACAAGTGCTTCTCAGATAGAGGGTGCTTATGATGTTAATGGGCGTGGTCTTTCCAAGATAGATTATTTAACGGCTGGATCTAAAAAAAGGCCACGTTATCTGACATATATTGATGAAGGTGGAAAGCTAGGTAAAATTCCTCAATTTTTTGATTTACCTAAAAATGGTAGAGAAAAATTACTTGAAGATACTTATTATCCTAATCATAAAGCGATTGATTTTTATCATACTTATAAAGGAGATATTAAACTATTTGCTGAGATGGGTTTTACTATTTTTAGGATGTCTATTTCAATGAGTCGTATTTTTCCTAAAGGAGATGAAACTGAACCCTGTCAGAAAGGACTACAATTTTATCATGATATTTTTGATGAGCTAAAAAAATATCATATTGAGCCGTTAGTCACGATTTCTCACTATGATACTCCGATTTATTTAGAAAATAAATATCATAACTGGCTAGATAGAGGAATTATTAATCACTTTATAAAATATGCTAATGTTTTATTTCAAGAATATAAAGAAAAAGTAACTTATTGGCTGACCTTTAATGAGCTTAATAATCTACTTCTATATCCTGATCTTTTACCTCCTCAAATGGTAACTGAAAAGATGATTAATGAGACTTATATAAAATTACATCATTACTTTTTAGCCAGTGCGAAAATGGTAAGTTTAGCTCATGATATTAATCCTGACTATAAAGTGGGAGCGATGTTATGTGGAAGTATGACTTATCCTCTAACTTGTGACCCTAAAGATATACAAAAAAATCAAGAGGATTATCAAAAAAAGAATTACTATTGTGGTGACGTGATGATGAAAGGAGCTTATCCTTACTTTGCACAGTCATTATGGAAAAAAACAGGAGCAAAAATAATAATCAGTCAAGAGGATGAAGAAATTTTAAAAAAAGGAACCGTAGATTTTTGTTCGTTATCTTACTATAGCTCGAGTTGTGTAACAAGGCATAAAGAGAGCGAAAAAAGTTCAGGTAATTTTTCACTAGGATCTAAAAATCCTTACCTTGAATATTCTGAATGGGGATGGTCAAGTGATCCAGAAGGATTAAGGATTTATTTAAATGACCTTTATTCACGCTATGCTGTTCCTTTGATGCTTGTTGAGAATGGACTTGGAGCAGAGGATAAACTAATAAATGGAAAGATTCATGATGATTATCGTATTGACTATATAAGACAACATATTGAAGCAATGTCAGAAGCGATAGAAGATGGTGTTGATCTAATAGGATATACTTCGTGGGGATGTATTGATTTGATTAGTGCATCAACAGGAGAAATGAATAAACGCTATGGTTTTATTTATGTAGATTTAGATAATGAAGGTAATGGTACAAGAAGACGTTACAAGAAAGATTCTTTTGATTGGTATAAAAGAGTTATTGAAACAAATGGAGAGGAACTATAATTAATGGAATGGATACTAAATAGAAATACAAAAACAAAAGGTTTTAATAAACACTATAATTTTAGTGTTGGAAGTTGTCATGCGAAAACAGCAATTCGTCATGATTATGTTGAGATGTTGAAAAAAATGAAAAAAGATATTCCAATCGAGTATGTTCGTTTTCATGGTATTTTTTGTGATGACATGCATACTCGAGATAATCTTAATGATGTGTTAGATTTATTTCCAAATGGAGAAAGATATGTGGAAGAAAACTTTTATATGATAGGTGTTGCCTATGATAATCTTTTAGAGTGTGGTGTGAAACCATTTGTTGAGCTTAGTTTTATGCCTACCTCATTGGCTAAAGAAGAAAGTACAACGAAAGGCTTTTATGCTGCTAATATGAGTGAACCGAAAGATTATGAAGAATGGGCAAATTATATTGAAAGCTTTATTGAATTCTTAGTTGAGAAATATGGAGTGGAAGAAATCAAAAGTTGGTATTTTGAAGTGTGGAATGAACCAGACTTATATGGTGCTTTCTTTAAAGGAGATCAATCTGCTTATTTTAAGCTTTATAAATATACTGTAAATGCGATAAAAAAAGTATGCTCTGAGCTAAAAGTGGGTGGTCCTTCTACGAGTGCGAGTCGCTGGATAAAAAGTTTTTTAGACTATTGTAAACAAGAAAAGCTTCCCTTAGATTTCGTAACTACTCATCAATATCCTGGAGATCCTTTTATAGGTGTGGATGCTGAAGAAGTAGTAAAAGATCCTAATGAGAAGGCAGACAAGTTAAAAAAGAATATTAAGAAATTAGAAGCGATGATTCCTGAAAAATCCCTGCCACTTGATGTGATTCGTATGATGTTTGGAGATCCAACGGAGACCAAAGAGATTCCTGATAATATATTTAGAGAAAATGCAAAAAAAACACAAGAATTACTGGATGATTTACCACTTTACTATACAGAATGGAATTTAAGTGCTGTTTTTTCAGCTTATTCAAATGATACAAAAAAAGCAGCTTCTTATATTATAAAAACAAGTTTAGATGTTGAACCTTATGTTACAGGAACTTCTTTGTGGTGTTTTAGTGATGTTTTTGAGGAGATGCATCAGTTTAAAGAAGAGTTTCACGGAGGATTTGGTCTTCAAACAATTCACGGAATTTCAAAGCCATCATACTATGCCATGAAATTTTTGTCAGCATTACCAGAAGAACGCTATGATATTCAATCGGAGTATGAAAATAATATTCATATTGGTGCTTTTAAAGAAAAGAATAAAGATCATATCCTTATTTCACGCCACTCAATGAAAAGTATAGATTGTGATCCTGAAAGTATTCACATTAAATTAGAAGCAGGAGAAGGAAGTCCTGAAGTTAGCTTAAAAAGAATTGATGATGAACATTGTAACCCACTAAAATTATGGGAAGAAATGGGAAAAAAGAAGTACCTTAATCAGGAAGATTTATCAGAACTTAAAATAAAAAGTACAGATTTAAAAGAAACATTAGAAGTTGCTCACTTAAATGGAGATTATGCTGTAGAACTAATTCTAGAATTAAATGATGTTTATTATTTAACAGTAGAGTGGAGTTAAAGTGAAAAAATTAATAGAAAATTTAGAAAATAAGACAGGAAATTATCTTTATCCTTTCTTCTGGCAACATGGTGAAAGTAATGAGGTGCTAGGTGAATGTGTAGATCAAATTTATAAATCAGGTATTAGAAGTTTTTGTATCGAGTCCAGACACTTTAAAGATTACTTAACAGAAGAATGGTGGCGTTCATTAGACTATATTATTAAGAAAGCTAAGGCTTATCAAATGAAGGTTTGGATTTTAGATGATTCACACTTTCCAACAGGAATAGCTAATGGACAAGTGCCAGATTATCTAAAGAAACGTTATTTAAATATGCGACGTTTTGATTTGGAAGGTCCAATTAGACAGGCTGAGGTTAGCTTGTTTACAGTTGCAGATTTAAGAGTATTGATGCAAAATCCTAATGTTCAAGATGATAAAATTATTAAAATTATTTTAGCGAAAAATGAGCATACAGATTTAGATAACTTTGATGAAGAAAGTTTAGTAGATATTACAAGTTCATATAAAGAGGGAGTCTTAAGACTTGATATTCCAATTGGCTCATATAGTATTTTTGTAATGTATGAGAGCTTTTTAGGAGGAGAAGAGATGACAAAAGATTATCTTGATCCTACGAGAAAAGAAGCAACTCAAATCTTGATAGATACTGTTTATGAAAGTCATTATAAACGATATAAGGAAGAGTTTGGAAAAACAATTGTTGGTTTTTTTTCAGATGAACCGAGATTTGGAAATATTAAGGGAACAGATGCAGTTATAGGTCAAAAAGAAATGGTCCTTCCTTGGAATGAAGAAATACAAATAGAATTTCAAAAGAGTGAAAATCTTATATTTCTTCCATTCTTATTTAAAGGAAAGAGTGAAAAAGCTAAGGAAGTTCGTTTTACTTACATGAATTGTATAAGTTATCTTTATAGCCAAAACTTTACAAGTGTTTTGGGAGACTGGTGTAAAGAAAAAGGAATTGATTATGTTGGACATATAATTGAAGATAATGGGGCTCATGCACGACTAGGTTATGGAACTGGACATTACTTTAGAGGGATTGCAGGACAAACTATTGCGGGTATTGATATTATTGGTGGACAGATTGTACCAGGTATGGACTATAAGCATAGCTCCTCTTCAAAATCTGGGAGTAATGGAGAATTTTATCACTATGCTTTATGTAAAATGGGAGCTTCAGCTGCTAAATTAGATCCAAATAAAAAAGGGAAGTTAATGTGCGAAGCTTTTGGTGCTTACGGCTGGGTAGAAGGCTTAAAGATGATGAAATGGATTAGTAATCACATGCTTTCTCATGGTGTAAATCTCATTGTACCACATGCTTTTGATCCTAATATTTTTCCAGATTGGGATTGTCCTCCTCATTTTTATGCTCGAGGAAATAATCCTCAATTTCCATACTTTTCAAAATGGGTAGACTATAATAATCGCCTTTGTCATTTATTAAATGAAGGTTATCAAGAAAGTAAAATAGGGGTACTTTATCATGCTTTTGCAGAGTGGCAAGGAAAGGCTATGCCTATAGAAAAAGTATTAAAAGAATTGACATATCATCAAATTTCTGCTGATATCATTAGTGAGGATTATTTATTGAATGCAGAAGTTGAAACTAATACTTATGTTATTAATCAATATAAATATGAGGTTTTAATTATTCCAGAATCAGAAAAGCTTCCACAGTATTTGCTTGATAAGATTAAAATATTATCAAAAAGTGTAAAGGTTATTTTTATAAATACATGTCCTAAAACTTTTGAAGCTAGATATTGTCAACAAGAAGATTTATATTCTCTGGCTGAAAAACTTAGACAGTATAAGGAGTTAATACTAGCAGTAAAGGAGAAAGCTTTAACCTTTTATCACTATGTACAAGAAGATGGTGATGTCTATCTCTTTAATAATGAATCAATATCAAAAACAATCCACGAGAAAGTTAAACTAAAAACACGGAGAAGTCTTATAAAATATAATGCTTTTACAAATGAAAGTTATCAATTAGAGTTTGAAGAGGTGGAAGAGGGAATTTCTTTTGATCTGGAGTTAGCACCTTATGAAATGCTAGTTCTAGTAACAGGGGAATCAATGAAACGTCAATATAAAATGGGAGAGAAAAAATTATCAATTAGAGAAAATTTTGATATCTCACTAAAAGCATACAATGAAAAAGATTTTCAACTGATCTATAAAAACTCCCCCCTTATTAATCTTGCTTTAGAACATATAAAATTTACAGGAAATATAAGGTATAGTTGTCAGTTTGATACATTAGATACAAAACTTATCTTAAGTATAAAAGATGTGGGAGAGATTGTAGAAGTTTTTGTAAATGGGATTAATTGTGGTGTTCAAATCTCCCCTAAATATGTATTTGATATTTCTTCAGCTTGTCAAAAAGGAAAAAATCGACTTGAGATTATTGTGACTAATAATCTTGCACGAGCCTTAAGAGATGGATTTTCTCAATACTTACCTTTAGAAGGACTTGGTATATTATCAGAAATAGAATTATTTAAAAAAATTTAGCTTATCAAAATTACCACATACAATAAGGTAAAACTAGTAATGGACGATTTTTTTTAAAAAAGTAAAATAATAAAAAAGCGTTTACAATTTAAAGTAAATAAAAAGGAGAACAATATGAATATAACACTTATTTGTGCCGGTGGTATGTCAACAAATTTATTAGTAAAAAATATGAAAGAGTATGCAGCGAAAGAAGGGATTGAAGGGATAATTAAAGCAATGTCTGTGGATTCGTTTGCAGAGTATGAAGGGCATACAGATGTTTTAATGCTTGGCCCTCAGATAAAATACCGTCTAAATGAAATACAAGAAAGGTATTCAAATAGACTTAAAGTTTCAGTGATTGATATGACTTCCTATGGGATGTTAGATGGAAAAAAGGTTGTTCAAGAAGCAGTAAAACTTTTAAATACAGAATTATAAAATTTAAGGAAGGTGATTTATGAAAAAATTAGATTTAGAGAAAATTTCAGAAAAAATGTTACCCTATATATCAAAGTTTTCTCAACATAAATGGATAAAGTCTATCTCAACTGGATTTATGTTCGTTATCCCATTTACTTTAGTTGCGGCTATCTTTTCAATCCTTGCGACTCCTCCTATTACGCAAGCAATTATTGATGAAGGAGGATGGTATGCAAGTTTAATGAGAGGTTGGTTTAACTTTTCAGAAACTTATAAGGAAATACTAACTCTCCCATCAAATATGACAATTGGTTTGATTTCAGTCATTTCTGTTATAGGTATTTCATATACACTTGCAAAAGAATTGAAAATGAAAAATCAATTGACAGCAACAATTACTACTTTAATTATGTTCTTGATTGTAGCAGCACCAACGACAACGGCAGTATTAGCAACAGCACTTACAGGAGATGTAAATGCTGAAAGCTTGGCTTCTTCAATGTCTAATGTTATTGATGTTGGAAATCTTGGAGCAGCTGGCTTATTTGTTGCGATTATTATCTCAATTGCTTCTGTGGAATTAATGAATTTTTGTATTAATAAAAATATAACAATTCGATTTAGTGAATCTGTTCCTGAAAATGTAGCAGCACCATTTAGAGCTTTTATTCCAGTTCTTATTAATACTCTTGTTTTTTATGGTTTAAGTCTCTTAGTTTCAATGCTAACAGGCACAACATTACCAAACTTAATTATGGGCTTATTAATGCCAGCAATTAGTAATGTGAATACTTTATGGGGCGTTTTATTTATTTGTTTCTTAGATAAATTTTTATGGTTCTTTGGTATTCATGGAGGAGCAGTTACGATGATGCTCTATCTTCCACTTTCTATGCAACTAACCGCTGAAAATGCTGCATCTGTAGCTGCAGGTGGGACAGCTACATGGTATCCCATTACGGCCACTACTGTTGCAAGTGCATATATTGGTTTAAATCTTGCTATGCTTATTGTAGGAAAATCTCAGAAGCTTAAAGCAATAGGAAAACTTGCACTTGGCCCTAATTTGTTTAATATTAATGAGCCGATTATTTTTGGGACACCTATTCTTTATAATATGTGGTTACTAGTTCCTGGAATTCTTATCCCTTTATTTCAAGTAACTGTTTATTGTATTATAGGAAGTATGGGCTTACTTGCAGGAGATTTTAATATTTTAATGGTAAACTTACCAATGGGCTTTAACGCTTTCTTTGGAAGTATGAATATTGTGAATGCTTTAGTGGTTATAGGAATTCCATTATTAGGAACATTTTTATGGATTCCATTTGTAAAGCTCTATGATAAACAACTTGTGAAAGAAGAACAAAGTCAATTAGAAGAAGCTTAAAGTTTTATTTTTAACTAAAAGTATTTAGAAGAGATAAATAAGAAAATATTAAGATATGAGTATGACTGTTTATCTATAAATTAAATTCCCATAAAAAGAAATTTTAGAACTCTTATTTAAAAGAATGAAAAAGATTGAAATCCTAGAAAGTTATTCAAGTAGACTTTGAATTTATTTATATGAGGAATTTTTGTTACTAATAAGTAGAATATTAAATTAAAAGGATTCTCAATTTGAGAGTCCTTTTGATTTTACTTAAAATAATTAATACCCATGGCTGACTTGACCTCATCAAGTGTCTGAGCGGCAATGCTTTCTGCTTTTTCAGAGCCTTTTTTCAGGATATCATAAATATACTCCATATTTTTTGAAAATTCGAGACGGCGTTGACGGAT
>JBKECB010000033.1:0-2848 GCA_047974165.1 Lactovum sp.
AAAATCATCATCATCGCCACACATAACCCTGAAGTTTGGGAGATGTGTGAGATTATCTTAGATTTGAAGAAGTAAAAGCTAAAAAATATAGATAAAATGATAAAAAGACTTGACAACTATACATATATAGTATAATATGTATGTAGATAACTTTTTATTTACATATCGACCTTTAACCCAACGTTCTTGTGAAATATCAAGACAAAGAAAAACAGGAGGAGAATATCATGAAAAATATTAAAAAAGTTTTAATCAGTTTAGCTGTCATTATGGCCTTAGCAGCTGGAGGAGTAACAGCCTCTGCAGCAACTTGGAACTATGGATATAGACTAGGCTCAGCTTATTCTCATTATTATCATGAGAGTATGACTCATAGCGCAACTGTTGTAAATCGTGATACAGGAAATTATGGTAAAGCAACAGCGCGTTCAGGTGCTTGGGCGAAAGCTTCAATATCCCTACCTTGGGTAGGTGGCCGAGCAAGCTTTTATTACGATCAATGGTAAAATATAAATAAGTCAAGACCTGCTTGACTTATTTTATAATAGAGAAAGGTAGATTTTTATGTATAAATTTTTTAATCGCTTCTTGACCTTACTTTTTTTAATCGCAGTTGTTACTTTTTCTATTCGTAATATTATGGATCAGTATAAGTATATGTATGCTGAGGGCGATGCGACGATTGCAGTAAATAAAGCTAAGCTAGATATTGAAAAAGATATTGAGGAAATTGCCCAAAAGTCAGAAGTCTTGATTGCCAAGCAAATTATGACAAAATCAACAGATGGAAAAAGCTCCAATCAACCTACTTTTCAAACTTTTGGAGAGGGAAAACTACCAGAGCAGTGGTCACAGCAAAAATCTAAAAAGATTATTGAAAACAGTCCAGATGATGTCCTATACTTTATTTTGGGTGATGGGCTTTCAGGTCAAGAATTAGTTGAATTTCTTAATCAAAAAGGAAATGAAGCTATTATTTATCGTTCTAATTGGCACTTATCAAGTATTAATATGCTTTTTATATATCCCAGTTTAGCTTTAGGACTTTTTCTGATAGTTCTAGCACTAATGTCACTTATTTTTGCAGAAAAAGTCTCAGAGTTTAAACGTCTAGGAGTTGAGCGTCTATCAGGTTTGTCAAATTGGAAAATTGCCTTTAAAGACTCTAGAAGTAATTTTAATTTCTTAGTTTTAAGTAGTTTGTTACTTAGCTTTTTAGCTTATGCTTATCTTTTTTTGAATAATTTATCGAATCGTCTTTATTTTGAAATTATTTTAGTAAGTATAACTCTCGCCTTCTTCATGCTTGCTTTAAATAATTTAATATCTATCTTTATTATTTATTTTATTTTAAAAAATCAAAATATCCATCAAGCGATTAAAGGTTATGTCCCCGTCAAGTTACTGACTTTTGTGATTCTTTTTGTACAGTTGTTATCGGTTATTGGTTTAGTCTTCTCGCTCTCAAGTGTTTTAAATTCTCAAGTACAGATTAATGAGCTAGAAAGAGCAGAGACAGAATGGAAGAAAGTACCAGACTGGTTTGCGCCAAACCTTATGGCAAGTCTTAGTTTTAGAGATTTTGATCAAGAAAATTTGTATAACTTTTTAAAAGAAAGCCAAGAAAAAGAGACAGTGATGCTTGCAGTAGATAACTTAGACTATAGTCAAGAAGAAGTTGTTTTTCCGAGTTTTCCTAATGATGTCTCTAACTATTTATATGTTTCTCCAAATTTTCTAACAGAACAAAATGTTAACTCTGAATTGACAGGAACTGAAATGTCAAAAAATACAGCTTGGATTATAATTCCAAAAAGTCAAGTAGCACAAAAAGATAAGTTAGCTGAAGTTTGGACAAAAGAAATTGTCTCAAACTTTGATGAAAAAGGTTATCCGATAGAAGATTTAGAGTTGATTATAAAATCAGCAACTTATGATGATAGTGAGCCTATTTTTTCTTATAGGATATTAGAATCTCGTGAAATTAATTATCAAATGTTCAGTTTATCACCTGTTTTACTTGTAATAAATACAGATAGTTGGATTCATTCAGAAAAATTTACTTCTTACTTCACTTCTTGGATCAGCCAACAACAGCTTATCTTTTCTGACCCTGAACTAACGACAGAACTGATTGAGAAATATAATCTTCAAGATAACATGGGAAGTTATACTAACGGCCTATATGCTGTACAGTCTGAAATCATCAAGCAACAGACTTCCCAGATTTACCTCACCTTGTCAGCTCTTACTGCAATGGCAACCAGTCTGCTTTTACTCAGTATTTTAAATAGCATTTACTTCTATCAAAACCGTCGTAAGTTTGTCATTCAGAGACTTGCTGGGATGTCAGATCTTGCCATGCACTGGAAGTATTTACTTACCATTGTATTTGTTCTTTTACTGGTGAGTGTCGTTCTTCCCATCTTGGGATTAAATCTGCTCTTAGAGCTTGTCCCAGCTCTCATGCTTGTCCTCGTCTTGTCCTTATTTTACTGGCAGTTACAAGCTAGAAAAAAAGAAATGTTAGACAGTCTGAAAGGAGAATAAAATGATAACAGTAAAAAATATAAATAAAAAATTTGATGAAAAGCAGGTCTTTGAAAATTTTAGCTATCAGTTTAAGGCAGGTAAATCCTATGCCCTTATAGGTCCTTCAGGTTGTGGAAAGTCAACCCTGTTAAATATGATTGGAAAGATTGAGTTTCCAGACTCGGGTCAGATTAAGATTGGAGATAAGGACTTGTCTAAAATCAAGGAGCAGCTTTACTTCCGAGATTATCTGGGTTATCTTTTTCAAAACTACGGTTTGATTGATAATGAAAGTATTGAAAAAAACCTTGAGCTT
>JBKECB010000066.1:0-5730 GCA_047974165.1 Lactovum sp.
TTCTCATGAATTTTCTGCTAAACGAATGGCATAATCAATGGCATTTTCTAAGCTAAGCTCACTTGCTGACCATTTACCTGCTTGGTCAAAAGCCGTGCCGTGATCAACGGATGTACGAATAATTGGTAAACCAAGCGTAATGTTAACTCCTTTAACCGCCTCCCACAAAGATGTTTCTTGATTGTAAACAAAGCCTAGAGTCTTCAATGGAATATGTCCTTGATCATGATACATAGCAACGACAATGTCATACATGCCACCATTTGCTTTAGAGAAAAGTGTATCTGCAGGCAATGAACCTTCTACATGAATGCCTTCTGATTTTGCGGCTTCTACTGCTGGATTAATTTCATCAATTTCTTCTCTTCCAAACAAGCCATTTTCACCGCAATGGGGATTTAGCCCTGCCACTGCAATTCGTGGTTTCTCCATACCTAGATTTTTACAGGCTTGGTTTGCAATGCGAATCACGTCTAAGACACGCTCTTTATTGGCACGCTCACAAGCTTCTCTCAAAGAAACATGAGTGGACACGTGCACGACACGCAGATTGCCATCGGCAAGCATCATGGTATACTTCTGCGTTCCTGTCAAGTCTGCATAGATTTCTGTATGTCCAGCATAGTGATGACCTGCAGCATTCATAGCTTCTTTATTCAGTGGATTGGTCACTGTTGCGTCAAGTTCTTTGACTAATGCCAGTTCAATGACTTTTTTTACATATTGGAAGGCTGCATTTCCACCCATTTCTGAAACTTCACCAATCTGTAGCTTGTTCATGTCCACAATATTTAAATCAATCAGATCAATCGTTCCCAGTGTAAAGATTCCCTCACTGGCTTTTTCAACAAGATTGATTTGAACATTTAACTCAGGATGTTTTGCGAGATAATATTCGAGAACAGACTTATCTCCAACTAAAATCGGTAAACATCTGTCGTAGAGTTCTTTCTTACAAAAAGCTTTTAATGCAATTTCTGGTCCAATCCCTGCTGGATCACCCATTGTAATACCAATGATTTTTTTCATTTTCTTCTCCTTCTTATTTCATGCCATTTTCTTTATTTTTTTCTAAAACAAGCTTCAACGCCTCTGTCGCCTCTGATGACACAATGTTAAATGGAGAACGACAGCTACCGACTGGATAGCCTAGCATTCCGACTGTATGTTTCACAATCGTATTCGGATTTCCAAATTTGAAACAATCTCTGAAGGAACGAATCGAATCTTGATTTTTTCTGGCTACATCAATATTTCCCTTTAAAAATTCCTCGTAAATGTTTGACATGACTTCTGGATAAACATTGGAGCAACCTGCAACTCCGCCACGTCCACCTGCCAATAAAGTCCATAAAATCAAAGAGTCATTTCCGGAAAGGACTGAGAAATCCTCGCGATCACGTGTCTGTTCAATATACTGAAGAATCGTATCAAAGTTACCACTACTATCTTTTACACCAACAATATTTTTGATTTTACTTAATCTTCCAACTGTCTCAGGAGCGATAGCATTTCCAGCACGCGCAGGGATATTATAGAGAACAATAGGCATATCCACTGCTTCTGCTACTGTTTTAAAGTGTGTATAGAGCTCTTCTTGAGAGGCTGCAGCAAAGGATGGTGTAATCAGGGAAAGAACATCCACTCCGATTTCTTTTGCCTTTTGAGAGAGACGAATGGTATCTTCTGTTCCAATCAAACCTGTCTGCGCATAAACTGGAACACGACCATTGACTTCCTTCACGGCAATCTTCATGATTTCGATTTTTTCTTCTTCCGAGAGAATATATCCTTCTCCGTTCGTTCCAAAAACGAAAACTCCGTGAACACCCCCTTCAACCACACGATTGATCTGGATAGCCAGCTCATCGTAGTTTACAGTTTCATCCTCATTCATTGGTGTCAAAGTTGGGTTGATAATTCCTTTAATTTCAAGCATTTGCTATCCTCCGTTTTATATGATTTGTAGATATATTTTTTTGGCATCTTCTGCTGTAACTTCACGCTTGTTATTAACAAGTAAACGTGTGACCTCCATTCCGGCAGCTACTAGACTATCAATATCCTCTTCAGGCACATTAAATTCTTTTAAGCTGGTTGGAATTTCTAAAACTTTGACAAAACGCTCTAACTCTGAGATCATAAAGGCTGATTTATCTTCTACAGAAAGTGATTTGTTGGCATGCTTGACAACACGATCATAAGCTACTGCCAATAAATCTTTGATGGCCGGCTCGTTAAACTTCATCACAGGAGCAAGTAAGATTGCATTTGACACGCCGTGTGCGATATGATATTTCCCACCTAGCGGATAAGAAAGAGCATGAACAGCTGTCGTTCCTGAAGCACTGATTGATACACCAGCATAGAAGGAACCAAGTAACATATTACTTTTCGCTTCAAGAGCTTCACTATTTGTACAGGAGTCAATGAGACTGTTCCAAATTAAGTCTAAGGCTTCTAGTGAAAAAGTATCGCTGATTGGATTTGCCTTGTTTGATGTGAAGCACTCAATGGCATGACACAAGGCATCTATTCCTGTTGCCGCTGCAATTGGCTTGGGTAAGTTTTTAATCATGCGACTATCTAAAATAACATAATCTGGAATCATTTCTGGATTGACAATCCCGATTTTTAAGTCTTTCTCTGGGACTGCGACGATACTATTGGCTGTGGCTTCAGATCCTGTGCCAGCTGTTGTTGGAATCATCAAACTTTTGACTTGCTTCTTGGCAAGCAAAGGATTATCCAACAAATCTTTGACGCTATAGTCATCTGTCGCTAAAATGGAAGCCAGTTTTGCCACATCCATCACACTACCACCGCCAATCGCAATAATGAAATCAGCCTTTTCTGCCTTAAATTTATCAACCATTACTTGTGCCTCATAATAACTTGGCTCTGCTGGAATATCTGAGAGAATGACATAAGGAAGATTTGCCTTTTCAATAATTGCTTTGAGTGCATCAACTAAGCCAACTTCAAGAATTCCCTTGTCTGTAAAAATAACAATTTTCTCTATTCCTTCTAAAATAATTTCTTCTATCTGTTCCAGAGCATGCTCACCTGCACTCACATGCTTTGGCATTCTCAAACTATAATCTACTAACATTCTTTTTCTCCTTTTTCTAATACTAATTTTTCAAACAAATATTCATCACCAAAACCACCTGATTTTGTAATGACTTGAATGCTTCTTCCCTGCCATTGAATTTCAGAAAGAACCACACCTCTGCTTATCTCTGATAAGGGTTTGATTTCTTTAATCCCCAACACTTGCATCGACTGGTAGAGAGTATCTCCACCTGTAAAAAGAAAAGTGTTTTCAGAATTAGCTGTCCACAAGCTTTCTGTTAGCTCCCCTAAGGCTCCCCCTATTTTAAAACGATAGTCCTGACTTCCTATCTGATTTTCCTGGGCGTATTGCTCTATCTCTGAGCTCGTTTGATGACTCAAGGTTTCAAAAATAAGCAAGGGACTTTCTTTCATTTTTTCTAAGTAATTTCTTATATCAGTCTGTCCTTTGAGAGTTTTCCAATAGTTATTTTCTAACAACTGCTGGGCATTTAAGGAAATTCTTGGATAATTTTTTTCTTCAGCATATTCTATTTGTCTCTGTGTGATAGGATTGATGCTCCCACAGATTACTACGAGAGATTTTCCTAGCTTATGCGTCACTGCTTTGGCATCTGGAAATAACTCTTTAGCTAAAATTTTTGCAAAGCCAGCACAACCTATCGATACTGACAGTAAATTTGCTGCCTTTAAATTTCTTGCATGTCTTTCCAAATCTTCATTGCTTTTGGCATCAAAGACTAAAAGTCCACTGGAAAGATCAGAAATCTTGTCTTTTATTAATTGTCCATCAATATCCGCCTCTTTTTTTAACCTTTTGAGCAAATTGCTTTCTTTCACCGGCTCATAGGGATCGTCTGCAAATATACTTTCTGAAACTAACACTTCATTGATGTAGAGATCTCCGTCTATCAGAACACGATTCATCTCTGGATAAGCTGGAAGAAAGGGGACAGCTCGTGTCTGGCTTGTTTCTAAAAGTGCCTTAACCTCTGCTGCTATATTTCCACGTAAGGCCGAATCTACTTTTTTATAGATGAACTCCAGCCCATTTTGTTTAGCGCTTACAATTATCTCTTTAATTAAATTGTAAGCCCTTTCAAAATTGAGATGACGACTTTCCGTATCAATCACGAGAATTTCTATTTTTTCATCCAAGTCATCAAACTTTATTTTTGTCTGCGTTGAGACTAAAGTTCGAATCCCTTGTTGAGAAAACTGAACTGCTGTATCAAGCGCACCTGTAAAATCATCCGCAATAACGAGTAACTTTATCATCCTTTCACCACCTTTGATTTTATGGCTTCATTTTAACATCTCTTTTTCAATTTGTATCTTTATCAAATGTTTTTTCTGTTTTCATTTGAAACATTTTTGCTTTTTAGATACTTTTTTCTTATAAAAATAGTATAATAGTTACAATATGAAACACTAAGGACACTAATAAATATATGAAAACTAAAATTTTAGGTATCGCCCCTTACGCTGAGCTCAATCAGTCAATGAATATCATCAGTAAGCAATTCATTGACACAGAATTAGACCTCTACACTGCTGACTTGGAAGAGGGACAAAAAGTTGCTGTTGAACTTTCTCATAACAACTATGACGTTATCATTTCCCGTGGAGGAACGGCTGATTTAATTCGTCAAGTTGTTTCCATCCCAGTTATTGACGTCTCGATTTCTATCTACGATATTTTAAGAACAATTAAGCTCGCAAAAAATTACACTGAAAATTTTGCCATCGTTGCCTATGCCAGTATCACAGAAACTGCGCATTTACTCTGTGATATTTTGGATTATGACATAAAGATTGTGACCTTAGATAAAAAAACTGACGCAAGCTTAGCTTTGGACAGTTTAATCAAGGAAAATTATAAAATGATTCTTTGTGATGTGATTACAAATCAATTGGCATTAAACAAATCAGTCAATACCATTTTGATTACTTCTGGTCTTGAAAGTATCAAACACGCCTACCAAGAAGCCATCTCTATTTCCAAACACTTACATGAACTCATGCATGAAAAGTTAGTACTTGTGGAGAGCTTGAAAAAGCAAAAACAGGATTTTATTATTTTTGATTCAGATTTTCAGACTTATTTTTCTAATACTTCCACAAGCCTCTCACATTCTATCTCTATGTTTTTAAGCACAAAAAAAGATATGGGAGACAAAAACCAGTACTACCATAGCTTTCAAAATAAACTTTATCGCTTAAATATTAAAAAAATAAGGATTGATAGTTTAGATTATTTTACCTGTAAACTAAAAGTGTCAAGCCTTCCAATTATTAAGCAGCGTTTTGGAGTTTTTTATCATAAATATTCTGAAATCGAAGAAAAGCTTAATAAAAGCCTCTCATTTTCTCAATTTATCCAAGAGGAAACAAAAGAAAAATTACGACAAGTAAATAATTTTTATAATTCTCTCATTATTGTAGGTGATGCAGGAACAGCAAAGTCAAGCATTGCCTATCAGGCCTTTCTCAATCAAGAAATTCACAAGAATCAGTTAATTTTAATTGACGCACAACTAATGAATGAAAAAATGTGGAAGTTTCTTGTTAATCCATCAAACGGACCCTTAGTTGAGGAGAATAACACCTTATTATTTCAAAATATCGAACGCATGTCAGCCCCTGATGTCGAGC
>JBKECB010000089.1:0-3070 GCA_047974165.1 Lactovum sp.
CTCAAATTAAAAGGATTGCCTTAAATCAATCCTTATTTTCATATCTTAAAAAGAGTATACTCTTAGTTTTATCCTTGAGTAACTTGTATTTACTACTTTAATGAAAAAGTTGCTTCATTAGTAATAACAACTCCTTGTGCGAATGAATTTCATAGTCTGCTTGTTTATCTTTCAAAAAATCTTTTTTCATCTTTTGGTGATTTATCCAAAGTGTTTTCCAACCTGAATGAGCTCCACCTAAAATATCATTTTCATAGTTATCCCCTACATAAAGTAACTCCTCTGCAGTTAATTGAAGTTTTTCTCTCATTAGATCAAAAATTTCTTTATCTGGCTTAGAGAATCCTGTTTCCTCTGAGACAACAATATCAGCAGCTTCCATATACTCTCCAAGCTTTAAATAATCAACTTTCTTAAGTTGATGTTCCGTCGATCCATTCGTTAAAAGCCCAAGTCTTATTTCCTTTTCTTTTAAGTAATCAAATGTCGCCTTTATACCATTTAGGAGTTGAATACTTTTTTGCGCCTCTGAGTAACAGCTTTGAAAATCTACTGCCTGTTTATTTGAAATTTCTTTACATCCAAAACTTTCTATCGTTTTCTTAATACGTAACTGATGGAAAGCTTCCATATCATATTTCCCGACTAAAACTCCTTCAATTTCTTTATCCGAAATCCTTCTAAAAGACTGATAAATTTCAGATATATCATCCTTATATTTAGGAAAAAATTTTTTCAATGCTTTTTCAAAAGGAATTTCTGGATAAAAAAGAGTGTCATCCATATCAAAAATAACTGCCTTAATCATTCAAAAACCTCTCTTTCGTAAAATTAACTAGAGACAAGAATATATCATCTCCTGCCTCTTTCATTTTTAATTAGTCTCCACCTAGATTTTCTGAACGGTTGTAAATTGCAAGCCCATTTTTAAGTTCTTCTAAAGTTGCAATCTTATCTCCTTTAGAATAATAGCCATCCATAATCCCAAGTCCTTGAAAGACACTCTGCTTATAAGCAATTTCAGCATTCATTTCATTTGTCTCTAACATGGCAAGTGCTGAGTGAATAGCTTGCACACCTGTAGTAGCTGTTTGCGCAATTAAAATACCATGTGAATTTAACATAAATAACTGTGGTAACATTTGATTTTCCTCAATATGCTTTTTTGCAATTTCTGCAAGCTCTAGAGAGCAGGCAGGTGCAAAGTCTAAAATTGGAATAGCTTTGACCTTCTGAGTACCTTCTGTCAAGTTCGGAATAGGCAGATTTGCAGTCGCCCAGAATAATGTATTTGGTGCATGACTGTGCAAAATTGCTTTAATATCTGTATTCGCATGGTAAATTGCTTGGTGCATATTAATTTCTCGTGTTAATGATCCAACTCCGTCAATAATCGTTTGTGAATCAAAGTCAACAACTAAGATTTGAGCTGCTGGAAGATTACCTAAAAAGCTCTCACTCATCAAGGAAGGTGTCATAATAATATATTTTTTACCTTTTTCATCTTCAGTTAAAAATGAAAAATTTCCTCCTGCAGCATTTGTTAGCCCACGCTCTGTAATTATCCTCACCAGTTTTGACATCTCTTCTCTTTCAGATTGAAAGAGCATTTTACCTTCTTTTGTATACATTAAACCTTCTCCTTTTTTCTTTTCCTCTCATAATAATCCTTGAAAAGAGTTACACTCCCAAATCTATGTATAATAAACGCTAAAATTACCGCTGGAATATTGAAAAGTACTCGCTCACTTATCAAAGATAATCCAAAGAAAGTAATCGCTAAAAGCAACATTATATTCCACTGTATCTTTTTCATGATTAATCTCAACTCCTTATCTTAAAAATTACTTTTCATAACGCTCTGATGGTACTTTGGCTTGCATCATATACTTACAAGTCCAAACAATCATCAAGACAAAAACTATCCCACCTACAATTGCAAGGATATTCCCACTAAATACTTCTGCAACTAACACTCGAAATTCTGGCGCTTCAAAAGATGACCAAGAAACACGTGTTCCTTCTTTAACATTTTCAATCGCACCTGTTTTATTTGACAAACTTGTTAATATCGGTGCCAACCATGTAGAGCCTAGAAGATATACTGGAGATGTGATAATTCCCATTACAACCATACGAAGAATATTTCCACCTGTAAGAAGCAAGCCTGAAACTGCAATAGAGTAATTTAAAACACCAGCTACTGGCAGTATTTCATTTCCTGGTAAAATTACCGCCCAGATAAGGATAACTGGAACAAGTAAGAGCATTGCTGTCCAGACTTCCGTACGCCCTGCAAGAATCGGCCAGTCCAAACCAATAATAATTTCACGATCTTTAAATTTTGACTTTGTAAACTCAGACATCTTATCTGCAAGTGGAGCTAAAGCAGTCATAAACATTTTTGCAATCAAGGGAAGCAATACCATTGCTGTTGCAACTTGAATCGCTAAGTTAAGCGAACCTGAAATAGTATAGGCTGAAGCCAAACCAAGAATAAGTCCTAGAAGAAATCACATAATAGAATTTTCTTAGAAAATACCATTTAGAGCTTTAAGTCCTACAACATCAAATCTCTTATTAAAGAATGGGATTTTATCCATCAGCCAATTAATAGGCATAAGTAAGACAACTGACGAAGTCATAAAATGATTGGTAGATACCAGCGGAATTCCTGTTAAATCTTCAATATGCTTTTGAAAAGCATCTGCTAACTTTAATTCCAAAACACATTGAAGTGCTGCAGCTAAGAAGGCAAAGATTAAATTATCTGTCACTGTGTAAACCAAAAAAGAAGTCAAGGCTTTTCCCCAAGCATTCCAAAAATCAATATTTAATGTTTTTGTCCATTTAAACATTAACATAATTAAATTAACACCAATCATAATCGCAAAAGCTGACATTGCATAAGTCCAAGTCCAAACAATTGCTGCTGCTCCAGTCCAACCAACATCAACGACTGGAAGGTTAATCCCTGTATTTTTTGCCAAAGCTTCTGTTGCTGGTCCAATCGCACCTGCCCTAAATCCAATAACAATAGACATACCTGTAAAAGCTACTGCCCTTGGTA
>JBKECB010000106.1:0-4854 GCA_047974165.1 Lactovum sp.
CTGTCACATTCCAAACGACATGACCTTCTGTTGCCATTGCTGCAAAATAGCCAATCAATGGAGCAATCGCAAAGTTAGCTAAAATAGCTCCTGCAAACATCCAAACTGCAATATCAAGCCCTACAATAAATCCAATCGCTGCAAGCATTGGGTTTACTTCCATCTCAAACTTCCACTTATAGTAGCTTTCATTAATATAACTGATATAGTTATTTGCCCAGCCAAAGACTTGTGTTGTCACTGTTGTAATCGCTCCACCAATAGCAAAGCCAATACCCATGAATTTTAGTGAAGAGCCACCTGTATCTGATGCAATCAGTGTCTCAGAAATTGCCATAGATTCTGGATAAATAAGAGTTCCATGCTCTTCAACTAAAAGATAATCTTGAACAAATGCCATGATACCAATACCGAAGAAAACAGCAGCAACACCAATTAATACACCAATGAAAAAGTTTACTTTTCCACCTAATAAAATGATAGCTGGCAAGACAAAAATAATTCCTGAGGCAATTGACTCTCCTCCTGAGGCCATTGCTTGTAAAATATTTTTCTTTAAAAAGTTGTTTTTACGAATAAATAATGACAAAATCCCTGAACCTAAAATAGCTCCTGGAATACCTGCAGCTACTGTTAGACCTGACTTCATTCCTGAGTAGGCTGTAGATGCAGCAAAAATAACGGCTAGTAATAGACCTAGAACTAAGACAACCGTATTGCCTGTATTTACTTTACGCCCGTCTTCGTAAGGAATATATTCTTTACCTGGCACACCGCCATAAGCGTTTTTAGATAGTTTTTTCAAAACTTTCTCCTCTAATTTTTTTATTAAATTAATCAAAACATAGAAAGGACAGACTAAAAGTCTGAACTTTCTTTTTTAATTTAATTAAATACTTATTTAATTAAGCGATAAATCGCGTCTGCATAGATGACTGTTGATTTGATAATATCATCAACATACATGTATTCATTAGGTTGATGCATTGTAGACTCACGCCATGGGAAGAGTGCACCGTATGCCACACCATGCTCTAAGATACGACCGTAAGTTCCACCACCAATAGAGAATTCTTCTCCTTTTTCGCCAGTATGCTCTTCGTAAACATCAAGTAGAGTACGAACCATTGGATCATCACCAGGAAGATAGTGAGGTTTGCGATGTCCACCTTCTTCAACGACTGCTTTAACACCAAATTCATTTAAAGTCTCATTCATCTTCACTTCAATTTCTTCAAAGCTTGTACCATCAGGATAGCGAACATTTAAAGTGACATATTTTTCACCTGCTGGACTGTATTCAAAAAGATTTGCTGGAGATGTTACGCCGCCCATTACTGGATGTTCATAAGCAATTCCCAATTTTGAGCCATCATGTACAAGGTGATAATATTCTGTAATTACTTTAAGATACAGTGCTGCTGAAGCATCAAAATCTCCTGCTTGATGAAGGTAGGCTGCAAGATAAGTAGCAGCGTTAACTCCTACTGTTGGATCCATCGCATGTACACCTTTACCTACAAGTTCAAAACTTGCTTGTTTTCCCTCAATCTTCACTGAACCTGTCAACTCATTTTTAGCTAAAAAGTCATTAAATGAAGCTTCAAGTGAGCTAACATCACCTGAAACAACTGCTGCAGCTGTTGGAGGAACCATATTTAAAGCTAAACCTGACTTGAAACTTTCAAGTTTTAAAGTTGCTTCACCTTCAACAGTTGGAAAACTTGTCTTTACTGCAATAATCGCCTTTTCCCCATTGATAATTGGAAATTCAGCATCAGGAGAAAATCCATACTTTGGCATTTCCTCATGTTTCATGTAATGATCCATACATGCCCAGCCAGACTCTTCATCTGTTCCGATAATAAATCTTACCTTTTTAGAGATTGGAAGTCCTAACTCTTTAATAATTTTCACCGCATAGTAAGCAGCAATCGAAGGACCTTTATCATCTGAGGAGCCACGCGCATAAAGTTTTGCTTCTGCTCCTTCTCCTTTGATTACAGGACTAAATGGGTCTGTATCCCACTTATCATCTACTGGGACAACATCCACATGGCCTAAAAGACCAAATGCTTCTAAACTCTCATCTCCATATTCAAAATGCCCTGCTAAGTTATCTAGATTTTTTATTCTAAAACCATCACGTGCAGCGAGTTCTAAAAATTTTGTTAAAGCTTTTGCTGGTCCAGGACCTACAGGAAATGCTTCGGATGCATTTTCCATGTCTTTCACAGAGTTGATTTTTAAAATTTCGAATAAATCTGCAAAAAGATCATCCTTACGTACTTCAACTTCCTTTGCCCAATCAATTTGAGTCATTTGAAACCTTCTTTCTTTTTATTTATGATTACAAGTAACTTGTAATTTTGAAATAACAATAATTATTTCAGAGTCTTTTCAGACACTTACTGTCAATTTTATCACAAAATGAAAAAAAATTCTCATTATAGTTACTTTTTTTTAATAAAAAGACCAAGCAATCTTGCTCAGTCCATCTGTAAACAGTAATCAAAGAGTTCTTTTAAGCGTAATTTATCATCCTTTAGATATAAATAACCAAAAACAGCCTCAAAACCTGTTGAAATACGATAAGTTAAAATATCTGTATTTTTTGCTGTTGTTTTGCTATGTGCATTACGGCCACGTTTAAAATATACTAATTCTTCCTCTGTTAAAAAATTATCTTCTGTCATTTTATTAATCAAAGCTGCTTGTGCTTTTGCTGACACAAATTGAGTTGCTGATTTTTGAAGTTGAGCTGGTCGCGTCATTCCTTGATTAAGTAAATACTCTCGAACAGCCAACTCCCAGATAGCATCTCCAATATATGCTAAGGCAATACCATTAAGTAACGAAGCCTCTTTCTCATTCATACGACCACCTCACACCTTTTGCTGTATCCTCTAAAAGAATTCCTTCAGCTTTTAAATCATCTCTTATTTTATCTGCCACTACAAAATCCTTATTTTGACGTGCAAATTCTCTTTGAGCCACTAATTCTTCTATTCTTAAATCTTCTTTTTTAGTTTGGGTATGAATACCTAAAAGTTCTAAAACTGTTAAGTAAAAATCTTTTGCTGCTTGGGCAGTATTTCCTTTATTAACCCATTTAATAAAATCATAAAAAACTGTTAGACCATTCGCAATATTAAAATCCTCATCCATTGCTAAAATAAATTCTCTTTTAAACTTCTCTAATTCCTCTTCATTAATTTCTCTATCTTCTTCAAATTTTACAAAGACATTAAGAATTTTTTTCAGATTATTTTCTGACTGTTCCAACGCCTCCTCTGTGAAATCTAAAGGTCTTCTATAGTGTTGGCTGACTAAAAATAATCTTAAAACTTGTGGGTCAATCCCTGATTCTAAAAGCTCACGTACCGTTTTAAAATTCCCCAATGACTTTGACATTTTTTCACCAGATACATTAACAAAGCCATTATGCAGCCAATAATTGACAAATTTTTTTCCATTATGTGCTTCTGACTGAGCAATTTCATTCGTATGGTGTGGAAATTCAAGATCAGCTCCTCCAGCATGGATATCAATCGTTTCAGCTAAGAGTAAATTAGCCATCACAGAGCATTCAATATGCCAGCCAGGGCGTCCTTTACCCCATGGAGAATCCCAGGATTGTTCCCCTTCTTTTGCTACTTTCCATAAAGCAAAATCTGCAGATGACTCTTTTAAACTTACATCTTCAGATAATCTCCCAGAAGCTCCTTCGATAAGCTCATCTAAATTTTTATTAGCAAGACGCCCATAATCTTGAGACTTTGCCACTCTAAAATAAACATCTGACTTTGAAACATAAGCAAAATCTTTTTCTATTAATTCTTCAATAAATTTAACCATATCATCAATATATTCTGTCGCTCTTGGATGCTGACTCGCTTTTTTTACAGATAAGGCTTTTGCATCCTCAAAAAAAGCAGATATGTATCGCTCTGAAAGTTCTAAAACTGAAATATTCTCTAGCTTTGCTGCTGCAATAATCTTATCATCTACATCTGTAAAATTTGAAACAAAGTTAACTTTAAACTGACGAAACTCTAAATATCGGCGAATTAAATCAAAAGCAACAAGTGAACGTGCATTTCCAATATGGATATAATTATAAACTGTTGGGCCGCAAAGATACATCTTTACCTTTTTTTCCTCGATAGGTTTAAATTCTTCCAACTGATGGCTCATGCTATTATAAATGCGAATCATTTTTCCCTCATTCCTTTAGTTTATTAAAATTATAGCACATTCTCAACTATACATGTATTCGTAAACCAAAAAGACCTTGGAAAGCATAAAAAGTATAAGGAATTAAAGATAGGATTACAATCATAACTGCCCAGTGATATAACTTTCTTCTCTCCATTTTCTTGGCTTGATAATGATAGAGTTTTAGCATTAATAAAGCTCCTAAGACATTTAAAATCAAATCATCAACATCAGAAGCTCCACATCTTAAAAGATATTGAAAAAACTCTATAAAAACTGTCAATAAAAAGAAAACTAAAAAAGAAACTTTAAAAGTTCTCATCTTAGGAATCTCTAAAGCTCCAGTATACGCCAAAGGAAAAAATAAAGCTAAATTTCCAATTAAATTAAACAAACTAAAGAGATTAAAATCTAAAAGGAAACTTTTCAATTGAGAAAAAAGGGTTAAAAATGGAATAAGATTAACAGAACTCTCTCGACTATTACCACCTCTAAAAACAGTTAAATTAATAATTACTAAAAAATATACTGCCAGTAAAAAATATAAAATAATTTTAGTTTTTCTATTTTCTTTTATCATCTATTTATTTTATCTTAAAATAAAAAATCAATAAACTTATAAGAAAGTTATTTGAT